>JAKEHV010000049.1 GCA_022614915.1 Gemmataceae bacterium | reverse complement strand
CGAAAGCGCTCGTGCTGACGGGCCGCTGTTCCAAGCCGGTCCTGAGATCGAGCCGCGCTTGCAATCTGCCAAGCGTCATGTCCGGCGGCAGCGACAAGGCCTCAAGGCGCAAAGGCCGCGTGGGGTCGTCGTGCATTTGCAAGGGATGGTAGGCGCCGCCGAGCAGACCCGCGAATTGTCCCACGCCGGTGACGCTGCCTTCGCGAATGGGGCCGCCGATGCTCACGAAGCTGGGTGCGCCGCGCGGCGCCGGACGATAACGGGCCACGACGGAGCCCACCGACGGCGGGTCCTGCGGCGACGGCGGCACCGCCAGTCCCGTCGGCGAGAAATTGCTCGGATCGTAGCCGGTCATGAGCATGTAGATCGACGCGCCGTGGTTCGCCAAGCCGCGCGGCTTGACGCCTAAGGAGCGCACGAGCGCGAACTTGTCCGCTTCCAACGCCAGACGCGGAAGCACTTCCCCCAGATACATGCCCGGCGCCCGAGTCGCGATGGGCCGAAACTCGCCGCGTATCTCGGGCAATGCTTCCGGCTTCGGGTCCCACAAGTCGATGTGACTTGGCGCTCCCTGCGTATAGAGGAAGAGGACTGCCTGCGCCCGGCCGAACCCCTGGCCGCGCGGCGTCGCCATCTGCGCTCCGACGCGCTGCCCCAGGCCGCCGGCAAGCGCCAAGCCGCCGATCCGGAGGAATTCACGTCGCGTCCAGCCGCCAGCCCGCCGAACTTTGCCGAGAATGGAGAGCATGACGATTCTCCGCGGAAGAATTCGCTTTATGGTAACAGACGGCCAGGCGGGTGCAAGCTGGCAGAGCGCTGGCGCTCATTGGGGTCTCATTTTTCATCGAAACTTCTGTCGCTGCTGCGGGTTAAATCCTCACGGCCATTTTCGCTCCCAAGAGCCTGTTGGACGCAAGAATTTGCCGTGTAAAGACTTATGGATGCAAAGTCGGTGTGCCTGGGACGGTTTGTCTCGGCATTACATCAAGAAGTAGCATTCCCAAGAGTTCACAGGCATACGCAAGTTTTGTTTTTTCATTTGCATTGCCGCCAACGTGGTGATTAACTTGAGTTGAGTAATAAGGTTACAGCTGACATCCGCCTGCCCCGACCCGCCGGTTCGCCTCTCCCACCGACCTCCTGTGGAGGACCGAAGGAATGATTGCTGCCTCTCGCGCATTTCGTTTCGGCGTTCTTACTCTGGCTCTTGTTGTTGGCTCATCCGCTTCGTCTGCCAGCGCCGGCGTCGATCTGCCCGGTAATAAGAAAGTGGACGAAGTCGATTTTGAACGCCATGTCATGGGCCTCTTTGGCCGCATGGGCTGCAATTCCGGCTCCTGTCACGGCTCGTTCCAAGGCAAAGGCGGTTTTCGGCTATCTCTCTTTGGCTACGAACCCGAAAGGGACTTCGGCTCCGTGATACGCGACAACCTCGGGCGCAGGATCAGCATCTCCGATCCCGACAGCAGTTTGCTGTTGCTCAAAGCGACAGGCCAAGTCGACCACGGGGGCGGCATGCGCTTTCTGAAAAACTCCTGGCAATACAAGATCTTTCGTGAATGGATTGAGCGCGGCGCTCCTTGGCAAGAAGGTTCCGGTGAAGTGATCACAGTCACGCTCAACCCGCCGGAGATAGCTTTCAAGAAAGCCGGTGAAGCGCGACAAATCCAGGTGATGGCCAGCTTCGCCGACGGCAGCCAAAACGACATCACCGCCTTCTCCGACTTCCGCACCAATGACGACGCCGTTGTCGACGTGTCCAACCTTGGCATCGTCAAGAGTCTTCGTCCGGGCAGCACCTCTATCGTCGTCACCTATCGCGGCAACGTGCTGCCGGTTCGGATCCTAGTCCCCATGGAGTTGCCGGTCGGCTTCAAGTATCCCAAAGTGCCCGAGAACAGCTTAATTGACCGGTTGGTTTTTGAACGCTTGCGGCAACTGAACATGGTCCCCTCCGATCTTTCCAGCGATGAGGAATTCCTGCGGCGCGTGACCATCGACACCATCGGCCAATTGCCCACGCCTGAGCAAGTGCGAGCGTTTCTGGCGGACAAGAGTCCCGACAAACGCGCGAAGAAGATCGACGAACTGTTGGCCCATCCGTTGCACGCCGCCTTGTGGGCCACCAAGTTCTCCGACATTACCGGCAACGACACGCCTTCGCTCGAGAATCCGCAGCAGCAGAAGGCTAAGAAGAGTCAGATGTGGCATGATTGGTTCCGCAAGCGCATCGCCGAAAACATGCCGTACGACGAGATCGTCCGCGGCGTCTTGTGCGCCACCAGCCGCGACGGTCAAGAAACGCCGGAACAGTGGATCGAGTTTGTCCGCAAGCTCGACAACGATGCGGCCAAAGGCGTCGACAACGATTACGCCAGCCGCCCAAGCCTCGATCTCTATTGGCGTCGGCAACAAGCGCAGACCGTCGAGTTATGGGGCGAGCGCACGGCGGCGGCGTTCATGGGCGTGCGTCTGGAATGCGCCCAATGCCACAAACACCCGTTCGATCGCTGGAGCCAGGAAGAGTATCGGGCCTACGCCAATATCTTTGGAGCGGTGACTCTCGGCGTGTCCCCCGAGGCCAAGAAAGTCATCAACGACGAGAACGCCGAACGCAAAAAGTCAGCGCCCAAAAACAACAACCAGATTGCTATCGTCCGCGAAGTTTTTGTCGGTCCCAATGCGCGCAGCTTGCCGCACCCGGAAACCGGCCGGCCGCTCGCGCCACGCGCCTTGGGCGGCCCGGAAATCCCCTTCCAACGGGGCCAGGACATGCGCGAAACCCTGTTCCAATGGCTGCGCAAGCCCGACAATCCGTTCTTCGCCAAAAGCTTCGTCAACCGCATCTGGGGACACTACCTCGGTATCGGGCTCGTACACCCCGTGGATGACTTCAGCCTTGCCAATCCGCCGAGCAATGACAAACTGCTTGACGCCCTGGCAAAGGAGTTCACCGATCACAACTACGACATCCGGCACATCGAGCGCCTTGTGCTCAATAGCCGGGTCTATCAGCTTAGTTCCAAGGCGAACGAAACCAATAAGCTCGACAAAAACAACTATGCCCGCAGCTATGTTCGCCCGATGATGGCTGAGGCCGTTGTGGACGTGCTGAACTGTGCGTTGGGCGTATCCGAGCGCTTCGGCAACGATGTAAAACCTGGCGCCAAGGCAGTGGAAGTCGGCGCGACGACGCTGCAGAATCCGTCGCTGACCTACGCGTTCCGCATTTTCGGCCGGCCGCCGCGCACCACCGCCTGCGATTGCGAACGGGCCATGGAGCCCGCCTTGCCGCAAAAGCTCTATCTTATGACCGACCCGATCCTGCTCGGCAAGTTTAACGAACAGGATGGGCGGCTGCAATCACTGTTAAGAAGCAAGAAATCCGACGACGAGATTCTCGAGGAAATGTTCCTGGCGACCTTGAGCCGGCTGCCCTCCGCTCAAGACCGCGAGTCGTTCGCGGAATACCGCCGCAGCGTCCCCAATCGCCGCGAGGCCTTTACGGACACCTTGTGGGCTTTGATTAACACGAGGGAATTCATTTTGAATCACTAACGCTAACCACGGATTTCACGGATAACACGGATAGGAAAAACTAATTGCTTTTTTATCAGTGCTATCCGCGTAATCCGTGGTTAGAATCCAAACTGCGAACCCGCTTCCCCGCGCTGCCTTGAGGGGGAGTTTCTCTGGGGGGATTTCAGGGCAGAAAAGGAACCATAGCCATGGCTCAGTTTCGAAGCGACTGTGAAGGCTTTGCCCGACGAGATTTCCTGAAAATCGGCGCCGCGGGCATCTTCGGCCTTAGTCTGCCCCAACTCCTCCAGCTCGAGGCGCGGGCCAACCAGCCCGCCCGCGGCCAGCAAAATCGCCGGGCCACGTCTGTCATCCTCGTCTGGCTCGCCGGCGGCCCCGCCACTATCGACATGTGGGACATCCGTCCGAACGCTCCCGAGAACATCCGCGGCGAGTTTCGCGAAATCCCTACCACGGCCGAGGGCATCCGCATCAGCGAGCACTTGCCGCGCATGGCGCAAGTGATGGACCGTACCACGGTCGTTCGCAGCCTGGCCCATACGATTCCGTCGCACGGCCCCGCCACCGTCTTCATGACTACGGGCAACAAGCCCACACCGGCGGTGCAGTATCCGTCGATTGGTTCTTTGACGGCTCGTATGCTGCCCGCCGCTCAAGGCGTGCCGCCTTTTGTCAGCTTCACGGAGCTGCGCAACGGCACCGCGGGCCTGGCCGGCTATCTTGGCACCGGCTACAACCCGTTCATCGTCGAGGGCGCGGGCGCCGCTCCCGCCAATAACCGCGGCCCCATCGCCGCCAACTTACGTGTCCGCGGCATTACTCTGCCCACCGGCTTTACGCTTGAGCAGCTCGAAAACCGCGACCGCTTGCTGCGCAACTTTGACCGCTCGTTCGAAGCCGTCGACCGCAGCGCCGACCTCGTGGACGGACTGGACGCCTTCCATCGCCAGGCCCTCGACATTCTGCGCTCGGACCGCACCCGCAACGCCTTCAACCTCCAGCAAGAGCCCGAAGCGCTCCGCTCCCGCTACGGCACGACGGCGTTCGGCCAAGGCGCCCTCGCCGCCCGCCGACTGATTGAAGCCGGCGTCCGCTTTGTGACCATCAGTATCGGCGGTTGGGACACGCACGGCCAAAACTTCAATGCCTTGCGCACCCGCCAATTGCCGCCTTTGGACCAGGTGCTCTCCGCCCTCATCGCCGACCTCGACGGCCGCGGCATGCTCGACAGCACCATCGTCTACTGCGCCGGCGAATTTGGCCGCACCCCGCGCATCAACCAGAACTCCGGCCGCGACCACTGGGCCCGTTCGATGGCGGTTGTGCTCGCCGGCGGCGGCTTCCGGCGCGGCTACGCCCACGGTACTACCGACGTCCAAGGCATGGCCCCCGCCACCGATCCTTGCACTCCGGACGACGTGGCTGCCACCATCTTCAACCAATTGGGCATCGACCCGCACCAGGAACTCATGACGCCGACGGGCCGGCCCATGCAGCTCTTCCGCGAGGGCCGCGTGATCAATCGGCTGTTGGCGTAGGCCGTTTAGCGTTCGGGTCGCGCCTTGCTAAGGCAAGGCGCTCTGCGAATGTCAAACAAAAAAACGATGCCGGCCTCCCAAACTGTGGAGGCCGGCTTTTTTTGTTGACGCCGGCCTGTGATAATAATGCCACGTTCGCCCAAGGGACATGTTGGTGTGAATATGAGGAAACCATGCCACGCCTGCTTCTCTTCATCGGGATGCTCATTGCGGCGCCGGGGCTCCACGCTCAGGAGTTTCGCGCCAGGGACATCGACAACATAGTCCGCGACGCCTTAAAGCACTGGCAAGTGCCGGGCGCGGCCCTCGCCATCGTGCGCGGCAAAGAGGTCCTCTACGTCCAAGGCTATGGCGACAAGGAATTGGACAAGGCCGGCCCGGTAACGCCCGACACGGTGTTTCCCATCGGCAGCTGCACGAAGTCGTTTACGTGTCTGGCGGTTGCTCAGTTGGCCGAGCAAGGCAAACTCTCCTGGGACGACCCGGTGCGCAAGTACGTGCCCTATTTTCGTTTGGCCGATCCTTTCGCCGACGCGGGGGTGGCGCTGCGCGACTTGGCGTGCCACCGGACGGGCGTTTCCGCCCATGATCTTCTTTGGTACAAGGCGCCGTGGCCGCTAAAAGAGCGTCTGCGTCGCGCGGGCAGACTCCTGCCGGACGCGCCCTTTCGCACACGGTTTCAATATCAAGTGGTGCTGTTCGGCGCTTTGGGACCGGCGCTTGAAAGCGCCAGTGGTTCGCGTTGGCAGGACGTGATTCAAGAGCGCATTTTCGATCCTTTGGAAATGAAGAACGCGTCGCCGGTTTTTCCCACAGCCGGGCGCGACCTTGCCGGCCCGCACCGCAAATCATCGACCGGCAAAGTCGAGAAGATCGCCCGCTATCAGCAAGATGAACCCGATGCAGCCGGCTCCATTCACGCCAGCGCGCGCGACCTGGCCAACTATCTGCTCTTTCACCTGGGCGACGGCGCCTGGAATGGAAAACGCCTCATGCAACAGGAAAGCCTGGCGGAGCTGCACTCACCGCACATGGTGCTGCGCAAGGAAGGCGCTGCCGCGCTTGTCAACCCGGATACGCTGCTATTGACCTACGGCCTAGGCTGGATCGTGCAGGATTACCGCGGCCAACTGCTGCTCATGCACGGCGGCGCCATCGACGGCTTCCGCAGTCATTTCACTTTGGTTCCCAAGGCGAAACTCGGCATCGTTCTATTGAACAATCTCGACCATACCCCCATGAACCTTGCGCTCAGCAACGCACTCGTGGATCATCTTTTGGGCTTGCCGGCAAAGGGCTGGGACAAGTTTCTGTCCGGCGTACACGACGCGCTCGAAGCGCAAGAAAAGGAACGGGCCAAGGCGCTGCGCGACCGGCGCAAGCCCAATGCCAAACCGCTCCTCGGCCTGCCGGCGTACGCGGGCAAGTTCGACAACCCAGCCTACGGCACGATGGAAATCGCCCATAAAATGGGCAAGCTCTACTGGCGCTATCGTCATTGGGATGTGCCGCTCGAGCATTTGGAAGAGGAAGTGTTCCTGGTGAACAACGAATTGCTGACGGACGCGCCGCTGGAGTTCCAAATCTCACGTCTGAAGACCGCCGATGTGTTCCTGTTCTTGGGAAATCCATTTCAACGGCAGCTGCGCTAGAATCGTTTAGCGCTCGTAGTATCTAAGAACTGGCTAAGATCCTACGAACGCCAAACGAGGAAGTTACTATTGTCCCATCTTCAAAACCACTTCTTTGCGCGCGCGGCGCAGCAGTTTGATGATATCTTCCAGTCCCGTTGGGTTGATGCGATGCGCCATCATGATGCAGTCGTCGATTTCAATCTCCAGGTTGTCCAGGTTGGCCGGCCGCGGCTTGATCATGGGCACGACGCCGGCTTCCTGTGCGGCTTTCTTACGGCGGCGGCGCTTGCTGCGCAGGATGCTCTTGACGTTGGCCATGGTGCCGCGCATGTCGTCCGGCATCTCCGTATGTCCGGGATGATCGGCGAGCCAGCGTTCGACCATTTTCGCGTTGCTCCGCAGCTTGATCCACGGACGATTCTCTTCATAGACGCGCCGGAAATATCCCATCTTGCTTTCGCCCGCCGTTTTCTTGGCCATGATGCGTCACTCCAATGTTAGTAGATGTACATGCCGGTATCGCGCGGCTATTGTAGTTTGTTGTCGAGCATTAGCAAGAGTTAAGTACATGATTCTGGATAATCATTGTGTGATGATTGCGATAGGAAGTTATGCAACTTGAAGCGCTGAAGAAACAGACAGATCACGAAGATGTGCTGCACTTAGATACTGCCGAAGAGAGGACTCGAACCTCCACTCCCTAACGGGAACCAGCTCCTGAAGCTGGCGCGTCTGCCAATTCCGCCACTTCGGCTCGACAGTCATCTTAGAGGAGTGACCGCCGTGTCGTCAATGTTCCCTCGCTCGCGCGTCGGGCTAATGTTGATTCCCTCGCTCGCGCGTCGGGCTAGTGTTGACGGTCAAACCTCGTTCCCAAACCCCCGTTTGGGAACGCACTAACTCAAAACTCCGATTCGAACAGCTGTACTACTGTACTATTCCTTCTCCTTTTTCTCCTTGACCACCCACAAGTACAACGTGTGCTCGCGGTCGGGGCCCATGAACTCGACCGTGTGGTCTGCCTTCATGTTCGGGAACGGATAATCGTGCGCCACCAGCCGCGTGCCCGGCTTGAGCCGCTTGAGCACTTGCGGCTCGAGTTTTTCCATGAACTCCGGGAGCATGTAGAACAGGATGACTGTGGCCCGCTCCAGGTCCTTGACCTTGAGCGCGTCGCCTTGGCGGATGTCGACTTGTTCCTTGGTCACTTCGAACTTTTTCATTGTCTCCATGCAGTCCTTGATGCGCGCCGGATCGATATCCACGCCCACGCCTTTGGCGCCGTACATTTTGGCGGCGGTGCAAACGATACGGCCGTCGCCGCATCCCAGGTCGTAGACAATGTCGTTTTTCGTGACCTTGGCCATTTCCAGCATCTTTTCTACGACCGTCTGCGGCGTGGCCACATAGATGATCCGGCACTTGAAGTCCGGATCGATGTCGTCTTTTTTCTTGTCTTTGTCCTGGCCGCTGGCGCTAAACGGCGCAGCGACAAGGGCGAACAACGCGCCGGCAGCGAGCACGCGTAGGAATCTCATGTGCAACACTCCTGGGATGAGGATGGGATCGGAAAACGAAACGAGCGGCGTCTGGGAAACGCCGCTCGCCATTGTATTACTTGTCTTTTTCCTTGTCCTTCACTGTCCACAAGTAGAGCGTATGCGTCCGCGTCGGTCCGCGGAACTCGACGACCTGGTCCGGTTCCCACTCCTTGCTCCGCCAGCGATAGTCATGGGAAACGATGCGGCTGCCCGGCTTGAGCGCCTTACGGGCAACCGGCTCCAACAAATCCATGAACTCGGGCAGCATGTACAGCATGATCACACTGGCTTTGCCGAGGTCCGGCACGTTGAGGGCGTTGCCCAGACGATATTCGAGCTTGAAATCATCGACGTGTTTCTCCACGCCGTATTTCTTGATGGTGTCCATGCATTCGCGAATGCGTTCGGGGTTGAGGTCAATGCCGACCGAGATGCAATCGAACTTCTTGCACGCCATGGCGCAGATGCGGCCGTCGCCGCAGCCCAAATCGAAGACCACGTCCTTCTTGCCGACTTTGCCCATCTCGAACATCTTTTCGATTACTTTTTCATCCGTCGGCACGTAGATGAGGTTGAACTTCTTGGGTTCGTCGTCTTGGGACCACGTGCGGCCGACAAAGGGCAACAAGAAGGCGCAGGCCACCGCGCCCACTATCCATCGCTTGGCTGTCATCGGGGTGTCTCCTCGAAGCGGGGAAATCCTTGAGAAAAACCAGATTCAGGTGTACTCGGAGGGACGGGGATTGTCAAGCAGCCGGCACGGTTTTGCGGATTCGCGAGGCAGCACAGATGCGATATATTAAACTAAGTTGAACATGGTTCCGCCGTCACGTCCCTTTCTGAGCAGGCCCTGGCTGGTCGCCGGCACTTCGCTGGCTGCCGCGGCCGTTTTGATTCTCCTTTTGGACAAGCCATGGGAGCGGTGGGGCCGGGCCGCTGCCCGACCGCTCACGCTGTACTGCGCGGCGGGCTTGACCAACCCCGTGGCCGAGCTGCTGCAAGAATATCGAGAGACTTTCGGCGTTCCGGTCACGGTAACCTATGACGGCTCCGGCAAGTTGCTGTCCACGATTCGCGCGCGCGAAGGGCTCGGAGACCTGTATCTTGCCGCCGACGCTTCGCATATGCGCATTGCCGTGAAAGAAAAGCTGGTCGCGGAAGTGATTCCCATCGCAGAGCTGCGGCCCGTGGTCGTCGTGAACGCCGCCACGAAGAAACAACTGCAAGGGCCGAAGAGATCGATCCGGTCGCTGCGCGACCTATTGCGGGACGATGTGAAACTGATCCTGGCGAATCCAGAGCTGGCTTCCATCGGCCAATTATCCAAGGAGATCTTCGAAAAGCATGGCTTGTGGAGCATCGTGCAAGAACGCTTGCAGGAACGCCGCGCGCTGGCCTCGACCGTAGGCACAGTCAACGAAGTGTGCACGGCGGTGCGCACGCAAGACATGTCGGCCGGCATTGTCTGGAGCGCGAACGCGGCGCAGTTTGCCGGATTGGCCGTCCTCACGCCGCCGGAATTTCAAGGCTATACGGAAAAGATGCAAATCGGCGTACTGGCCAAGTCGGTGCAACCGACAGCGGCGCTGCACTTGGCCCGCTTTCTTTCCGCGCGCGACAAAGGCGGACTGGTGTTCCAAAAGCATCATTACGATTCGCTGGAAGATGCGGATGCGTGGGAAGACCGGCCGACGTTGCATTTGTCCGCCGGCGCAATGCTCCAACCCGCCTTGAAGCCGGCGCTCGACGCTTTCTCCAAGCGCGAAGGCGTGACTGTGACGACCAACTACGCCGGCTGCGGCTTGCTCGTCAGCCAGATGAAGGCCATCCAAGCAGGAAAAGCGTCGAGTCATTTTCCCGACGCCTATTTCGCTTGCGATGAGTCTTTTCTCCAAGAGGTGCAACAATGGTTCGAACCGGGCAAAGTCGTGGCCAGCAATGACATGGCCTTGGTGGTTCCCAAGGGCAATCCGAAGACTATCGCCGGACTGGAGGCGCTTACGCGACCGGGCTTGCGTGTCGGTCTGGCTCACCCGCAAAACTCCGCGCTGGGAAAGCTCACGGACGACATGCTTCGCCGGCTGGGGCTTCATGACGACGTTTACGCGGACGAGCGTTCTAAGCCGGTGGTGCACGCCGATGCCGCGCATTTGTTGGTCAACCAAATGCGCGCCGGGGCGCTCGACGTTGCGATCGTGTATCGTAGCAACGTGCAGAGCACGCCGAATAGCGCCGACCATTTGGAGATTGTTGAGCTGAAGCTGCCCGACGCAGTTGCCCGCCAGCCGTTTGCCGTGGCGCACGCTTCGCGGCACAAGCACCTGATGCAGCGCTTCCTCCAGGCAGTGTGCGCACCGGAAAACCGCAGCCACATGCAGTCGCTTGGATTTGAGTGCATTCCGCCGTAGCGGAACTGCTTCGCCCGAAGGCATGGATTCAGTAGGACAGGTTTCCAACCTGTCCGTTTGAGGTTAACGTCGGTCCCACGCTCCGCATACATTCGGCACATGCCAAATGGACAACCGCCGCGTTCTTTCTGATGTCCCCTTCTGGGCGTGCTTAGCGCTCTTGGGCGCCATTTATCTCGTCCTTATCGTGGCGATGCTCTGGGCCCAGGCTTCGTTCACCACGCCGGGCCATCTTTGGAGTGCGTTGTCCAGTCCCGAAATCCGTTACTCCGTCCAGCTCAGCCTCCTTTCCTGTTCACTGACGACGATTCTTTCACTGTGGGTCGCAGTGCCGTTGGGCTATCTCTTGGCGCGCTGGGATGACGGCAACATCCGCCGTACGTTGGACAAACTGGCAACGCCCATCGACCGATTAAGTGCTCGGTGGTATTTGCGTCCGCTGCGCGTTTGTTCCGCGCTTGTGCGGTTGCTGAATCCCAAGACTTGGATCGACGCGCTTTTGGACATCCCCATCATGTTGCCGCCATTGGTCATCGGCTTGGCACTGCTCATTCTTATGCAAACGCCACTGGGTCGCTGGTTTGAAAACAACGTGATGGGTGTGACGTTCACGGTTCCCAGCATCATCTTGGCCCAATTCATGGTGGCGTGCGCATTCGCCGTGCGAACCATGCGCGTGGCATTTGAGCAGATTCCGCCGCGCGAGGAAGCGGTGGCCCTGACGTTGGGCTGCAGCCGGGCCCAGGCGTTTTGGATGGTCGTGCTGCCCGAAGCGCGGCGCGGCATTCTCACGGCGGCTACGCTCGCCTGGGCCCGCTCGCTCGGCGAGTTCGGTCCGATCCTCGTTTTTTCCGGGGCTACCCGCATGCGAACGGAGGTTTTGCCCACGACCGTGTATCTTGAACTCTCGATCGGCAACATCGAAGCAGCGGTAGCCGTCTCGCTGCTCATGGTTTTCGCCGCGGTCACCGTGCTCATCGTGCTGCGCCACTATGGCTCGGACAGCTCATTCGGAAAGGCGCTCGCCCGATGATCGCGCTCGACAACGTGTCGCTGGCGGCGGGCGTCTTCACGCTTTCCGGTGTGTCGCTGGAAGTGCCGGCCGGGGGATATGTCGCGCTCATGGGCAAGACCGGCAGCGGCAAAACAACTCTTTTGGAAGCGATCTGCGGTCTGCGCAAGTTGACAAGCGGCGCAGTCCGGCTGTCCGGCGAAGACGTGACGCAGCTCAAACCTGCCCAGCGCGGCTTGGGCTACGTGCCCCAGGATCGGGCATTATTCCAATCGATGACGGTGTGGGAACACCTGGCCTTCGCGCTGCGCATCCGCGGTTGGGACAAGAACGCCGTCGCCACCCGCGTGTCGGAGCTGGCGCAATTGCTTGGCCTGGAGCCATTGCTCGCGCGCAAGCCGCCGGGCCTGAGCGGCGGCGAAGCGCAGCGTGTCGCACTGGGGCGGGCCCTTTCGTTTCGGCCGCGGATCCTGCTCTTGGACGAGCCGCTGTCCGCGCTGGACCAGGAAACGCGCGGCGACATGCAAGACCTCTTGCGTTCCCTCCGGCAGCAAGCGCCGCTGACGACGCTGCACGTGACCCACGATCTGGACGAAGCGCGACGGGTGGCGGACAAGGTATTGGTGCTGCGCGAAGGCAAGGTGCAGGAGCTCAATGGGACGCTTTGAACGTTGAACATTGAACGCTGAACGATGAACTTCGAACGTCAAGTGCCTATGAACATTACGGTTCACTATTTGGCGCAGCTCAAGCAGGCGGCGGGCATGCCGAGCGAAGTGATTGATGTGCCGGAAGGATGTAGCGTGCACGCTTTACTAAAGCAACTGATGGAGCGCCGAGCGCACACGTTGCGAGCACTTGTATGTGACTCAGCCGGCCTGCCGCATCCAGCGCTCTTGGTGTTCGTGGGCGACGATCAAGTGGAGCCGAACCAGGTGCTGCGCGACGGCGACCATGTCACGGTGTTAACGCCGATGGCCGGGGGCTGAGATGACCGACGTGGAAAGGGCCATGTATGCCTGGCAGCTCGACGTGGCCGGCTTTGGGGAAGAAGGCCAACGCCGGCTCAAACAAGCGTCGGTGCTGGTGTCGCGCTGCGGCGGCGTCGGCGGCCATCTCGCCGCGGAGCTGGCCATGGCCGGCGTCGGCAAAATCGTTCTCGCGCACGCCGGCAACTTGCGCTTGGACGATCTCAATCGCCAGGTGCTCATGAGCCATGCCGGCTTGAATACGCCGCGCGCCCCACAGGCCGCCGAGCGGCTGCGCGCACTGAATCCTTGCGCGCGCGTCGAAGCGGTCGAGGAAAATGTCACGCCCGAAAATGTGAACCGGCTGGTGGAGAATGTGGACGCCGTCGCCTGTTGCGCGCCGTTGTTCGAAGAGCGGCTACTCTTGAATCAAGAAGCCGTGCGCCAAAAGAAGCCGCTGGTGGATTGCGCCATGTTCGAGCTGGAGGCGCAATTGGTCACGGTGCTTCCCGGCAAGACCGCATGTCTGGCGTGCTTGTATCCCGCGCCGCCGCCTGCCTGGCAGCGACGTTTTCCCGTATTCGGCGCGGTTGCCGGCGTGGTCGGCTGCCTGGGCGCGATCGAATTGATCAAACTGCTGTCCGGTCTGGCATTGCCGCTCGAAAACCAGATGCTGCTGTGCGACCTGCGCACGTTGGCTTTTCGCAAAGTCATCCTGTTGCGCCGGGCAGATTGCCCTGTGTGCGGCGGACTATGAAGTCAAATACGAGGAGTGAGCTATCGGCCGTAGAGCGCGGTTATCTGGGCTAGCCGATCCCGAATCTGGGTGGTCCATTGCTCATCCGCAAAGCGCCAACCCCAATTGCCGGTCGAGTTCCCTGGCGAATTCATGCGCGCCGCGCTGCCCAGATTGAGCACGTCTTGCAAAGGCGCGATGGCCAAATCGGCGACGGAAGACCACGCGGCCCGAATCAAGTCCCAGGCGATGTCGCTGCCGTCGCGGCCGAGGTAGCGGCGCACGTGGTCTTTGTCATTATCAGGCAGCGCGGCGTACCAGCCACGCGTGGTGTCGTTGTCGTGCGTGCCTGTGTAGGCCACCGTGCGCGACAGGTAGTTGTGCGGCAAATAGGGGTTTTTGGCATCGTCGCCGAATGCGAATTGCAAGACGCGCATGCCGGGCAGTCCGAAAGCGTCGCGCAGCGCTTCTACCTGGGGCGTAATGAGGCCCAGATCTTCAGCAATGAGCGGCAAGCCGCCGAGCGCCTTGTTCAAGGCTTCCAAGAGTGCCGTGCCCGGCGCCTTGATCCATCGGCCATTGATCGCGTTCGGCGCCCCTGCCGGCACTTCCCAATACGCCTCGAAACCGCGGAAATGATCGAGGCGGACGACGTCGACCAGCTCCAGCGTCTTCTGCAGCCGTTCGATCCACCAGGAAAAGCCGGTGGCGGCAAGCTTATTCCAGTTGTAAAGGGGATTGCCCCACAGCTGCCCGGTGGCGCTGAAGTAATCGGGTGGCACGCCCGCGACAACCGTCGGCCGGCATTCACGGTCGAGAAAGAACAGCTCGGGATGGGACCAGACGTCGGCGGAGTCAATGGAGACGAAAATCGGCATGTCGCCGATGATGCCGATACCCCGCTCGCCGGCGTAGTTCTTAAGCCCGCGCCATTGTCGAAAAAACAGAAACTGGCGAAAGCGTTGCGAGCCGAACAGTTCGGCCAAATCGCGCCGCGGCCCTTCGATGGCCGCGCCCTCACGCCGCCTCAAATCGGCCGGCCAGTCCAGCCAACTCGGCGTCGCTTGCGCTTCCTTCAGGGCCATGAACAGAGCGTAGTCATCGAGCCAACCGGCATGGTCGAGACAGAAATCTGCAAACTCTGACTGGAGCTTCGCGCCTCGGCCGGCTTGGAACAATTGCCAAGCTTTCTCCAGCACCTGATTCTTGAAGGAGATAACTGCGCCGAAATCAACATGCTGTTGCGACGGCCGTCCATCCGCGATGTCCGCACGATCGAGAAGGCCGTCGTTCACCAAGAGCTCTGGGCTGACGAGATTGGGATTGCCGGCAAACGCCGAGAAGCTCTGGTAGGGTGAGTCGCCGTAGCCGGTCGGACCGAGCGGCAGAATCTGCCACCACTTTTGCTTCGCCTGGACCAGAGTGTCAATCCAGGCGTAGGCGGCGGGACCAAGATCGCCGATGCCGTAGGGTCCGGGCAACGAGGTGGGATGCAGGAGAAGGCCGGCGGAGCGAGAGGATGATTTGTTGGATTCGGGCATGAATGTGCGTCTCGACGAGAGCTTCCGCATCGTGAGTCCGACAGAAACAGTCTAGCTCGATGGCGGAGAGCCAGGCCTTTTCGTTTCGTCCGCCTTTTCGCGCTTGTCCGTCCGCCGCTCTTCAAGTTCTTTTTGTTTCTGCTCGTCAAGAAGTTTCTTCAATTTCAACAGTCCTGCATAGCGCGCGCTCTTCGGGTCGATGGGCCGAATGGTTGTATCCTCTACACCTTCCGCAAAGACATTGATGGCGTTGGAACTGTCGGAATTGTGCGACACGTTCATGAATCTCTCCCGTTTCAGTCTACATGAAGTCGATGCTGGGCCAGAATGTTGTCACCAGCGAATAGCGAAACGTCGTAAGCTCCCTTGTGAGGAAAACTGATATTGGTTACTCGAAAAACAACTCGGACTTCTTGCAGTCGATCTTTGAAAGTGATTGTAGCAGGAAAGCGGTCAATATCATCCAGAGTTTCAAGATCGCTCACGGCAATTTCGAGTGGAATGGCGCCAAACCCGTCTGTCAAGAAAGCGACGACGCTGAATCGTTGCGGCGACGACGGAAAATCGCTTATCTTCTTGCGCGTAAAGCAGTTGATCAAGCTGAGGTTCTTTGTACCTTGCTCCACAGTCGCTTGCTCGCAGATCAATAGTCCGATGACCGTTGGGATTTGATCCACAGAGAATCCTCCTCAATTCGGCATGAAACGGTTTCAGTCCTTCCGTTGATACGCCGGATGGCTCTCATTGCCGCCTGCGACAATGAACGCCAATAAATCGAGGATCTCGTCGCGCTGGAAGGTCACGAGCAGCCCGGTCGGCATCATCGACACCTTGGACGGCGTCTTCTCGTCAATGTCGTCGGCGCGCACCTCCTTCGGTTTGTCCTCGGGCCCCGCGACGACGCGCAGCAACTTTTTGTCTTCGTGTACGATAAGGCCGCTCACGATGGCGCCGGAGCCGGTGATGATGGTGTAGACGCGGTACTTGTCCTCGATCTTGTGCGACGGCTCGATGAGTTCGCGCAAGAGATCGATCTTGGACATTTTGAGCTCCGCGATCTTCTTCGCCGTCTCCGCGAGATCGGGGCCGAGGTCCCCGCCTACGCCGTTCATCTTGTGGCACTGCACGCACGACGCGACCTTCAAAAGCTCCTTGCCTCTGTCGAACGATCGGCCGCGCTCCAAGTGGATCAGTTCCGGCGTCAATTCTTCGACCGTCCAGTTTCGTACGAACGGACGGGTTGAAGCAACAGTCTCGATCGGCGGATTGAGTTCGTGGGGCGGCACGTCGGCCAGCTTCGGCACGACATGCAGGACGCCGTTCATCACGCGCCAGTGGCCGGGGAAAGTGCATATGTAGACATACTCTCCCGGATCCTTGGGCGCGACGAATTGCAGCCGGTCCACTTCGCGCGGCTGCAGGAGGCGTGTCGCGTGCAGCACCATCTTGTGCGGCGGAACGTACTCCTTGGCGATGGCGTCCGGGTTGGTGGCGAACGTCTCCGACGCCAAGCCAATGGCGGCGAGCGAGCCGGGTTCGCCGATGACCAGGTTGTGCGGCATGATGTCGTTGTTCTCGAAGACGATCACTGCGGGCTTGCCGGCCTCGACATAGATCTTCGTGCGGTCGAAGGCCATGAGGTGCGGCCGGGTGCGGACGAGCACGACCTGCACACCGAGTTCGCCGAGCTGCGCGCGAATCTCTTTCGCCTGCGCGGGCGGAAGGAGCGAGGCCAGGTCGTTGCCAAGCTGCAGCGCGTCCAGGATCGCTGGCGCCGTGCGCTCCTTGGCGGGCACCTTGGCGAGCTGGGCGACAAGGTTGTCGGCCAGCGGCTTTAACTCCTTCTGCGGCCACTTGCTCTTCGGGATGCGCTGGAGTGCTCGCACCACGAAGTCGCGGTCCTTGCCTTCCTTGAAGAAATTTGAAAGTGTTGCGAATACTTCTTCCTCGTGGCCGGGGATGGACGTGATGGCGTTGATTGCAGCGAGGCGCAAGATCTGTTCCGGGTTCGATTCGAGCGCGAAACGTGAACTGCGTTTGGGAGCGGGGTTGTTGTCTTTAGAAAAGACCGGATGCCGGTCTGCATCGAGCACCAACAAGCGATAGCCGCCCAGTCGATCGCCCAGGTTGTTCTCGGTGCGATTCCAGACGACGACGGCTTCGATGGGCAGCTCGCGGCCAAGGTCCACTTCCCACCACGGGTTGGCTTCCTCCTCGCTCGTATGGGTTTGGCCGCCGTCGCCGTACTTGGGACCCTTCTTGCCGTCGATGCCGCGCTGGGCGACGCCGCCGTGCGCGGTGCTCGACTGTTTGGCGACGGCTTGCCGGGCGACGTTGACGCCGCCGACGAAGACTTCGACCTCGGCCAGAGTCAGCGTGCGCTTGGGACCGGGCAACTCGATCCGCACGTAGCGGCCGACAGTGCCCTTGGTAGCCGGCAACTTTTGTTTGAGCGTTTCCGGCAGACCGAAGAGAAGTTCTTTCACGCGCGGGAACGCTTCTTGTCTTAGCTTGGCTTCCGGCAGAATGGGCACGGCGTCGACAAGGTCGCGCAACGAGCCTAAGGAATTCGCCGCCTTGTTCCAGATCGGTTCGAGCTTGGCTTCCGCGCTGGCCAAGGCGACATAGGCCACCTGGCGCGTGAGCGGCAATCGGCCGGCTGCGGCGAGCTTTTCCAATTGCGGCCGAACCTTGGTCAATTCCGCAGGTTTGCGACCAGACAAAAGATACGCGAAGTCATTTAGCACATGGTCCGAGTGACCGACTCCGCCCTTGTCGATGCGCTCCACCGCGCCGAGCAGTTCGGTAAGCACATCGGATTTGTGCAGCATGGCGAGTCCTTCGAGGGCTTCAGTGCGGTAATGCGATGCCACTCCGTCGCGCGAGAGGAGCGCGAGCAGGACCGGCTCAGTCCGCGGCATCTTCACCAGCTCCGCCGTCGTGACCGTGCCGAGAATGTAGTTCGCCCCCGCTGGATTGCCAGCCGCGAACGGCTTGCCCGCGGCCAGGTGCGGCCGCCAATACGACTCCAGCGCGCTCATCGTCTCCTTGAGCGCGTAGTCGATGTAGTAATCGGTCGGATGCTTGAGCGCGTTAAGCGCAAGATCGGCAGCGCGCGCGCTCTTAAGGAAACTCAGCGCGACAACGCCTTCGAGCCGAACGCGCGGATGCACGTCCTCAACTTGTTTCGCGGTTATCGAGGGAGCATTCAGTCCTTTCATGAAGCGCTGAAAATGATAAAGAGTAATTCTCTCATCAGTCAAATTGTTCGCCAATGCGTACTCTCGCAATGGCTCGCGAAGCGTCCTCGTATCGCTAGGCACGAAAAAATCGCGACCTTTCGAAAGCGTTTGAAACAAGTCGACGGGATCGCCAAGCAACTTTGGGCGACTGTTATCCGGCACGGTTGCAGACAAGTCGCGCACATATCGAAGCTGGCGTGTTGCTGCTGCCCTGATTTCATGGCTTTTCGCTTGCAACAGGCTGTAAAGCAGGCGGTGGTATAAATGATCCACTCCATGCATCGTCCAAAGAGCTTCTAGGCGATGGTGTTCAGAATTCGAGTCCTTTTCTTCCAAACCTGCAATCCATTTTTCCAACGCGCTGACTACTTGCATCGGATCTCTTTCGCGCAGCTCCGCCCGCGCCAGATAGCGCGTCAGGCTTTCCGGTTCCTTGAGCGCATCCAAGAGCTTCGGAATCGACTCGCCGTGAATCTTCGGCATCTTCACGAGCGGCCGGTCCTTGGCGGTGATGCGCCAGATGCGGCCGTGATAATGGTCGCGGCCCGGATCGCGTATCGAGAACTGCATGTGGCCGACGAGCGGATTGAACCAGTCCACGATGTACATCGCTCCGTCCGGCCCGTGCTTGATCGCCACTGGGCGGTAACTGGGGTCGGACGATTGCACCAGGGGCGGCAGTTCCTTTGACGTAAAGCCTGAGCCTTCCTCGATCACTTGGTGCTGTTTGGTCCCCTGGAAGCCGATGTTGTTGTTGACGAGGAAGTTGCCCTGCGACTCCGGCGGGAAATGCCGGCTGGCGATGAGTTCGCAGCCGCACGTGGGCCGCACGACCGAGGTGAAGACCTTCATGCCAGGGTGCTGGCCGGGGAACGGCATGTAGCCGGAGAAGGGCAGGGCGTTGTAATTCGCGCCGCCCGAGGCGTCGGCGATGAAGTTGAAGCCGAACTTGTCGAAGACCTGGCCCCACGGGTTGGCGAAGTTGTAGCTCACGTAGACTTCGAGCTTGTGGCTTTTGGGCTGAAAGCGGTAGATACCGGCGTCGCGCTGGCGGACCACGCCCCATGGCGTCTCCACATTGCTGCGATGGAAAATGCCTTCGTGGAAGAGCAGGGCACCTTCCGGCGACCAGAGGAAGGCGTGCAACGCGTGATGGCTGTCGCCGGAGCCAAAACCGTGCAAGATCGTCTCTTTGATGTCGGCTTTGTCGTCGCCGTTGGTGTCCTTGAGGAAGATGAGGTCCGGCTGAGCGCCGACGTAGACCCCGCCGTCGCCGAACTCGATGCCGGTGGGCAAATACAAGCCGTCGGCGAAGACAGTGTGCTTGTCGGCCTTGCCGTCGCCGTCGGTGTCTTCGAGGATGAGGATCTTGTCGTTGGGCGGCACGCCCGGCAAATAGTGCGGGTAGCTCGGCATCGTCGTCACCCAGAGCCGGCCCTTCGTGTCCCAGGCCATGGCCACCGGGTTGTGCAGCGGGAAATCTTTTTCCGAGGCGAACAGGTTTATTTCGAAGCCGTCCTGCACTTTGAAGTGCTTGCGGGCCGCTTCCGGATCGGCGGCGGTGGGAAACTCCTTGCCGCCGATGATGCCGCGCTTTTGGTTGTAAACCTTTTCGATCGCCGGCGCGTGGAAGCGCATGTTGGTAACTCGCATGAGCCCGGTGCCAATTTTGGCGCTGGCCTTGAACGACGATATGTTCGGCAAGCGGCCCAACGTATGGATGTGAGAATCCAGATTTTGACAAATGGCATCTAGTTGCTTCATTTCGCCGGGGAAATTCACAACTCCAAAAGGCTTGGCGCGGCGACCGTAAATGTACTCTCCGTTTACAGCGCGCCACCGAAAAAAGAACTCCTGGTCACGATCCACAATAGAGCGCCGTAGTCCTTCCGCGGCTGCTTGAATCTCGCTGTAATCAATGAGTTGCCCTTTTGCCCATTGCAAATGTGAAGCGCTGGCACAGTTCGTTTCGCCAATCTGCAACGAGTAGTCGCCCGGTGACAATCCGTCGATTATCACGAGCGGTAGATTGCTTGCTAACGAAGAATGCACCTTGGCGGGAGGAGGCGACGTGAAAAACGCACGTATGTCTTCTGAGCGTACACGAAAAGTGACATCCGTTTTGTTTTGTGCCTTTGCATCAAAGCGAACTATGCGACGCACTCTGCCAAGTATCGAGTCCTCTAAGAACTGAGCTACAGCCCAGTAGCCATACTCTGTCAAGTGGATGCCATTGATCGTTAGCTTGTCGCCGCCCTTCTCATTCATCAATGCCAGAGTCGGCGAAAACAAGTCGACAAACGGCAGCTTATTCTTTGCCGCAATCCGCCTCATTTCTTCCGAATAGAGCTTGAGGCTCTTGTTGTGCTCCGCCGGATCGGGAAACTGTCCGCCCATGGCTTCATGCGCGATCGGGCCAATCAGCATTAGCCGCGGCGTGGTCTTGCCGTTGTACTTTTGGCTACCGTAATCCTTGATGAGGGATTGCAGATTCTTCGTGAAATCTGCCAGACCCGCCTCTCCCGCAAACGAATCCGCCATGCCGAAACACATGAAGATAACGTCCGCTTTGGTTTCGGCGAGCAGCTTGTGCATCGTCGGAAAATTCAAGGCACGGTTCGATTCGCGGTTGTCGTCGCGGTCGTTGCCCTTGGTGATATCGGCGACGTGGACGGCTACCGTGTCCGCGGAATAACCGAGGTTGCGGAAGGTGAGCTTGTGGTCGGGCAGCCGGCAATGAAACAGCGTCTCGATGTAGCCGTAGAGCCGGGCCCGCTCGGCGAAGGTGTCGCCAATGAGGACGACGCGGTCGCCGGGACGCAGGTCGAGCTTCGCGTCCTGGGCGCAAACGTCGTCAATCCCAGCGGAGGTAAGGACAACGAACGCGGCAGCATACAAGCAAAGTGCTTTCATAAGAGCGTCCTAAGGCAAGGGCTGTGCGAGAACCTGGTGAGATGAATTCTAAGTGGGCGCGATGAGGCGTGCAACGACGGACAGAGCGTGTCGATAAACAATTGGAAAAACCGCTTCCTTTAGTCTCCCAGGCCGGTTAATTTCTCATCATTGGCTCGTCACTTATTAATCCCTCGCTCACGCGTCGGGCTCCGCGGACTGACCCAGATCTCTTTGGAATCACGAGGCTGTTCTATGTCCTTTCGCCGTTACTTCGCTTGGCTGGCCCTTTCCGCCTTCGTCTTGATCGCTGTAACCTGGTTTTCTTCCCCGTCCCTTTTCGCGCAACAACGACCCAAGGACCTCAACTGGACCCATGCCTTCGACATGGCCGCGCGTAAGTTCGGCGAGCCAGGGTTCACGAAAGATACCAAGCGCTACGGAGTCGAGGCTTTCCGCGACAACAACAACGGCCTGGGCATCTATATCTCCGAGGTTGGTTCCTTGTCGCCCGCGCCCGGCTTCAGCGACCTCAAGCTGCCGGTTACGAGCAAAGGTCCGGAATGGCTGACCGGTCTGGACCTGCCGGCGCGTAAAGCCGGCATGAAAGACTTCAAAACGGCGACCACTCACGCCATGGAAGTCTTCCGCGACCCCAATGCCGACAACTGGGTTTACATCACTGAGAAGGGTTGGCTCGCCGCCCATACCTCCAAGGTTCGCGGCTCGCCGGGCGCGACCAAGACCCCGAAGCTCGTCCATAGCATTGACCTGTCCGTGCGCAAGGGCGGCGTCAAGGAATGGAAGGACGCCAAGAAATATGGCGTTGAAATCTATCGCGACAACGTCGCCGGCAACCTGGTTTACATCTGCGACACCGGCGCGATCGCCGTCATCCCCGACCTCGAAGGCAAGCCGGCGTCGGAGCTGAAACCGCCCGAATGGCTGCACGGGCTCGATCTAGCGTGCCGCAAGCACAACGAGCCGTCGTTCACGAAGAACACGCGCAAGTTCGGCGTCGAGGTCTTTTGGGACACGGGCCTCAATCACCTCATCTTCATTTGCGAGACGGGCCACCTCGCCGTCGCGGCCGCTCCCAAGGGCGTCAAGGCGCCAACCGCCAACGTCAAGGAGCCAACCTGGACCCACGGGCTCAACCTCAAGGCCCGTAAATTCGGCGAAACGGAATTCACCGAAAAAACCGCGGTCTGGGGCGCTGAGTGCTTCCGCGACGACAACGTGGGCGTGACGATCTATCTCAACGAGATCGGCACGATCGGCGCGGTCCGGAATCCGTGACTAGCGTTCTCGCCGCGCCAGGACCGCCCAAACCGCCTCCACTCGATCGCCGCGTACCGCGTACAGGCGGTCATAGAGGTTGGTCGTTGGATCGCAGTGCGGGACGATGAACTCGAGACGTTCGCCCAGGCGCGGCAGATTGACGCCTTTCTCCGCCGTCAGGGCGCCGAATTCGTCGCCGGCGGGACTATACAGGATGGCCTGCCGGTCTTTGGCCTGGCCGCGATGGGGCGTCGTCGTGTCCAATGCCTTGGTGCCGGCGTCCACCGTGACGCGATCGGCGTGCGTGGCGCTGACGACGGTGGTGAGCACTGTCAGGCTGGGTTGAAAGTCGTCGTAGAGTGCGGCGTTGCCGCGGCCGCCGATGCGTCGATAGTCGACGTCCATGAAAACGTACGAGCCGACCTGCAATTCCGTGACGCCGCGAATCGCACTGTCGATGTTGTAGGTGCCCGTGCTGCCGCCTGAGAGAATGCCGGCTTCCAGACGCTGTTTGGCGAAGAGGTCACGCGTTTCGACGGCTTGCTGCATGGCTTGGCGGGAAACCTTGTCACGGCGCTCGAAGCCAACCGTGTGCGACGCCAGGCCGGCATAAGCTTGCAGACCGCGCAGGCGCAGATTCTTGGTCTTGGCGATGAGCCGTGCCAGTTCCAGGGCGGGCTCGCCCGGCGGCATACCAGTGCGGCGATCGCCGACATCCAGATCCACGAGAACCGAAACCGTAGCTTTGGCGACTTCGGCGGCTGCGCTTAGGAGCTCCACCTGCCGGGGATGGCCGACCGCCAAGAGCACATCGCCTTTCCCGGCCAGCGCAACCATCCGCGCAATCTTATACCGCTCCACGATGGGCGAGGTGAGCAGCACGCCGCGGATGCCGGCCGCAACCATGGCTTCGGCCTCCGGCACTGTGGCGACGCAAATCCCCAAGGCGCCGGCCGCGATCTGGCGGCGGGCAATCTCCGGACACTTGTGTGTCTTGGCATGCGGCCGCAAACCACAGCCGGCCTTCTGCGCGTGCTCCGCCATGGTCCGCAGGTTGCTTTCGAGCCGGTCGAGGTCCACGAGGAGCGCGGGCGTGGGCAAATCCGCCTTGGTGCGGCCGCGGAATTCTTCTCCCAGCGCGGCGCCCGCTTGAGCGTGCGACGCCGGCGCGGCGGCCAAACCGGTTGCAAGGCTTGCGGTGATGAATGTGCGACGGTTCATGGTCGTTCCCATTCAGGACTTGACGAAATTGAAAGTTACAAATCCCTTTGGCTAGTGGGCGGTGGCGGTGTTGTTGACGAGTTCGAGATCTTTAGCCGGCAATTCAATGACCGCCTGGAAATCTGGGTCGAGAGTGAATTGAATGGAATAAAGACGGCGGCCGCCAACGCCGATGGCGCCGCGATCCTCCTTGATGACTCCTTCCACTTTGTTCACCCCCATGAGGAAACGGACGACATCGCCGACTCGAAAGTGCTTCTTTTCTGCCATAGCATTTCTCTTGATCAAAGACATTCTACCAAGGCGCTGCGCACGAGGGTCAGTCTTTCGCTTGATACACCATCTTTCCGCCCACCACAGTCGTCAGCACGCGCGTTTGCGCAACGCTGTCCAACGGACACGTCATGTAATCCCGGTCGATCACGATGAAGTCCGCGAGCTTGCCCGGCTCCAGGCTGCCTTTCTCTTTTTCCTCGCGGTTGATGTAGGCGTTGTGGATGGTGTAGAGCCTAAGCGCGTCTTCGCGGCTCAAACGTTCTTCAGGCACGAGCACCTGGCCGGTTTGCGTTTTGCGCGTGAGGGCGGTTTCAATGCCGAGCCAGGGGTTCCAGGGGTTGGTGGATTCCTTGTCGTCGAAGCGGAGCATGTGGTCGCTGCCGCCGCCGATGGTAGTGTATTCGAGCCAGCTTTTGTACGGCTGGAACCAGCGGATGCGCTCCTTGCCGAGGACGCGGTCGAGAGTCGAGCCGTCGCAATACAGCCAGGCCGGCTGCACGTCGGCGCACACGCCGAGCTTTTTGCAACGCTCGAGGTTTTTTTGCGAGGGGAAATTGGCATGTGTGATGCAGTGCCGCATCTCCTTGATCGGGATGAGCCGATCGACGGATTCGTAGGCGTCGAGTAGCACGTCCATCGCGCCTTCGCCGGCAGTGTGGGCAGTGACCTGCCAGCCGCGGCGCGAAGCTTCTTCGACGAGCACTTTGACTTGCTCGGCCTGTACGAACAATAGGCCGCGGTAGTTGTCTTCGGTGATTTGATAGGTGTCGCCCTTGGGCCAGGGTTGGCGCATGAAAGCGGTGCCGTTGAGCATGCCGCCGTCGAGGAAGAATTTGATCGGGCCGATGCGAATCCAGACTCCGCCCTTGCCGGTGGGCCCGGCGCGGCCGTCCTTGCCCGGTAGACCTTCGAGACGCGCGATCAGGTCTTCGCGCTTGCCGCCCGCGCCAAAGCTCCGGGCGACGTTGATGCGCACGGTCAGCTCGCCTTTTTCCAGCAGGGAGTGATACAGGTCGAAGTTGTCACGCCCGGCGTTGCGGTCGGCGACGCTGGTGATGCCCTGAGCGTTGTATAAACCGAAAAGCTTCTTGACGGCGGCGCGGCGAGCTTCGGGCGTGGTCTTGCCGTCGCCCGGCAATCCCTTTAGCACTCCGCCCGCGTTGCGCAGCATGCCGGTCGGCTCACCGGTCACGGCGTCCTTGACGATGACGCCGTTCGCGGGATTGGGCGTGTCCTTGGTGATGCCGCTCACCTTGAGGCCCATGGTGTTGACCAGGCCCGCCGGTCCCGCGTGATAATAGACCGGATGCTTGGGCGCGACCTTGTCCAATTCCGCGCGCGACGGAAAACGCGCGTCTTTCAAGCGTGTCGGAAAGGCGAAGCGCAAAACGATCCACTCGCCCTCGGGCGTGGTTTCTGTCTTCTTGCGGATGTACGCGAAGACCTCTTCCAGCGAGCGCAAATACGGCAGCGGCTCGGCGATCTCGCTCGACGCCGCCCCCACCGGATGCGTGTGGCTGTCGTAGAGGCCGGGCAGGACGGTGCGGCCTTGCGCGTCGAGCACCTTGGTGTCCTTGCCGCGGTGTTTCAGGATGGTCTTGTCGTCGCCGACCGCGAGGATGCGGTCGCCCTTGACGGCAATGGCCTCGGCGATGCGGAATTGGGCGTCGACGGTGAGGATTTTGGCGTGGTGCAGGATGAAGTCCGCGGCAGGCACATCGTCTTGCGCCTCCACCTGGATGCTGAACAGTAAGAAAAAGACCAGCAAGGCAGCCCATTGTACGCGCATCGCTTTTCTCCAATCTTGAGTTACTCCGGAATTGTCACTTGAACTCCGGCCGATTGGAAGCGCGAAATCTCATTGGCATCGTCGCGCTGGCGAAACTCTGTTGGGGAACACGTACTCGAAACTTTTCGAACCTTGAACAAACAAGGCAAAGATTATTGTTGACCAATTCGGCCGAAATGGCGAAACTCAAAAGCATTCCATGGGCGGCAAAAGAACTCACTCCTGTGCCAATTTCCACAGCAGCGCCCGCATGACCCGGCGCGAAGTCCTTCGCCTCGGCAGTGTGTGCGGCTTGGCGCTTTCGTTGCCGGACCTGTTGCGCGCTCAGGCGGTCTCTTCACCGAGCGAGCGCGAGGGCACGCGGACTTTCGGGCAAGCCAAGTCGGTCATCGTCCTTTACTTGCACGGTGGACACGCGCAACAAGAGACCTGGGACCCAAAACCGGATGGACCGGCCCCGGCGCGCGGGGAATTCGACGCTATCGCCACCAGCTCGCCGGGCGTGCGCGTCAGCGAGCTATTGCCGCATTCCGCGCGGCTCATGCATAAGCTCGCCGTTATCCGTTCCCTCTGTCATGGCAACGCCAATCACGTGCAAGCCAGCCTCGCCGCCATGACCGGGCATGCGCATCCGCCGGCAACCGAGTCACGCGGCGACTTTCCACCTTCGGCCAACGATTTTCCGCCGTTCGGCGCGGTGCTGAGCCAATTGCATTCGACCGCGTGGGGCAGGCTTTCCAGCCTGCCAGCGCTTCGGCAGACAGGAATGTCTGCCCCACGAGAATTGCGTGAACTGCCCACGTGGGCGCAGATCGGCCCGCTCATGCGCCGCAACAACGGCACCGTGCTGCACGGCCAACTCCCTGGATTTCTGGGCGTGCGCCATAGTCCGTTCAGCGTGGATCAAGATCTGTTGCCGCCGGATGTGCGCATCGAGGCGGCCAGCACCGATGCCGGCGTGCCGGCGCTGCGCTTGCGGGATCGCGGCAGCCTGTTGGCCCAAGTGGATCGCCAGCGCCGCACGCTCGACCGGGCCGCCGAGCTCGAGAACTTCGACGCGTTTCACCGCCGCGCCTTCAACCTTCTGACTTCGCCCGCGACGGCGCGGGCTTTCGACCTGGCCGCGGAGCCGGCCGCCGTGCGGGCGGGCTATGGCCGCACGCAGTTTGGCCAGCGCTGTCTCTTGGCACGGCGTTTGGCGCAGGCCGGCGTGCCGCTCATCAACGTGCACTTTTGCCACACGCCGGAAGGCTCGTGGGACACGCATAGCCGGCATTTCAGTCAGATGAAGGAATTTCTGTGTCCGATCTTCGACCGGGCGTTCGCGGCCCTGGTGGAGGACTTGGATCAGCGCGGCCTCTTGGCGCAGACGTTGGTGCTGGCGACGGCGGAGTT
>JAKEHV010000048.1 GCA_022614915.1 Gemmataceae bacterium | reverse complement strand
GTGCAACTTTCCACTCGCGACCGCGACTTGCTGGCTCTGCATCTGGTGCCCGGCATCGGCCCGCGGCTGGCAGCGGCGCTTCTCGCGCATTTCGGCTCCACGGCGGCGTTGCTCAAAGCAACAACGGCCCAGCTTCGAGATGTGCCGCACTTGCCTGAGAAGGTCGCGCAGCAACTTCAACAGGCACTCGCCACCGGCAACGTGGACAAGGAACTGGCGCAGTTGGAGGAGCATGGGGTTCGTCTCGTGCCGCTGGGAGCGCCCGCCTATCCGCCGCTGTTGGCGACCATCGCCGTGCCGCCGCGTTTTCTCTATGTGCGCGGCGACTTCGAAACCGACAAAGCGATTGCCATTGTCGGCTCCCGGCAGTGCAGCAGCTATGGGCGGCGCGTCGCCGAGCATTTGGCGCAAGACTTGGTGCGCGCGGGTTACGCCATCGTGAGCGGGCTGGCGCGCGGCATCGACGCCTGCGCACACCGCGGCGCCTTGGAGGCCAAGGGCAAAACCTGGGCAGTGCTCGCGGGCGGCCTGGCGAAAGTGTATCCGCCGGAACACAACGATCTGGCCGACGAGATTGCACGCTTGGGCGCACTCGTTTGTGAACAGCCGATGCAGATGGCGCCCATGGCCGAAATGTTTCCGGCGCGCAATCGCATCATCAGCGGCCTGAGCCGCGCCGTGATTGTCGTCGAGGCAAACGAGAAGAGCGGCGCGCTCATCACGGCCCGGCACGCGGCGGAGCAAGGCCGGGAAGTGTTCGCCGTGCCCGGCCAAGTGGACAGCCCCACGAGCGGCGGTACGTTGAAGCTGTTGCGCGAGGGCGCCAAGCTGGTCCGCCAAGCCCGTGACGTTTTGGAGGACCTGGAAGGCATCGCGCCGTTGCTTGAAAAAACACCGGCGCTGCCCGAAACGAGCGTAGCGCCGCCCGGCCTGGACGACTTGGAACGTGCGATTTGGGAGTTCCTCGGCGAGCCACGCACGGTGGACGACATTTGCGTGCACACGGAAAAACCGATGGCGTCCCTCAGCGGCGTCTTGATGAAGCTGGAAATGAAGCGCGCGCTGCGACGGCTGCCCGGCAATATCTATGAGCGCTGGTAGAGTTTAGTCGTGCTCACCACAGGTCAAAAGCCGCTAAGCCGCTCGCAAGATCAACGTCGTGTTGCTGCCGCCGAAGCCGAAGGAATTGGAGAGTGTTGTGCGCACGGGCCGAGCTTGCGCTTGGTTCGGCACATGACAGACGGCGCACTCCGGATCGGGTTTATCGAGGTTGATCGTCGGCGGCACGGCTTTGCGCTCCATGGCGACGATGCACGCCAACGCTTCGAAGGCCGCCGCGCCCGTGAGCAAATGGCCGGTCATGCTTTTGGTCGAGCTGACCGGGATCATATCGAGCGCGGAGCCGAAAACGAGCCGCAGCGATTTTGCTTCCGCGATGTCGCCGACCGGCGTGCTGGTCGCGTGGGCATTGATGTAATCAACGTCCGCGGGATTTACCTGCGCATCTGCGAGCGCCTGCCGGATGGCGATGCTCGCCGGCTTGGGATCGGAACTGGGAATGACCATGTGAAAGGCGTCGCTGCTGGCGCCGCAGCCGGCGACTTCGGCATACACGCGGGCGGAGCGTTGCCGCGCTGTGCTCATTCTTTCCAAGACGAATACGACGCCGCCTTCGGCCATGACGAAGCCGTCGCGGTCCAGATCGAATGGACGCGAAGCGCACTGAGGCGCGTCGTTGCGGCGGGAAAGAGCACGGAGATTGCCGAACGCGGCCAAAGTCATCGGCGTCAGGGCCATATCGCAGCCGCCTGCCAAACAAACGTCGGCCCAGCCGAGTTCGAGCCAGCGCCGCGCCAACGCGATGGCATAGTTGCCGCTGGCGCAGGCGGCGGAAACGTTGACCACCGGACCCGACAGGTCCAACCGCCGGCACAGGCGCTGGACCAGAGGCGGCACATGTGTCTGTGGCTGATGCACGCGCTCGCCGCCCGCCAAGCCGTCCCATTCCCAGACGCTGGTCCATTCGGCGGCAGCGCCCAGGACTATGCCAATGCGCTTGGAGTTCCGCTTTTCCCACCAACCTGAATCGCGCAGCGCCGCCGTCGAACACCACAGGCCGAGCTGGTCTATCGGCGGAAGTTGGTCGAAATCCCCCTCACCCCTTACCCCTCTCCCCTGAGGGGCGAGGGGAGATGCATCGTGGCTAGGTATCTTCTCGACAACGCCGGCAATTTGCGCTGCGTGATCGGCGACCGAGAAAGCCGTGATCGTGCGCACTCCGGATCGGCCCACGAGCAAACTGTCGGCGATGTCTTCGTAGGAATTCCCCAACGGAGTGGCCGCACCGATGCCGGTGATGACGACGGGTTCACGCCGCACGTTGACTCCTTTCCGAGCGCCTCGAAATCGCCAGCCAGCCTCCACCGGGCAAGCGCCATTGCCGCGCCACAATTTCAGTTTCCAGAGCGGCGACAAAGTGCGGCCAGCAATAGTCCCCATTGTGGGGCGAACATTCCTGTTTGCCCTCTTCATGGGGCGAACATTCCTGTTTGCCGGCCGTCCCGAAAGCATGGGCCACGCTGCTGACCCCAATCTGCAAGGAAGCGACGACCGACGGGTCCGGATCGCGCACGAGCGCCAGCGCGACCGCCAAGCAATATGAGCCAGGGCGACTAAACGAGAGATCTTGCGGAAGCAGCTCGGGCTCGAAACCAGTCAGCACCACAAAGAGGCCGGGCACGACGCCTTCGGAAAGGAGCGCGGCCGCCAAAAGAAAGGCATCCGCGGTGGCCTGCGGGCCGCCGCCGACGCCGAAATTGGGACCGTGCATGGTGAGGGCTTGGCTGATTGTTCCCGAGAGGGCGTGCAAGGAACCATGCGGAACCGCGTGCGGCGACATGCCCCAGGCGCCGTCTTTCTTGAAGCGGCGCAGACAGTCGGCAGTTATGAACCGGCCAAACAGATTAGGCGCCGCGATCGCGCCCCAATCGGCAAAGGATCGTTCGTGCCAGTTGTTTTGATCGATGACCCGCAGCACCGCGGCCAGGCCCGCCACGGTCTGCTCTTCCGAGTGTTTGAGCAGCATCGGAGGAATGGGCTGGCTGCCGACTTTGCCCGGCGCTTTCCTAAGTTGTGCAATCTGGGCAAGGTCGGCGCGCAACACAGCCAGGCCGGCCACATGAGCGCCCACACAAGCATCGCGAGAAGGCTCTGAGACGGACATAAGGAGAGAATCCTTTCTCCTACCCGGCTGCCGTGCGAAAAGATTCTCTCCTCTAATGAAAGTTGCCCAAACTGTCAAGTTGCAGTTGCCCCTCGCGGGGACGTCGTAGGTCAGGATTCCGCTCCTGACCACAGCGCCAAAGCCGTAATGCAACACGAAGGACAGGAACGGAATTCTATCCTAAGATGTCGCCCTCGTCCGGGTCAAAGTCGAAGAACACAATTTCAACGGTTCTTAGATGAATTTCTCGCAAATATTTGCACGCGTTCCATGATGGAAACCAAGCCACGTGCGCGTTAGTATTTGCTCAGCATCCAAACTCGAAGGAATTCCGATGATGCAGCGACATTTCTTCCTTGCGGTTGTTGTTAGTGTGTTCTTCGCTTCCATCACACAGGCTCACTTTCTTTTTGTTCGCATTCTGCCCGCCGCGGAGGGCGGGCGCTTCGCAGAAGTTTATTTCAGCGAGCTGGCCGAGGCCGGCGATCCGCGCTTCATTGCGAAAATCGCGCACACCGAACTTTGGCTACAGAGGACGCCGGGCAAGTTCGAGCCGCTCAAGGCGCATACGACGCCGGATCGATTGCGGGCGCACGTGCCTACGACCAGCAGTCTCTGTGTCGTCGGCGCCTGCACCTATGGCGTCCTGGGCAGCGAAAAACAGACGGCGTTCTTGCTGCGCCATTTTCCCAAGGCACTTGCCGGAGAGCCCGACGAGCTGAACAAAATGCAGTCCTTGGGCAAGCTGCCGTTAGAGGTCGCCGCTACGTTTACCAAGGACGAGGTGCGTTTCACCGCGCTTATGGACGGCAAACCTATGCCGGGGGCGGAGTTCATCACCGTGGATGCGTCGCTGGCCAACACCAAACTCGTCGCCAATGACAAGGGCGAAGCGTCCTGGAAGCCCAGCGTGCCCGGGGTCTATGCCGTTTACACGCGCAATACGCGCAAGCAAGCGGGAGAGCATGCCGGCAAGAAATACGAGGAGATTCGCGAGTTTGCCACGGTCGCGTTCACCTGGCCGCTGGCGCGCAAGGATGTTGATGCCGCTGCGGCGGCTCTATTCGAGGAAGCGGTCGCCGCCCGGGCTCAGTGGCGCGCGTTTCCGGGTTTCCAAGCGAAGATCAAAGGCAATCTCGCGGGCCGGCCTTTTGAGGGCTCGGTATCGATTGATAACAACGGTGAAGTGACCTTTTTGGACGACGATTCGAATCGGCAAGAGTCTGTGAGCACATGGATCGAGGATCAGCTTGCTTCCATCGCCATGCATCGGCTTCCCTCCCCTGCTTCCAAAGGGGCGAAGCCCGCTGTCCGGTTTGCGGAAGGCAAAGCGGAAGATCCCTTGGGCCGGCTGTTGCTCATTGACGGCGGCAAGTTCGCTTCCAGTTATCGAGTCAAAGACAAGCAGATCGTGGTGGTGAATCGACATATGGGCAAGGAAAACATGACGATCACGGTGCTGGAAAACGACAAGAACGCACAAGGCCGGTTCTTGCCGCGCAGCTACCTTGTGCAATATTGGGATGCCGCGACCGGACGCCTTTTGCGAACGGAGACAGTGCAGACCCGCTGGGAACGCGTCGGCGACTGGGATGTGCCCACGCACCACCAAATCACAAGCGCCGGCGATGCGGGCATTGCCGTGCGGACGATGACGTTGTCCAAGCATGAGGTGTTGAAAACAAAGTGACGACTACTTCGCATTCGGCGGACCCTCCCTGCCCTTGGGCAACAAAACCAATTCTTCCTTTTCGTCGTGACGCAACTCTTCGCCGCCATCGATGGTGAGCATTGCGCGTAACGTCGCCGGTTTCAGACCCAGATTCAAGCTCTGGACTGCACCGTCGAGCATTGCCACTGCGGGCGGACCGTAGGGGCTGTTGACCCCGGCCGGATCGCTTTTCTCCATGTTCACCGTTTCAAACGATAAATCGCGCGGCTCCATCCAGTGAATACGGGCGCTTTGGCTCTCAACAATCAAGATGGTGTTGGATGAGCCATCTTTGACGTCTTTCAAAATCACTTTCTTCGATCCGGGCCAAGCCGTCCGCGGTCCGATCACGGCGAAGTAATTCGTCATGGTGTTGCCGGGTTGGTGCGTACCGGGAAAGCAGAAGAGTTGCGGCATGCGGTCGGCCAGCTTGCGATTGTTGGGACCGTCCCAGGGTTCGGAGAAGTCGTATTGTTGGAAGAGTTCTTGCTGCTCGAGGAAGGACAGCAGCAAAACGCGCCAACTGTGCATCGGCCGGCCTTCATCGTCGGCCAGATACGGCGGCGGCAAATGGCCGTGTTTATGGTGATAGCTGACGACCGCCAGCGCGAGTTGCTTCAGGTTTCAGATGTCTTGGGATCTCGCGGCCACCATGCGGACTTTTTGGACACTGAAACCGATCCAAGTGCCTATGGCGGCGATGATCGCAAAAACGACGAGCCAGCGCGGATGTCGGACCAGGAATCGTCCGATGGTACGCATGACTTTAAGAAGCAAGAACTACGCTAATTCCGCGATCGGCGCCGACCTTGAGAAACTCACGGCGTTGGATTGGACCTGGACAGCGGACCGGGTCTGGCATTAGCTCCCCCCTATCCACTTAAGTATGCTCTGTGTTGCGATGATTGCAAGAGGATTCTACGGCGGACCTGTTAACACTAGCCCGACGCGCGAGCGAGGGATAGTTAACAGTCCCTTGCTCGCGCGTCGGGCTAGTATTAACAGTCCCTTGCTCGCGCGTCGGGCTAGTATTAACAGTCCCTTGCTCGCGCGTCGGGCTAGTGTTGACACTTCCTAGCGCGATGGGCGCGTGTCGGGAGAGTGTCCTTGCAGCTGGCTCAGGCGGATCTGCGCCGCCTCGGCTTGCCTCGATCCAGGAAATGCTTGGACGACGCGCTGTAAATAGAACTCGCCTTGCTGGTGATTTCCGCGCCTAAGATGCGCGTCGGCGAGCGCGAGATATAGGCCGCCGAGCCGGTCGGCGAGCGTATCGGCGGCGTTCTGCAGCCATTCCGTGTTGGCGCGGACTTCACTAGCGATGCGTGCGGCTTCTTGTCCCTCAATCAAATCGCCGTAGCTGGCGGCGAGCACTTCGCAGCGGTCGAGGCAGAGAATGAACTCGCGATTCTTAAAGAAGTCGCGCGCTTGCGTTAGGAGCTCGCCGGCCCGCCTGGTGCGAAGCTCGTTGCCTGCTTCGGGCCTCCGCGCCCCCTTGGCCAAGTGCTCGGCTGCCGCATGTGATGCTTTCAAGCCGGGGAAGTTGCGCACGATTTCCGCTAGCTGTTTATTGGCCTCTTCGCTCTGGCCCTTATCTTGAAGCTCCTTGGCTTTGGCGAGCTGCAAAGCGGCCTTTCGCTCCAGGTCGTCCAGCAGCCGTTGCGCGTTTATTTGCAGCGGCCGGACTTTGCCGTCGGCGACGATGTTGCGCAGGGCGTTGATGGCCTGGCCATATTCTTCCTTCTGCAGCCATTGTAGCGCGAGTTTGTAGTCGCGCTCCATCCATTCCGGCGGGCTCAGCACCGCTAACGCTCGGTGCAGGCTTTCGTAAAAGCGGGCGGCGTCTTGGTATCCTTCGATTGCGGCCAGGATTTTGCCGTCGGGCGCGGCCAACACGAGCGTGGGAAAGGCCGTAATTCGCAGCGACGAAGTCAGCGCCGGATCGCGCTCGGCGTCGATCTTGATGGCAACGAAGCGCTCGTTCATTACGCCGATCACCTTGGGATCGCGAAACGTGGTCTCGTCCAACTTGCGGCACCAAAAACAGCTCTGCGTGCCGAAATCGAGAACCAGCGGCAAGCCCTTGTCTTGCGCTTCTTTGCGGGCAGCATTGTAATCGGGACGCCACTTGATTGTTTCCTGGGCAGCGAGCGGCGCGGTCAGCAATGCGACATGCCCAAGCGCCAATAGCCAAGAAATGTGCCGGCCTATCATGTACCTATCCTCAAAAAGTGGGTTCCCCTGACTCCTGACTCCTGACTTCTGACCCCTGACCTCTGACTCTACTTCGCCCGCGGATGGGCCTTGTCGTAGCTGTCCTTCAAACGTTTCGTGGTCACGTGGGTGTAAACTTGCGTAGTTCCCAGGCTGCGATGACCCAGCAATTCCTGCACGCTGCGTATGTCGGCGCCGTGGTCCAACAAATGCGTCGCGAAACTGTGCCGCAAGCTGTGCGGCGAGGCCTTGGGGTCCAAACCGGCCAGCGCCAGGTACTTTTCCAATAGCCGGCCTACACTGCGCGAGGTCAGCCGCGTGCCGTTCTTGTTAAGGAACAGCGCCTCTGCCGGTTTGCGGCCAGGCGATTTCTGCGCGAGCTTGCGTTCACGGCTTGCGAGCCAGCGCCACAACGCTTGGACGGCGTCCGGACCGAAGAAGACCAGCCGTTCCTTCTTGCCTTTGCCGCGCACGATGGCGCTGCCGGATTCCAAGTCCAGGTCGCCGACGTTTAGCCCGGTGAGTTCGCTGACGCGCAGACCCGCCGAGTAGAGCCCCTCGAGTATCGCCTGATCGCGTTGTCCGGACCATGTTCCCGTCTTGGGCGTTTGCAACAACTTTGCCAGTCCTTCTTCGGTAAGAAAGCGCGGCAGTTTCTTCTCTTGCCGAGGGTTGCGCAGACCGTCCGCCGGGTTCGCGTCCAATAGGCCTTGGCGACACAAGAATTTGAACCACGAGCGCACGGCGGCGATGCGGCGGGCGATCGTGGCTTTCGAGTAGCCCTGATCGTGCAGCCACGCCGCGAAGGCCCGCGCCTGGCGCGTGGTCACCTGGCCCGGCTGCTTCGCCTGCCAATACGTAATCGCTTGGGTCAAGTCCTCGCGATACGACTTCACGGTCAAGGCCGACGCGTTTTTCTCCAGAGCCAGGTGACGCAAGAATTCGGCCAATGCTTCATCCATGGACTCGGCCCCAGTTGGTCAAATGCGCGACTTCGGCAGTTCCAAGCCCGCGTCCGCCCGCTCGGAGTTTTGCTCGCGGGCTTTCTTGGTGAGCACCAAGGCGTCGAACCAGTTTAGGCTGTGGTGCGGATCGGCGGCGAGATCGCGAAAAACGTCGACCAGCTCGTCCTGGCTCCCGTCGTCGTAAACGAAGATGTAATGCTCCTGACCTTTGATGAGCGCCAAGACGTTGAAGTCTTCCAAAGGCCACCTCCCGCGCTATCGTGGGGCGGACACCGGACTTTACGGCGATTTCTTTCCTTACCTATCGACCTTTAAGGTGAAGGGACTTTTACGGATGCAAAAAGAGAAACTGGGAAAGTGCAAGGACCTTCTCGAACGGACCGAATAACTTGCCTATTCTGTTGTGTCCGCGCCCTTTTGGGGTGCGGCGAATCCGCAGGCTAAAGCCTGCGGTACAAGAGTCGTGCTACAAAAGGTCGAGCAGGCTGCGTAGGCCGACTTCCTCGCGGCAAAGAAAGGGCTCGCCGAAGCCAACGCCAATGGTCCAACCCCAGTAGCGAGCCCTATCGCGAAGGTCGTCGAAGATAGTTGGCGGCGTCGTGGGACGCCCGGCGATGAATTGGGAATGATAGCAGGCCAAGGCTTTCAGCTTTTGCTCATGCTGGGCCGTCACATCCACGACAAACGACGGCGGCACGTGCAGACGCAAGTGCATGCTGAAAAAGTAGACGATCTTTTCAGGGAAATGCGGCGCGCCGGGCAGGTCCGTCTTGGTCAGCTTCGCCCAAAACCGCGCAGCGTCGACCAGCGCGCTGGCGGCGACGTGATCCGGATGGGCGTCTTCCCAATAGTGGGTGATGAGCACGCGCGGGCGAACTTGACGCAGATTGCCCGCTAACTTGTGCCGCGACCCCAGGTCCGCCGTGAGCGAGCGGTTGGTCAAGCCCAAGTTGCCGCGCCAATCGACGCCGAGGAGCGCCGTCGCTGCCGCCGTTTCCTTGGCGCGGATCTCCAAAGAACCATGCGGCGTCGGCTCGCCATCGGTCAAATCGAGAATGCCCACCGAAGCGCCCTTTGCCTTGAGACCTAATATGGCGCCGCCCACGCCTATTTCGGCGTCGTCCGGATGAGCGGCAATGACAAGATAATCCAGCTGCGAAGGCATTTGCATGACGGTTCCCTTGTCGATTGGACGCGCCATTGATCCGTCGATTACGTGTCGGGCTCCGCAGATTAATCACATGAGACCGCCGCGCAAGCAAGGGATTAATCGCATGAGCCCGACGCGCGAGCAAGGGATTAATCGGAAAGCTGAGCAAGCTGCCATGACTTTTCAGGTGATTCTTGATTTCCCTTCCGCGCCCGCCTACCATCACTTTCTATTCCGTGTTCGTAACCGGGGTTAGAGCAGCTGTTGGTGGTCCAGGAACTGTCTGCCATGGCCAAACGAAAATCCAACAACGGGCCCGCGACCGGCGCCGTCACGTCCGAGCGCGCCGCGCGCTTGTACCGCCTGCTTAAGTTCATCGGCAATGGCGCGCCCACGCGGCTCCAGATCACCAAGAAGCTGCGACTGGGCGTGCGCGGCTTCTATCGCGACCTGGAAGCTCTGCGCATGGTCGGCATTGAAGTCACATTGGCGCAAGGCCGCTATCGCCTGGTCGAGGAGCTGCCGCTCGCGCTCGAACGCCTGCCGTTTCCCGATCCCGGCCTGACGCTGGGCGAAGCGCGGCTGTTGGCGCGGGGCAAGTCGAAGGCCCACAAGAAAATTCGCGATCAGCTGAGCAAAATCGAAAGGTAAGCGTTATCCCGAGCTGGAACGCTCGGTAGTTAGGGAATGACGCGCTGCTCGCTTTGCTGTTTCTTCGCGGCGGCTGGAGCTGTGTTTGGGACCGGATTTGCATGGCGGCAAGATGATCGAACTCGATGATCTCAAGGCTCCTCTTGTCCCATTTACGTCAAAAGTGCACAATCTTCGAGTCAATCAAAGCGACAAGGAGGTCGCCATGCAGTTCGCCATCGTCATCCCCGCGCGGTATGGGTCCAGCCGGCTGCCCGCGAAGCCTTTGCTCAAGGAAACCGGCAAATACCTCGTTCAACACGTCTATGAGCAAGCGTGCCGCACCAAGGCGAAAGAAGTCATCGTCGCGACGGACGATGAACGCATCGCCCATGCGGTCAAAGAATTCGACGGCCGCGTGGCCATAACCCGCGCCGATCATGCTAGCGGCACGGACCGGGTCGCCGAAGTCGCCGCCGGTCTGGATGTGGAAATCATCGTGAATCTGCAAGGGGATGAGCCGCTGATTGACCCCGCGGTTCTCGACCTCTTGCCGCAGCTATTGCAGAAAGACCAATCGTCTCCGATGGCGACGTTGGCCGTTCCGATCACGAGCGAAGAACAATGGCGCGACCCCAACTGCGTCAAAGTCGTACGCGACAGCTTGGGCCGGGCCCTGTACTTCAGCCGAAGCCCCCTCCCCTTCGTGCGCGACGGCCAGCCTGATTTCGCGACGAACGCTGAGATGTTTTTGCAGCACATCGGCTTGTACGCCTATCGCCGATCGTTCTTGCTGCATTTGGCGAAGCAGCCGCCCTGTGCACTTGAGCAGATCGAAAAGCTCGAACAGCTGCGGGTGCTGGCCATGAGTCGTTCCATTCAAGTTGGCGTAGTCCCGCATGCGGCGCGCGGCGTGGATACATCCGAGGACTACCGGCGTTTCGTGGAGACCTATCGAAAGTTGTTCCCCGCCGCGGCCTGATTCATCGTTTCGCGCTCGGAGAATGCCATGCCGCCGCTTAGACTTTGTGAGCGCGAAACGATGAATCGGCATCCCTTGTTGGCTGCCTCCCGCTTCCACGCTATGATGAACCTTGGGCGTGTCGTCCCCCCAATGGGCTTATTTTTTTGGGCATGGAGGAATTCGGCGTGGCCAAGCATATTTTCGTGACCGGCGGCGTGGTGAGTTCGCTCGGCAAGGGACTTACTTGTGCGTCCATTGGCCTCTTGCTCGAACGCCGCGGACTCAGGGTGCGGCTGCAAAAATTCGATCCCTACATCAACGTCGATCCGGGCACCATGAGCCCCTATCAACACGGCGAAGTCTATGTCCTCGACGACGGCTCGGAGACGGACCTCGATCTGGGGCACTACGAGCGCTTCACCAACGCCCCCTTGAGCCGCGACTGCAATTTCACCACCGGAAAGATCTACCTCTCGGTCATTCAGAAAGAGCGCAAAGGCGACTACCTGGGCCGCACGGTGCAAGTCATTCCGCACGTGACCGATGAAATCAAAGGCGCGGTCCGCAAGCTTGTGGCCGACGACGTGGACGTTGTCATCACCGAAGTCGGCGGCACCGTCGGCGACATCGAAGGTTTGCCGTTCCTTGAAGCGATCCGGCAAGTCGCGCTCGATTTGGGCAAAGCGAATGTCCTGTACATTCACTTGACGCTGGTGCCGTTCTTGAAAGCCGCCGGCGAGGCCAAGACCAAGCCGACGCAGCACTCCGTCGAGCGCCTCCGGCAAATCGGCATCCAGCCCGACATCTTGATCTGCCGCACGGAGCGCGAGTTGGCCAAGGAAGACGCGGAGAAAATCGCCCTGTTCTGCAACGTCGAAAAACGCGCGGTCATCGAGGAGCGCGACAAGGAAGTCAGCATTTACGAAGTGCCGCTCAGCCTGGTGGAAAACAAGCTCGACGACTTAATCGTGGAAAAGCTCGATCTCAAGGCTAAGCCTTTGCAAATCGCCGATTGGCGCGACATGCTGCAGCGCATCAAGAACCCGGCCCACGAAGTCACTGTCGGCGTCGTCGGCAAATACATCAAGCACAAAGACGCCTACAAGTCCATTTGCGAATCGCTCGATCATGCCGGCATTGCCCTGGCCACGCGCGTCGTCGTGAGGCGAATCGAAGCGGAGGAAGTCGAGCGCGAAGGGGCCGAGCGCGTCCTGTCCGGACTCGACGGCATCCTCGTGCCCGGCGGCTTCGACTATCGCGGCTCCCTCGGCAAGATCGACGCCATCCGCTACGCCCGCGAGCGCAAAGTCCCGTTTTTCGGCATTTGCCTCGGCCTGCAATGCGCGGTCATCGAGTTCGCGCGCAACGTCGTGGGCCTCGAGGACGCCAACAGCACGGAGTTCGACCGCAATTGCCCATACCCCGTCGTGTGCATGCTCGACGATCAATATGCAATCGTGGACAAGGGCGGCACCATGCGCCTGGGAAGCTATCCGTGCAACTTGACGGAAGGGAGCAAAGCGCACAAGGCTTACGGCAGCTTGCTCGTGCACGAACGGCACCGGCACCGCTACGAGTTCAACAATCAGTTTCGCCAGCAGTTCGCCGCCAACGGGCTGGAAGTTACCGGCACGAGCCCCAACGGCCAACTGGTCGAGGTTGTGGAATTGCGCGACCATCCGTGGTTTCTGGCGGTGCAATGCCATCCGGAGTTTAAGTCGAAGCCGACGCGAGCGCATCCCTTGTTCCGCGGGTTTATCCAAGCGTCCCTGCAACGCCGCGAGAAAAAGACTGAGGCCCAGCGCGCGCGGGCCGCAACGCCGGCGAAAGTATCGATGTGAATTGCTTTGTTTTGATTCATCGCTTCGCGCTCGCAGCGCCGCGCCACCGCAAGGCATTGTTCGAGCGCGAAACGATAAATCAGGGGGGTCTATGAAATCCTTTCTTGTTGTCTTGGTACTTGTTTTTCCTTCCATGGTCTGTGCTGGCTCCAGTAACAGCCTGCTCGACGTCTCCCCCGACAGCAAATGGCTGCTGGTCGCCAATACGGACAACGGCACCGTAACCGTCGTTGATACGGCGACCAAGAAGGCCGTGCGCGAAATCAAGGTCGGCGAAAAGCCCGAAGGCGTGTCCTGGATCGGCAACGGCCCGCGCGCCGTGGTCACACTTTATCGCGACAACGCCGTGGTTTTCTTCGACGCTTCGACCGGCACTGTGGATAAGAAATTACCCGTCGCGCACGAGCCCTATGGCGTCGTCGCCGATCCCCAAGGCAAAACCGCATGGGTCACGCACGAGTACCCCGGCATTGTCAGCGAATTGGATCTCGACAAGCAAAGCGTGGTTCGCGAAATCAAAGTCGGCTCGCATGTGCGCGGCATCGCTCACAGCCCAACGGAAAACCGCGTCTACGTGAGCGAGTTTTACACCGGCATTCTGCGCGCAGTCGATCTGGCCAGCGGCAAAGTCGTCGATTCCTGGAATGGCCACGACACGGACAATCTGTGCCGGCATGTCCTGCTGCATCCTAACCGCCCGAAGGCGTACCTGGCGCACATCCGCTCGCGCGTCACGGTCAACCACGGCGCCGGCTCGATTTTCCCGCAGCTTTCGATCATCGACCTCAGGCCGGGCGATGACAAGCGCCGAACCTCCTTCCGCATGGACACGTTCAACGGCATCTATGTGACCTGCAATCCCTGGGAAGCGGCCATGACGCCGGACGGCAAGAAGATGTTTGTCATCTACGCCGGCACCAACGACATGAACGTGTGCACGGTGATCGACGACGACTACAACGAAATCGACCGCGACAGCTTGCCGACACAGATCGGCAAGAACCCGCGCGCGGTTCGCGTCAGCCCCGACGGCCAAACGCTGTACATCTACAACGCCATGGACTTCGCGGTCACGGCCTACGCGGTGAACTCGATGAAAAAGCTGGCGATGATTCCCGTGTGCGAGCCGCCCAAGACGCCGGAGTGGGTCCGCGGCAAGATCCTTTTCAACTCCTCGCTGTCCCCCATGACCAGCCGCCGCTGGATTGCCTGCTCGTCGTGCCATCCCGACGGTCATCACGACGCTCGCGTTTGGCAGCAGCCCGAGGGTAAGCGCGAGACGACCGCGTTGTTGGGGCTGGCACACACGCAGCCGTTGCACTGGTCGGCAGACCGCGACGAAACGCAGGACTTTGAATTCACCATTCGCAGCCAACTCATGCAGGGCATTGGGCTGATGAAAGGACCGCTCAAAGCGAAGAAGGGTTTTGAGCCGGTCGAGTTGGATGTGGTCACGTCAGGCAAATCGAAGGACCTGGACGCTTTGGCGATCTATTGCAATGCGTTTGATTTTCCGCTGTCGCCGCACGTTGCCGCGCCCGGCAAGCTGTCGGAAGCGGCCCAGCGCGGTAAAGCGCTATTCTTCCGCAAAGAACTGGGTTGCGCGACGTGCCACAGCGGCCCCTATTTCACGGACAGCACCTTGCAGAAGCCGTACAAGCTGCACGACGTGGGCACCGGCAACGACGACCCCACCGAAAAGATGGGGGCCAAGTATGACACGCCGACGCTTTTGGGCATATATCGGACCGCGCCTTACCTGCACCACGGCAAAGCGAAGACGCTGCACGAAGTGTTGACCGCTTTCAACAAGGGAGACAGGCACGGCAAAACCAGCCAGCTGGCCAAAGCGGAGATCGACGATCTGGTGGAGTTTTTGAAAGCTCTGCCGTATGAAACTCCGCCGGCGGTCACCGAGAATACCTCTCCATTCAGGCTAAAATAGACGTCGTACGATTCGCGCGCGTTTACGTCGCGCGCCGGCTGTTTACGTTTCGCGCTCACAGATACCTCGGCGCGACAAAAATGCTGTGAGCGCGAAACGTAAACATGAGGAACGTTCAGTGAACCCGGAATGGCGGTCGAGGTATGAAACTGCCATCGAAGCCGCACATCAGGCGGGCCGGTTCGCGCTACAGCACTTCGATCGGAACATCGCCGTCGAATGGAAAGCCGACCAGACGCCTGTCACCCTGGCCGACCGCGGCGCGGAAGAGCTCTTGCGGACGAACTTGCTCGGCAAGTTCGCGCGCGACGGCTTCCTCGGCGAGGAATCCGGCGCGACGCCCGGCGATTCCGGCTTTCGCTGGATCATCGACCCCGTCGACGGCACGCGCAGCTTTGTGCGCGGCGTGCCGCTTTGGGCCACGCTCGTGGGATTGGAATACAACCGGGAACTCATCGCCGGTGTCGCCTTTGCGCCGGCCTTAGGGAATACGTATCGAGCACTGCGCGGCGACGGCGCATTCCGCGACGATCGGCCCATTCACGTGTCCAAGATCGCTCAACTGAAAGACGCCGACATTTACTACTCGAGCTTCATCTGGTTCGAAAAAGCCGGCCGTGAGAAACAGTTCATCCGCTTGCTGAAACAGACGCAGCGCCAGCGCGGCTTCGGCGATTTCTACGGCTTCGCACTTGTCGCGCAAGGCGGCGGCGATTTGATGGTCGAGCACGGCGTCAAACCTTGGGACTTGGGCGCGCTGGTGCCGATTGTGCAAGAAGCGGGTGGCAGAATCTCGAACTGGCAAGGGGTGCTGAACATCGAGGCGCCGGACGTGCTCGCTTCCAACGGCGTCTTGCACGACGACGCGTTACGAATTCTGAACGAGTCATGAGCCAACCTCCACGCACCATCGAATGGATCGGCGACGCCGCCGGCTTCGTCCGTCTCCTCGACCAAACGCTTTTGCCCACGCAGGTGGAGTACCGCGATTGCCGCACGGTCGAAGAAGTCTGGGAAGCGATCCGCATGTTGCGCGTGCGCGGGGCGCCGGCCATTGGCATCGCTGCGGCCATGGGCGTTGTCGTGGGCGTGGGGCAGGCGACCGCTCCCCTCGCCCTGGAGGGAGAGGAGTCGGGGGTGCGGGGGATGGGGCAAACAGGAATGTTTGCCCCACGGAATGCGTTCGCGGAAAGGCTGCGCGAAGTGACTGACTATCTGCGCACCAGCCGGCCCACCGCGGTCAACCTTTTTTGGGCCCTGGAGCGCATGGCAAAACACGTCGAGCGGCACTTGGAAAAGCTACCTGCGGAAAAACTGCGAGGCATGCTGCTCGAGGAAGCGCTGCGGATCGAGGAGGAAGATCGCGGCATATGCCGGGCGATTGGAGCGCACGGCGCGGCGCTGGTTGGGGAAGGGCAAGGCGTCTTGACTCATTGCAACGCCGGCGGGCTGGCCACCGCGGACTATGGCACGGCGCTGGCTGTTATGTTTGCCGCCGCCGAACAGGGGAGGAAGTTCGCCGTGTTTGCCGACGAGACCCGGCCCCTTCTCCAAGGGGCGCGGCTCACCGCCTGGGAGCTACAGCAGCGTGGCATTGATGTCACGCTTATTTGTGACAACATGGCCGCACAGGTCATGCGCGAGCGGCGCGTACACCTGGTCATCACTGGGGCCGACCGCATCGCCGCCAACGGCGACACGGCCAACAAGATCGGCACCTACGGCGTGGCGCTCTTGGCCAAGGCGCACGGCATTCCGTTTTACGTCGCCGCGCCTTCGAGCACCTTCGATCTTTCACTGGCCAGCGGCGACGCCATCCCCATCGAGCAGCGCGACCCCAGGGAAATTACGCACGGCCTAGGACGACAAATTGCGCCGGACGGAATCAAGGTCTACAATCCCGCGTTTGACGTGACGCCGGCGGCCTTGATCGCGGGCATTATCACCGAGAAAGGCATCATCCGGCCGGTCAGGGAAGAGAAGATCCGTGAGATGATAACTTAGTTTGCCGTTTCGGAGGGTTTTCCCTCTTTCTTGGGTTGGTTCTTTTTCCGGCGCTGCACCGCATCCTTCAGCAAATACTCGACCTGCGCGTTGACGCTGCGGAACTCGTCCGCCGCCCAGCGCTCCAGCTCGGCAAACAACTCCGGATCGATCCGCAGCAAGAAGGGTTTGCGCTCTTTCATTCCGGTTGGGATTCTAGTGGTACAGTGTGCCCGTGTTGACTACCGGGTGTACTTCGTTCTCGCCGCATAAGACGACTAATTGTGAAATCAAAAGTCAAGTCATCGTGGTTGGCAGGTTCTGAAATTGAATTGGTGTCACTAATGTGTCATCAAT
>JAKEHV010000371.1 GCA_022614915.1 Gemmataceae bacterium | reverse complement strand
TGCCGGATGACGCCGAAGAGACTGGATTGGTCGCGCTTCCTCTCATCGAAAAGGACGGCGTCGCCCATTACTTAGGAGAAAAGAGTCATATCTTGCGCAGGGTTCCGCGCCGGTTTCAGGTAGACCGCATTTTCGCGGACATTCCTCGCGGCAACCACGAATTGCTCGCTACCCTTAGGTCGTTCGCTCGAGACCAGTATCGCAAACTAGGAGGCCGATCATGAGCTTGTACTTGACCGGAACCTGGGAGCATGCCCTTTTGGCCATGGTTGTTAAAGAGGCTGCTGGTGTCGTTCAACAAGAGGGCGGCTATCTGGGCCGGACGGCTGTCCAAAAGATCGTCTATTTCCTGCAAGTGCTCGACGTGCCGATGCGCTATCGGTTCGACCTCTATCATTATGGGCCGTTTTGCAGCAACATCCTCGGCGATTTGGAATGGCTGATGGCCGACGAGGCGATCTTGGACGATTCGCTCAATCGCGAGAAATACTCCAAATACGCGCCCGGACCTCTCTGCGACGAGTTGATCGCCAAGCACGGCGCCAAGCTCCAGCAATTCGAAAAGACCGTCACAAGCACGGTCAAGGCCTTGCTTCCCTTGAAGCCCGATCATCTCGAACTCATCGCCACGCTCGATTACGCCTTCCGGGAGGTGTCGGCGACGCTGGGGAAGAAGCCGCCCAAGGCGAAGGTAATCGCCCGGTTTCAAGAATTCAAGGGCGACAAGTTTCAGAACAAGACGGTCGAGGAGACGTTTGACCGGTTGGAGGCGGCGGGATTGCTTGGCTAGATTGGAGCGGCGCGATTGACGCCCTGCGCCGCGCGGAGAGTTGCAAAAGCCTGGCGCCGGTTCGATCTGGTTCCCCAACTCCCGTTTGGGAACGCCTTCCTGGAAACTCCGTTTCGCTGATTGCATCGAAACAGAGTTTCGCGGAGTTGCGGTCCCAAACGGGTGATTGGGATCGAGAAGAAGGGCGACAAGTTTCAGAAGAAGAAAGTTGAGGAGACGTTTAGGCGGTTGGTAGCGGCGTGTTTGGTCGTGCTGGCGTGGAGTCTTGCCAAACGCTGTGTCCGGATGTACACTGACCACGGTTTTCCACGCATTATCAGGGGGCATGGATGTCGACAACGGACACACGCACTCGCTGCCGTCGGAAAGAAGACAACAAAATTCATCCCGACGACCGTCCCGTCCACGACTGGTATCGGTTCGTTTTGTCATTCCCACCTCACTTGGTCCGCAACTACCTTGAGCGGTTCGAAGTGACAGAAAAGCACTTTGTCCTCGATCCGTTCTGCGGCACAGGCACGACTCTGGTGGAATGCAAAAAAAGAGGCATTCCGAGCCTTGGGATCGAAGCGAACCCAATGGCCCACTTTGCCAGCTCAGTCAAAACCGACTGGCGTCCGTCACCTCAGACTTTGTTGCGCCACGCAAGCAAGATTGCAGACGAGGCGTTGGCAAAACTTCGCCAAGACGGGTTGGAAGACGATCCATTTCCATTTCGGGTCAATGGCCGCGAGCGGCCGGTTCTGCGCCAACTATCCCCGGAACTTAAGAAACTTCTACTGACCAATTCGATTAGCGCGCTTCCTCTCCATAAGACGCTCGTTTTGCGCGATTGCTTGGACGGACGCCGAAATGAGTCAACACGCAGCCATTTGCGCCTCGCTTTGGCCAAAGCAATTGTCGGTCCCATTGGAAACTTGCATTTTGGCCCTGAGGTTGGAGTTGGCAAACCAAAACCGGATGCTGCCGCGATTGCGTCTTGGCTAAACGAAGTGCGCGCCATGGCAGACGATCTTCGGCTCGTGGAAGGCGCGGCAGTCGTGCCGACGCAGGTGTGCCTTGCCGACGCGCGCTCGCTTGCTCAACACTTGCAGCCAGGCTCTATCGATGCTGTTATCACCTCTCCGCCGTACCCAAACGAAAAGGACTACACGCGCACGACTCGTCTGGAATCCGTGCTTCTTGGCATGATCCGAAGCAAAAGCGACTTGCGCAGCCTCAAAAAAGGACTCATTCGTTCCAATACGCGAAACGTCTTCAAAACGGACCAGGACGACGCGCTGGTAGCTCAACATCCGGAGATTCAGCGTATTGCACGCGCTATCGAAGCCCGACGGCTCGAACTCGGAAAGACATCGGGCTTTGAGCGTCTTTATGCGCGTGTCACGAAGCTCTATTTCGGGGGCATGTATCGGCATCTTGCAAGTCTCCGGCAGTTCCTCCGCCCGGGCGCCTACCTCGCCTATGTGGTCGGCGACCAGGCTTCCTATCTCCGCGTCATGATCCGAACGGGACACCTTTTGGCTGACATCGGTGAATCACTCGGGTACCGAGTAGCGGGCATCGATTTATTCAGAACACGGTTGGCGACGGCAACGCGCGAACAGCTGCGCGAAGAAGTCGTCGTACTACAATGGCCCGGGAACAATGGACGCAAGCGAAGCCAATGAAAAAGCCCAATCGCTACGTGAGAATCATCGAGAAGATATTTCTCGACCGTTTTCAAACCGGGATGCGCGAAGTCGCATTTGAGCGCGAGGACATTGAACGCGTTGCCAAGAAATTGAGCCTAAAGCTTCCAAAAAATCTCGGCGATTTGATTTACACTTTTCGCTACCGAGGCAACTTGCCGAAAACTGTCGAGGAAAAAGCGCCGCCCGGCGAATCCTGGATCATTCGCCCCGCCGGCCGCGGACGTTATTGCTTCGCTCTCTCCAAACAGCCGATCATCAAGCCAAACGAAGCGCTCGTGGAAACCAAGATTCCCAATGCGACTCCTGGCATCATTGAAATGTACGCTCTTTCGGATGAGCAAGCCCTTCTTGCTAAGCTGCGTTACAACCGGTTGATCGACGTCTTTTCGGGCATCACTTGTTATTCCTTGCAAAATCACTTGCGAACTCAGGTGGCAGAGTTGGGACAAGTCGAAACCGACGAAATCTATGTCGGCTTAGACCACAAAGGCGCCCATTACGTCTTTCCCGTCCAGGTGAAGGGAGGGAACGATCAACTGAACGTTGTCCAGATTGAGCAAGATGTGGCCATGTGCCGAAAAAAGTTTCCCTCGCTGGTTTGCCGACCTATCGGTGGCCAATTCATCGCATCGGACCTGATCGCCTTGTTCGAATTCGTCTCGACCGAGCAGGGGATAGCCGTCGCGCAGGAAAAGCACTACCGCTTGGTTCCGCCGGACCAGCTAACAGCTGAGGAGTTGGAAGCATATGCCAGGGCAGGTGGCTAGCGCAATTACTTTTCGCAGCTCGAGCAACAAACGAATGGGACAGGTCCGAAAATATCGAAACATTTTGGCTCCGACGGGTGATGTCGGCTGGGGAAAAGATTTTGAAAGGACATCGGAGGCGCAATTCAATCGCACTTTCTCCGTGTCGAAAGCACTGGCTTTTGTGGACCAGATCAAGCACACGCTGGAAAAGGAAGCGATGATCCCTCCCGGCGAAGCGCGTTATTACACTGGCCTTCGGCACGTTTTCGCTGAAATTGATGGGATGGGCAAGCTCTATCGCGGAAAACGCGGAAAGGTGGACACGGCCGTAAGCGCCGTCAGATTCGGTAAGGACTATCTGGGCCGCGTCGATAGTCGCTATCGAATACTGTTCGGACTCCTTTTTGACATGTATCGGCATGGTCTTGCGCACACACACCTTACAAAGTCGATTAAGTTTCGAGATTCGCGAAATCGTTGGATCACAGTTGGATGGGGATTGGCAGACGAAGATCACGAAAGGCCTCTGCATCTCAGACTCGAACAAAGAGCCACTCGGTACTTGGGCCTCTGTCTTCACGTCCGGCAACTCGTTGAGGACACCCTAAACGCAGTCAACCTGTATTGCACGGATCTTCGAAACGGCGGTACTGCGTCGACCCTGTTTCGTCGCTTCAAGCGAGGCCACAATGGCTCGGCAGCGGTTTTCCGTGAACCGCCAGTGGCGGGACCAACGCGAGGACGCTCGAAGCGAGGACGCTCGCGTCGCGAGTTGTTAGTTCTCAATCGGTATTCTGCCCCCGGAATCACGTGGATTCGGCGGCAAGTCTTTTATGGACGCGTCCTTGAAAAGGGAGATGTGCAGCGCATCTGCGCCAGTGCGATCCCATGATGTCATGACATTGCGCCTTTTTGCGCACGTCCCGGAGTGTTGCCAGCCCCGGCCACCTTGTCCTGGCATTCTTAAGAAACCATCGCCAACGGCATCCGCGCGGCGCTCTGCGCACCCAGCGCCGGCATTTCCACCCACGTCCGGCCTTCTAGCGAGCGGCCGTTGCGTTTCTTGAAGAAGCCGCCCCATTGCTTGAAGAAAAAGGGAACTCCGGCGGCGACGCATTGGTCGCGGATGTCGGCGACCCCTCACCCCCGACCGTCTCCCTTAGGGCGAGGGGAGACACGTGACCCGAGCGCCGGGCCGGAATCGGCGCGCTCATCGCCTAATCAGTGCCGTCAACGTCCAGATCCGGCACCAGCCCAATGGAGCGACATGATATACTGGTTAAACGAGCGGTTGCCAGTGATTCTCGTTATTTACGACGCGAAGTCGGATCGGGCTTGGTGGCTTCACCTTCAAGAGGCATTGCGTGCAGACAAGCCTCGAACGCTTGCGAGAACTCCGGGCACGCTTACCGTGACTGTGCCGCTGGCCAACATCTTGGATGCCGCGGCGGTTCGCCGATTTCGCAGATTCCGGGATGCGGCGCTGGCAGACGCCGGAGGGTGAAAGATGAAAACCAGTTCCGTTACCTTTGCCGAGCTTCGTCGCCTGCTTTTGGATCTCCAATTCATCGAAACGCGCGGGGACAACTTCTGGCGCTTCGAGCATCCCGCGTCCGACACCGTGTTCTTGTTCCGGCTATGTTCCCCGAGCGAAAAAGTCGCATTGCACGACCTTGTCTCCACTCGAACGCACCTCGACTGGCGCGGCTTGTTGTCCGCGAGCGCGTTTGACGATTCCCTGGCGAAGACTCCCGCATGACGGTCAACGCTGCTGTGCCATCAAATCAAGTCCTCTTTAAGAGACCATCGCTAGTTGCATCCGCGCGGCGCTCGCCGCACCTACGGCCAGCAATTCCGCGGCAGCTTCGGGCTGATCGCATTCGCGTACTAATGCCTCTGGGATATTGGCGCGCGCAAACTCGAAGAACCACTTTTCACTGTCCCTATCGACACACAATCTGAAATGTGGGTGTGCCTTCGTCGCAACAAGTTATTATTGGGAAGCGAGTTACAAGTTTTCCACTGGCATTTCACATTTTCGCCATTTGGAAAGTGGATGAGGCTGAATGAGGCGCATGCCGCTCTGGGCATAGGCCGTTTGCGAAAGTGCCGTGAATTATGTTGCAGAGCCCTTCTTACACAACGATTTATTTGCCGGCTTTCTCATATTGAGCTAACTTTTGACGATTCCCTCTATCCCTTCAGAGTCCCCGCGGGCCCCTCACCCCAACCTCTCTCCCTAAGGGCGAGGGGAGATATTGGAGCCCTCACCCCCACCCCTCTTGCTGAGGGAGGGGAGAAGGCGAAGGGATTCCGCTGGTCGCCCCTCCACGTGCGTGGGCGGGCACACGTTTCCTCGTCGTGGCGGTCGGTCGCCCCGGCGGCAGGTCCGTCGCCGTTCGCCCTCCGCCCGGAGTCGTTCATGCCGAAGCTTTCCTTCTTTCGCCGTCAACACCCATTACCCGCAAACTAAACCGCAGCCGCCGCTTTCTGCTTGAGCAGCTGGAAGACCGCATCGCGCTCAGCGGACTGTTTTTGTCGCTGGCTGACTCCACGATCGACGAGGGGCTCGCGACCACCGCCACCGTCATTCGCACCGGCGACGTGTCTGGGCCGATGGCGGTGACGCTTTATTCATCCGATACCACCGAGGCGACTGCTCCGCAATATGTGGTCATCCCCGCCTGGCAGACATCCGTCGATTTCCTCGTCACCGCCCAAGACGATGCTGAGGCCGACGGCATCCAGTCGGCGACCATCTACGCCGAGGCGCATGCTCCGCCCACTTTCGAGCTGCTGACGGCGACCAACCCGTTGTACATGACGCGAACGATCGCCACGCTGCCCGATGGTCGGTTAGTAACGGCCGGCCTGAAATACGTCGGGCCGAGCCCGTGGTCTTTCGACGTCGCCGTCTCCCGATTCCTGCCAAACGGCCAACTCGATACAAGTTTCAACGGTGGAACGGTCGTCACCAACGCTGCTCCGGACCGGTACGACACGGCGACGGTCGTGCTCCCGCAAAACGACGGCAAGATTCTCGTCGCCGGGTACTCGGCGCCCGAGGGGGGAAGCCCGGAGACCGACATGTTCGTGCTCCGCTTCAACACCGACGGGACTCTCGACAACACTTTCGGCGTCGGCGGCAAAGTGTTGCTGGATTTCCCTCCCGGTTGCCGAGCCGAGGTCCACGACCTGACTTTCGGGCCGAGCGGGTCGATCTACCTCGCCGGGACGCTCGATCTGGGCGACGCCAACTTCGGCGACTTCGCAGTGGTCCGCCTTACTGCCTCCGGGGCATACGATCTGACCTGGGGCGGGACCGGGCTAGTCACCACCGAGTTCCTCTATAACGACACGATCTACGAGGCGGTGCCCCAGACAGACGGCAAGCTGGTGGCGGTCGGGCAGGCCGGCGGGAACAGCTCCAGCTCCGCTCTCGCCCTGGCCCGCTACAACACCGACGGCACACTCGACGCCACCTTCGGGACCGGCGGCATGGCGACCGTCGACCTGCCTGGAATCTACGAGGGGCTGACCGACTTCATCTACAGGGCGGACGGCAAGATCCTGGCCGTCGGCAAAGTGCAGCCCCTCGGCGCCACCACCGACAACCCGCATGACTGGGTGCTGGCTCAGTTCAACGCGAACGGCACTCTCGACGAAACGTTCGGCTACGGCGGCGTGATCACCTACGACTTCGGCGGCGACGACCAAGCCATGGTGCTCCAGGCGATGACCGGCGATACCTTTGCCGTCGCCGGCTTCGGGGCCGGCAGCATCGAGAATTCCGACCGCAAGCCTGTCCTCGTCCAGTTCACGCCGCAAGGCCAGCAGGTGATGCACAGCCTCGTCGTGCCGCGCAACGACTCCCTGGCCTACGACCTGGTGTACCAGGACAACAAGCTCCGCCTCGCGGGCAGCTCTTCGCAGGTGAACTACGGGTTCATTGACGTCTACGTTCCCGATCCGGGCGGATTCGTCTCTGCTTCCGCATCGCTGAACGTACTGGACACCGACTCCAACGGGCCGGTGGTGCAGCCCGACTTCTACGATGTGGGCGAGGACGAGACCTTCACCGTCTACGGCTTCGGTGTGCTGGGCAATGACTACAGCCCGAACGGCGAGCTAACGGCGTCGCTGGTCAGCGGTCCGGCGCACGGCACGCTAAACCTCAACCCCATGGGCGGCTTCACCTACACGCCCGACCCGAATTACTTCGGCCCGGACAGCTTCGTTTACCGCGCCACCGACCCCTTAAACCTCAGCGCGGATGCCACCGTCTCGCTCACCGTCTGGAACATGGACGACCCCATCCAGCTCACGCTGCCAGGTCCGCAGACGACCGTTGAGGATACGCCGCTGACGTTCTCCGCGGCCAACGGCAATGCCATCACGATCTTTGACATCGAGTCGCCGCGCGTGCTGGTGGCGCTCTTGGTGCAGAACGGCATCCTGACCCTGCCAAGTACCGCCGGACTGGAGTTCCCCGACCCGCAAAACCTCAACAACAGTCCGTCGGTCGTCTTCATCGCCGACGACCCGGCCGAGGCCAACGCCGCCCTGAATGGACTGATCTTCACCCCCACTCACGCCGGGCGTTTACGCCAACGCCACGCGCTGGCCTTTCCAGGCCGCGAGCGTGCCCGGCCTCGACGTCTCCGGCGAAGGCCGCGGCTCCAACACCCTCACCGGCCACTTCACCGTCACCCAGGCGCTGTACGCCTTCGACGGCAAAGTCCTGCGCTTCGCCGCCACCTTCGAGCAACACAGCGAGGGCGCCTCCCCCGCGCTCACGGGCGAGATCAAATTCAACCAGGGCGACGGCCCCAGCGGCATCCTTCTCAATGACTCCGACGTCGAACTTAACCCACTCACGATCATCATGGTGTCCGGCCCGGCCCACGGTACGCTGGGCATGAACGTGGACGGCTCGTTCATCTACACGCCGCACGCCAACTACAACGGCACGGACAGTTTCTCCTACAAGCTCTCCGACGGCACCAGCGAAAGCAACGTGGCGACCGTGTCGCTCACCGTCAATCCGGTGAACGATTTCCCGACTGCGAACAATGACACCTACGTCGTCGCCGAAGACACAATGTATGGCCGAATGGGGCCGCACCGATCTCGATTACGTCAGCCGCGCCGGGCACCTCACGGGCGCCGCGGGCGGACTAAACGGCGGCGTCTACCTCAACTCCAGCACCATCGCCGACGACGGAGTGAAGGACGAGCTGTACGGCGAAGGCGGCCTGGATTTGTTTCTGAGAACGAGCACCGGCCCGAATGCGGACGATGTCAACGACCTCTTCGGCGGCGAATGGGTGAACCCGCTGGGATAGGCGGGGACAGCACCGATTTTGGACACGTTAGCAGCGACTTGTAGGACGGATTGACAGTCCGTCCTACTTATCAAATCGCAAAAATGTGAAATGTGAGTTGAAAAATCGCAAGTCATTTCTTGTACAGCAGTTGCCGCAAAGTCTACCCCCTCACTTTTCAGATTGGCGAATAGGCAGCAAAGTGAAAAG
>JAKEHV010000370.1 GCA_022614915.1 Gemmataceae bacterium | reverse complement strand
GTGCGTGCCGCGGGCGATCTCCGCCATGATGTCGTGGTTCTGGCACTGGCACGGCTCCTCGACGAACATGGGCGAATACGGCTCCAGCGCCTTGATGAGGAGCTTGGCCGTCGCCGGACTGATCGCGCCGTGGAAGTCGATGCCGATATCGACGTCGTCGCCGGCCGCTTGACGAAGCTCGGCGAACTTTTCGGCTGCGTAGCGCACTTGCCGCGGCGTCTCGATGTAACGGCCCAAGCGCTTCGAGGCGGGCCCGGTCTTGAAGGCGGTGAAGCCCTGCGCCAGCCGGCGGTGAATCTCCGTCGGCGTGCGCGCGTGCGCATAGACGCGCACCTTGCGCCGCGTCGGCCCGCCGAAGAGTTCATAGACCGGCACGCCCAGCGCCTTGCCTTTGATGTCCCAAAGGGCCATATCGATCCCGGAGAGGACGCTCGTTAGGAGCGGGCCGCCGCGATAAAACGCATGGCGATAGATCGCTTGCCAGTGATGCGCGACCTGGCGCGGATCCTTGCCCACAAGGTACGGCTCGATCTCGCGCACGGCCGCCTGGCAGGTGACGGCGCGGCCTTCGAGCACCGGCTCGCCCAGTCCGATGATGCCTGCGTCGGTGTGCACCTTGAGGAACAGCCAGCGCGGCTTGACGAGAAAGGTTTCCAGGCGCGTGATGCGCAAGCGCTCGCGCGGCCGGACCGCGTCCTGGGCCGCGGCTTGGGCGGGCAGTGCGGCAGCGGCGGTTTCGAGAAAATCGCGACGGTTCATGATAATCTCCGATTGGCGCACGCAACTCTTGTGACGAATCGGTCTCGCGAAGCTTACCGATCTTAACTCTTCACCTGATACAAACAAGGTCCCAGTGGATTTTGCTGTCTTCAAGTGCGCGAAGGAACATGACCTTACAATAACGAGAACCATGTCAAGGAGTTGGCATTGCAAGTTTATCTGGATGTGTCATGCGTCAATCGGCCATTCGATGATCAAAGTCAACCACGCATTCAATTGGAAGCGGAAGCAGTTGGCATCGTTCTGCAAAGGATAGACGACGGCCTTTGGACGCTCGCGTCGTCGGAAATCGCTGTTCTCGAAATCCAAGCGATTGCCAATGCTGAACGTTGTTCGAAAGTCAGGGCGATTTTGAAAGACCTGATGTATTTGTTAAGCTGACAGTAGACGTAGTCGATCGGGGTCGTGAACTGGAGAAACTCGGCTTCAGGGCTGCGGACGCGTTGCACATTGCATCGGCAGAAGCGACCGAGTCGGATGTACTCCTTACCTGTGACGATCGGCTGTTGAAACGGGCAAGACGTTTTCGTTCGCAACTTCAAGTGATCGTTGCCAATCCTTGCGATTGGCTCAAGGAGCAAGACGATGCCGCAGACAATTGACGAGATTCGTCGACAAGGCTTGGATGCCCTTTGCAAACGTTTGGGCCGCGCCGGGATGATCCGTTTTCTTCAGGAATTCTCGTCCGGAGAGGGGGACTACGCCAAGGAGCGACACGCCTGGGTCGACGCGCTCTCGATGGAAGACTTGCAGAGGTTGTCGAGGCGACATCGTGAAACGAAGCCACGCCGACGCCGAAAGTCGTGAATCGAACACCCGTCAACTTCTAGAAAAAAAGCCTCTTGCGTTTTGTGCTTGGAAAATGCCACGTCGCGGCGAGTGCGTCACGCCGCGGCAGGGCGCGGAGCGAACGCTAAACGTAAACAGTGCCCTACAAGTACTTGTACCCGATGTGGAACGTGATCCGGCCATCGGGTAGCTTGCGGATGTTGGTGATGTGCACCGGCAGCCCGCCGCCGAGTTGCGACCGGCTGGACGGCGTGGTATGCGGCGTGAAGGCGTTGTTGGCCGCGCTGGGGTAGGGCACTGAGCCGACAAAAACGCGCGGGCCGCTCGGACCGTCGACGCCGTGCGATTCTTCCAGGATCAGCCTATTCTGCACGACGCGCCAAATGAGCAAGCCTTCGCCGGGCAATTCCGTGTCAAAGCCTTTCTTGCGGCGATTCTCCAAAAGTAAGTACTCGCTGCCGTCGGGGCGGACAAGTACCTTGATGCATTCCTTGGCCGAGTCCTCGATAGGCGCCAGGATGATCTTTTGCTTCACGGTGGGATCGATGACGATCGGCTTGATCCAACCGAGTTGCTCTTTCGACCAGGCGGAGAAATGCTGCGGCCGGCCGTTGCCGACCTGATTCGACATGGCGCACCAGACGCCGACGCCTTCGGAGCCGGGGTTCTCCGGGCGAGCATAGAGGTCAGGCAGACCGAGCATGTGGCCGAACTCATGGCAGATGACGCTGATATTGCCCATGCGCTCGCCGCCTTCGGGACAAATGAAATAGGGCCACGATTTGCCCAGATGGCGGAAGCTGGCGCGGTGTGGCCAGTACAACCCGCCGCGATTGGTTTGCACGCGGCCGCCGGCATAGAGAAAGAAGATGCCGTCAAAGTCCTTGAGGGCGTCTTTGCCGTCGCGCTCCAAGAGCTTGTCCACGGCTTCGACCAAGAGCGCGGACTTGTTGGCCGTGCCGGTTCCTTGCGAATACTCGTTTCGTTTCTTGCTGACCGCGACCCAGTCGAAAACCTTGCCCGTTACGCGCAGGTTGCCGAACGATTGTTCCTGGTAGTAATCGTTCATGCTGCCAAAGACCTTTTGCCCGGTGGCGCTGGCCTTGAGATAGGTCTTGTCGCTGAAGAGCGATTCTTCCCAATCCTTGGCCTTGACCTTGGGATTGTGTCTTGCATCGGAATATTCGATGGCCACGACCGCCAGCCGATAGACATTTTTCTTCCAGGCGCCGAGAGAGCGATTATCCCAGCCGCCGCCGCCTTTCTTGCCAAATCCGCCTTGGCCCTGATCTTCAGACAAACTTACTTTGACTTCCGTTTCTTTGTCGCCGCGCCGATAGTGCACGGCCACTTCGTCGCCGGGTTTTCGTTCCGAGAGGATGTCGCGCAGTTTGGCGGGGCTATTGATTTGTTGACCGTCGACTTTGAGCAGGAAGTCGCCGACTTTGAGGCCGGCGTTGGCGGCCGAAGAGCCTGCGGTGACAAACGTGATGGCGACATCGTCGCTTTCCTTGGGTTCGCCGACTTGCACTCCCAGGACGGCGCGCTGCATCGCCAACTTCATGGGCCGGCTGACGGCGCCGAGCCGTGCACTCAGCTCCATCGGCTTGCCGTCACGTGCCAGCGTCAATTTGATGGAATCTCCGGGACCTTTCGACAATAGCAGATCGGCCAGCGCCTCGGCCGTCGCCACTGGCCGCTCGTCGAAGCGCTCGAGCACGTCGCCGGCCTTGAGCCCGGCGGCGGCGGCGGGTGAGTCGTCCGCGATGGAGTCGACCACGATTCTTCCGTCGCTCCCGGCCACGGCATGGATGCCGAGATAACCCGGCTGACCGGCGACGACGGCGCTGCCTTTCTTGATTTTGGTGGTGACCGCCGTGTCCACGGATCGGTAGCCATCCAAATCGTTGGCGCTTTGCTTCTTTGGCGAAATCGGGGGTTCTTGGGCAGAGGCGTTAAGCAACAACGCCGTGCAACAGACGAGACCGAGCGCAGGATGTACGAGGCAGCGTTTCATGGCGAGTCTCCGAGTATGAAAAGTGATCGAAGCGAGTCTATTTTCAGCGTGCGGCGCCCAGATGCCAGGATCGCCAGCGCCACGGCCCCTTGCACGAGCGCGGGCGGCAAGTGCCGCCATGCAAAACCGCGGGGGACGGCAACTCCTCAGGCGCGGCTGCCCATTCATCGTTTGGAGCGCAAAACTCTGTCCAAGCGCCTTCCTCTTCGTCGTCCGCAGCCTCTCTATCCTCTTCGCTGTCCGTTTGCGCTACCGACACGGCGGCAACGGATTGGTCAAAAGGTGAGCCACCGGAACGGCCCGCCCATAGAAACGTGCCGCCGATGGTCATGCCCAGGAGCAGCACCGGCATTACAGTAAGCGCGATTTTTTGCAAAAGAAACGACTTTAAGCCGGACTGGGCCAGGGCCGTCACCTTGACGGACAGCGTCCCTGCCGTCGCCATGCCCAATTCGAAAGACAGGGCGGCTTTGAGCGCGCCGCGCGCCAGCGCGGGAGGCACCGCCGCCGTGGCGTTTTGCAGCAAGAGCGCCGACAAGGAGCTTGCGGAGATGGCGACGCCGCGCCGGCGAATCCGCTCGCGCAGCAACTCGCGGGCGCGCGCCAAGCGGCTCGACAACGTGCCCTCCGGCAGGCCCAACAACCGCGCCGCGTCTTTGCGGCTCTTGCCTTCCAGCTCGCACAAGACGAGCGGCACCTGGTATTTCTTGGGCAGCCGGGTCACCTCCTGATCGAGCAGCGGCTCCAAGTCGTTCCAAGTGGGAGTGTGATTCGTTTCCGAGCGCGCCATTCCCAATTCCCCTTCTTTGTTCCGCCGTCGTGCATTCATCATCCTGGCTCTTATCGCGATCCGGTACGCGACGCCATAAAGCCAGGCGCTCAGGGCGTCGCGCTTGACGATGGAAGCCGCCTTGCGCATGAGCACCAGGAACACGGCTTGAAACGCGTCTTCGGCGTCTTGCGCGTGCAACAATACGCGGCGACACACGCCGAGTACCATGGGGCCGTGCCGACCGACCACCGCGCCGAACGCTTCCTCTTCACGCTCGTCCAAGAACAGGGCGAGCAATTCGTGATCGGAAAGCTGACGCAATTGCCGCCGGCGCAGAGCGTTTCGGACCACCGGCCAAGGGGATTGCACAGGACCATCCTTCCTGTCGTGTCTCGCACGCGAGGAATCTGTTGGTCCTATCAGAATAGTGCATAAACCGGCGTGGGCGCGTCCAAAAATCATTAGAAATGAATGATCCGCTCACAAGCCCGCCAGTTACAATGACAACATTACTTGGAAGAATGTCGTGAAATCTGGAGTGTGCCTCATGGCTGACAAAGCAGTGCTTGGGCCTACGGTTTTCAAGCCGATGGAACATTCGGTTGCAAAGCCCGGATCATTGGACCAATGCGAAGTAAATAACGTCCTATTGCCGAATCGTTCCGAGGTTGAACAGTACTTTGCGGAACATCCCGATCTGGCCGCAATCGTTCCAGGGATCTGCGCGAAGGTACGGGCAGCCTTTGGGGCAACGGAGGAGCTTTCGCTTCAGCTTTATAAAGACCCAGAGATCGACGACCAATACCTCACACTGTACGTGCGCCGGCAGGAATATAAGCCAGGGATCGTCGAAGAAATCGACCGGATCTCCGGCCAGTTTGATGGATTGCTCGAAACTGCCTCGGGCTACCTATTGATTACGACCGATTTCCGGCGCCCCGGAGGCACGAATGTCGTTTGACTGGAAGTCTGTCTTGGACTTGGCGAAGTTGCAAGAACAGCAGACTTCCACCGCTGCCAACCCGGAAGCGCTGCAACGAACGGCTGTTAACCGAGCGTACTTTGCAGCGTTTTGTCAGACGAGAGACTATGCCGTTCGCAATCTTGGCTTTCTGGCGCGGGAAATCGCCGACGACCACGCAAATCTGCGCCAGCTATTGAAACGAGGGAAACACCAAGGGAACGGCAAACGGCTTGAACGGCTCAGACAATGGCGCAATGAAGCGGATTACATGAATGCTCTGCCTTGGGCCGATCCTGCCACTACAGTCCGGGAAGCAATTAAGGACGCGGAAGCTCTTTTTCAAAACATGCCGTAACTCGGGGCCTCGAAAAAAAGAATGCCCGAATTGCCGTCGACGACGGCGATTCGGGCACGTGTTTGATTCGTTCATCGAATGCAGTCTACTTCACACCCGGCGCTTTCGGCACGTTGCCAACGGGAGGCGTGAGTTCGCGCAGCACTTCGCGCTCCAAGGTCTGCTGCGTCATCTGTGTGGTCAGCTCGATCCGCGGCGCAGCCTGTTTCCGCAGCTCGGCGAGCACTTCTTGATTCCTTTGCACGAGCTTGATCTCCAACAGCTCGTCATACAATGCCGTGCGCACGCTGTCATCTTCGAGGCGTTTGGTGATATCCGCGGGCACGTGGGCGTCGCACTTCAGTATGACGTGCGTGCCGTCCGGCATCTGCATCACGCTGCTTACTTGGCCGACTTTCAAGCTGAACGCTTCTTTTTCGATGCGGTCGTCGCCAAAATGCTTGTGGATCGGCGGCGCTTCGCCGCCTTTGGAGGCGATGTCGGGTATGGCCTGTTTGCGGGCCCATTCCCGAAACGCGTTTTCGCCTTGTACCGATGGCTGGCTGACTTCTGGCCAGGCTTTCTTGTGCGTATTGTCGCCCTTCAGAAACACGATCATCCGGCATTGGACTTTGGGGCCGTAACGCGCCTCGAACGCTTTCTTCAATTCATCCTGGCTGATCTTGATCGTCGGCCGCACCATCTTGGACACGGCGAGCTGGGGCCGGATGACGTCTTCTTTCCACTCAAAGAGCGTTTTGCCGCGCGGCTTGAGGATATTGCTGACGAAGTACTTGACGGGAATGGCGGTGCCGCCCCCCAGCCGTTTGAGTTGCTCGCTGAGCTCGTGCTCCACCTCGGCGTCCGTCACGTAAATGCCTTTTGCCTTGCATTCCTTGTCGACGATGCGGTTGTTAACCAAGAACTCGATGCGCTCGGCGCCGAAGCGGGCGATGAGGTATTCCCCATACTCCTCGCGCGTAATCGGAATGTTTCCGTGGATATAGGCGACAACACGCTGTGCGTATTCGGTGCTGCTTCCCGGCACGATCTTGGCCAATTCTCCGATGGGCGACGGCGGCGGCGTGGCCTTCAGTTGCGTCGCGCCCAGGCGGCCCCAATAGAACGCGCCCACCGAGGCGGTCACAATGGCCGTTGCCATCATCCCCTTGCGGACCAGCCACGACGTGGGCCGCAGCCCTTGCATCATTTTCCCCAACATGGCTCTCTCCTCCGGACTTTCGGGTCTTCGGATTGTTCCCAAGGAGGGCTGGGTATAGCGGATGCGGAATGCACGAGCAAGAGTAAGAGCAGCACAAAACTGTTGAATCTGCATTGCAATGCAGTAACGAGTGCAACCGACTCCGTCTGCCGACTTCGTGAAGAATGGCACAATCTATCTGTCGAAGGCCAGCTTTTCAGCTTCCCGCCTATTCGCCAATATGAAAAGTAGGGGGGTCACCATTGCGACAAGTCCTGTATCAGCAATAAGTTGCAATTTAGCAACCCACTTTTCACATTTTTGCCATTTGAAGAGTAGGTCGCGACCGCAAAGCATCCTCGGCGTCAGGGCGTTGTTTTCCAGATTGCCTGGTATGCAGGGCGAATCCACGGCGGGATGCAGCGTTCGACGCGGGCTTGCCGGGTTTCGCCGACATAGACCTGGTCATAAGGCAACAGGCGGATGTTGCTGCTTTCGTCTTTCTTAAGAACAATGGACTTTAGATGGACATGAAAAACTTCTTGCCGTTTGCCTTCGTCCAAGTGCGTGCGGATAACGTAGACCTCGCCGGGCTCCGCGCCCGGGGTGATGCCGCCGACGCGCTGGAGTAGATCGAGGACCGTTTCCTGGCCTTGATAGGGCACCGCGCGTTGCCAGCCGACCACCTGGCCGAACAGGAAAACTACCTGGCTGCGGTATTCCTCCACGCCGACGCGCACGGCGCTCTGCGGCAAGCCTATTTTTTTGGCGATAAGCCGCGCCACTTCAGCCGGCGTGCTGCCGTCCACGCGCAGCTTGCCGTATTGCGCCAGATCGATGCTGCCGTCCACGCCGACGGCATAATGCCGCGTCAGCGCCTTTTGCCCGGCGACTGCAACGGTCAAAATATCGGGGAAACCGACGTGGTAGTTCTCCAAGACGCCCTGGTTGCGCGTGGTCGAATCCTTGTCGGCCATCAGGTTCTCTTCGACCTTGCAGCGGCCTAAAGCGCAGCCGGATGTGAGGAGGACGAGGAAGGCGAAACAGACTGTTTTGCCCACATGGGCGCATTGCCAGGGTGACCGCGCTTTGCCAGGCTTCATAGATTGGCTAAAGTTTCAAGGACCGGTTGCCGATACGGTCCCACTCTAACATCGGCGCTGGCAGTTCGTTGGCTTGAAGCGCAAAGCGCGGAGCGCGGAGCGC
>JAKEHV010000369.1 GCA_022614915.1 Gemmataceae bacterium | reverse complement strand
GCCTCGGCGATTGTCCAAGCCGCCGGCAGTCAAGCGAAGGTGCTGATCGCGCTATGCCCGCCGTTCCCTTATCTAGCCAATGTCGCGCGGGCCATTCAAGGTAGCCGGGTCGTGTTGGGGGCGCAGAATCTGTATCCCGCAAAGGAAGGCGCTTTCACCGGCGAAGTAAGCCCTGCTATGCTCGTGGATGTCGGTTGTCAATTCGTAATACTTGGCCACAGCGAACGGCGGCAATACTCCGCCGAGAGCGACGCCTTCATTAACCGCAAGACCCATGCGGCGCTTGCTGCGGGCCTCAAAGTCATCCTGTGCATCGGCGAGACCCTGAAAGAGCGCGAAGACGGCTACTTCAAGCAGGTGGTCGATTTCCACCTAAGCGCGGGGCTGGTCGGCATCGACGCGGCCAAGATCGCGAATATCACGATTGCTTATGAACCAGTTTGGGCCATCGGCACAGGCAAGAACGCCACGCCCGAGCAGGCCCAGGAAGCGCATGTGCTCATCCGCCAGCGTGTCGCTCAACTCTTGGGCCAGCCTGCCGCCGATAAGCTCACCATTCAATACGGCGGCAGCGTCAAGCCGGACAACGCGGCTTCGCTCTTGTCCCAGCCCGACGTGGACGGCGCGCTGGTCGGCGGCGCGAGCCTGAAGGCGGATCAATTCTTGGCCATTGTCCAGGCAGGCAGTTGATTGGGCGCGGCTTTGAATTCAGGGTGGGCGAGCCGTACGCCGTAAGGCGTCGGGTGCGTCGCCTGACGACGCACCCGGCCGCTCACGCGGCTCGGCTCGCCAAGCGACTTCTTAGTTGAATTCATTGTTGTTGCAGCGTCGGGCCACGGCGCTGACGATTTTCGCTCTCCCCCCTTGCTGGCGCGCCCATGAATTGGAATAATATCTCTTCCGTTTGAAGCATGCCCGGAACGCGCCCGTGCGTGTTCCGTTTTGTTTTGGGGAATGACCATGGCGGAGACAGTCGTACTAGCGGCCGAGCCGCGCTCGGGAAGCGGCACGCGCGGCGCGCGCAAGCTTCGGAAGAACGGCCAGATCCCGGGCGTCGTCTACGGCCATAAGGAGGCGACGGTGTCGGTCGCCGTGGCGGCGGACGACTTGCACCAGGCCATTCGCCGGGGGGCACGCGTCCTGGATTTGAAGCAAGGCGGCAAAGTCGAAAAGGCGCTCATTCGCGACGTGCAGTGGGACGCTTTGGGACACGACATTTTGCACGTGGACTTCGCGCGCGTGTCCGAAGACGAGCGCATCACCTTGGACGTGCGCGTCGAGCTGCGCGGCACAGCCCCGGGCATCGTGGCCGGCGGCGTCTTGGTGCAGCAGATTCACCAGCTGCATGTCGAGTGCCCCGTGATTAGCGTGCCCGACTCCATTCGCGTCAATGTTGGTGAGCTACAGATCGGCCAATCCGTGCAAGTAAAGCACTTGACCCTGCCGCCCGGCGTCAAGGTGAAGAACGATCCGGAAGCGATCATCGTCGCCGTCAGCCTGAAGGCGGTGGAACCGACCGAGACCGCGGCCGCGGCGCCGATCGCCGAACAGGCCGAACCCGAGGTCATCAGCAAGAAGAAGGAAGAGGAGCCTGCGGAGGAAGAGTAGTGCGGATGCCATGAAGATCGTCGTCGGCCTCGGCAATCCTGGCAAGAAGTATCATGGCACGCGGCACAATGTCGGATTCGCGGTGATCGACGGTTTGGCGGCCGGTTGCGACGTGGGCGGATTCCAAGAGCGTTTTGATTGCGAAGTCGCCGAATGGAGGACTGCGGACGAGAAAGTGCTTCTGGCGAAGCCGGAAACCTTCATGAATCTGTCCGGCCAGGCGGTGCGTGCGGCTCTCGATTTCTACCAATTGGGTCCGGCGGACTTGTTGGTGGTGTGCGACGACTTCAATCTGCCGCTCGGCAAACTGCGCTTTCGGGCGCGCGGCACGCACGGCGGGCACAACGGACTGAGGGACATTCAGCAGCATTTGGGAACGACGGAATACAGCCGGCTCCGCATCGGCGTCGATGCCCCGCCGGAAGAGGGCGCGGTGGACTTCGTTTTGGGGAAGTTTCGGCCGTCGGAAAAGAAGGTGATCGAGGAAGCGATTGCACAGGCGATCCAGGGCGTCGTTCTTTGGGTGCGCGAAGGCATCGACGCCTGCATGAATCAATATAACGCGTAAGTGAGGTTACGCGAAATCGAAAGAGAGTTCCATGGCAGCGAAAGTCTATGAGTGCATGTTTCTGTTGGACACGACCAAGGTGGCCGGCGACGTGGCGGCAGCGGACAAGCAACTGCGCGGCCTTTTGGAAAAGAACAACGCCGAAGTGTTGGTGGCGCGGCCCTGGGACGAACGGCGTTTGACCTACCCAATCCGAAAGCAAAAGAAAGGACTCTTCTACCTGACCTATTTCTCCGCCGAAGGAAAAAGCCTGGTCAACATCGAACACGACTGCGCACTGAATGAAATGATCTTGCGCATGCTGGTCTTGAATATTCATCCGAAGATGGTGGACACAATGCTGGCATTGGCGAAGGGCGAGCACGCTGTGGCACTGCACAACTATCAGGAACCGGCCGCGGAAGAACCGACGTCCCCGATCGTCGGGCCCGTCGGGCCCGTCGACGACGCCGCGCCCCCGCCCCGAAAGCGCAAAGAAAAAGCGGAAAAAGCAGAGGCCAAGGATTAGTAGGTGGGGCAAACATTCTTGTTTGCCCTCGCCCATCGAGGCAAACAAGAATGTTCGCCCCACGAAAAATCACCCTATGAATCCTTGCAGAAGAGGTTGACACGTGTATACTACAAGGAGATTTCAACCACTCTTCTTCCTCGAGGTTTCCCATGGCGAATCTGAACAAAGTAATGTTAATCGGCCGGCTCACCCGTGATCCGGAAGTGCGCGTGTTTGCAAATGGAGGAAAAGTTGCCGCCTTCGGCTTTGCCGTCAATAACCGCCGCAAGAACCAGCAAACAGGTTTGTGGGAAGACGAGCCGGTTTTTCTCGATGTGGAAGCGTTCAATCGTGGTGAAACCGGCAAGCAAGCGGACCTGATTGAACAAGGCCTTCGCAAAGGGCATCAAGTGTTTCTCGAAGGCCATCTGCGCTTGGATCAGTGGACGAGCGCTGACGGCCAGAAGCGACAAAAACTGAAGATCGTCGTGGACAACTTCCAGTATTTGGAGCCGCGCGGCGATGGCGGCGGCATGCGCGGTCCCGCCGCAGCGCGAAAGCCAATGGGCCCTGGCGACGAGCAGCCATTCGAGCCGCAAGACCAAGGACTGGAACCGCCGCCGCCCGGCCGTTCGCAGGAAGACATTCCGTTTTGACGACTTCGATCAGTAGCTGAACTCGTGAGAGTTCAGGTTCGAACACGCCCGAAGTCGCACGACTTCGGCTACAAGAGTATCTGTGTCGAGTGAACTTATGACAACGAAAAGACGCAATCAGATTCTCAAAGGCAAGCACGGCGGCATGCAGCTCGTCTTGACCGAAGACGTGGCGCATCTGGGCAAGCAAGGCGACCTCGTCGAGGTGAAAGCGGGCTTCGGCCGGAATTACCTCTTGCCCAACGGCCTGGCCACGTTGCCGACGCAGCACAACATGAAGCTCTTGGAGCTATACAAGTCGCGCGTACACCAGGCCCGCGAAGCCAAGGTCGCCGACCTTAAGATGCTCTCGGAGCAGATTCAGCGCGTGCCGCACATCACCATCGAGGCGAACGCCAACGACGAAGGCCATCTGTACGGCTCCGTGGGCGCGGTGGAGATTTCCAAATCGCTCAAGGGCAAGAACCTCAAGGTCGAGCCGGAAATGGTGCGTTTGCAGGGCGTCATCAAGGAATGCGCCTTGTATGAAGTCGATCTCAGCCTGGGCTACGACATCGAGACCAAGGTCAAGGTGATGGTCGTGCCTTTGAAGCAGCCGGAAAAGAAATAACCTGGATGGGCCCGCACAATGGCGCAGGACCAAGGAACGGTGGACCGCCTGCCGCCGCACAATCGTGAAGCGGAGCGCAGCGTCTTGGGCAGCATGCTCCGCGACAACAGGGTCATTCCCGACGTCGTGCAGCGCCTGCGGGCAACCGATCTCTACGTCTTCGCCCATCAAAAAATCTACGACGCCTTGGCGGACCTCTACGTCACCCAAGGCAAACCCGCCGACGTTGTTACGCTCGCGGACTATCTCAACGAAAAACAGCTCATCCAGGACGTGGGCGGCTATCCTTATCTCGTCGAGCTTTGGCAAGCCGCTCCCAGCTCCGCCAACGCCGTCTACTACGCCGATATCGTTCGCGAAAAAGCCATCGTCCGCAACCTGATTCACGCCTGCAACGACCTTTCGCGTGACGCCTACGATCAGGTCATGCCGGCCACGGAGTTGCTCGACAGCGCCGAGCGCAAGATTCTCGAAGTCGCCGAAATTGGCGTGACCGGCGCGACGACGACCTTGCAGCAAGCCGTGCATGAAGCGTTCGATCGCATCGACAGCCGCAAAGAGGGCGGTCACCTCGAATACAGCGGCTTGCCCACCGGCTATGTCGATCTCGATTCCTTGACTGCGGGCTTTCAAAACTCGGAACTCGTCATTGTCGCGGCCAGGCCCAGCGTCGGCAAAACCAGCTTCGCGCTCAACGTTATCCGGCACATCGTCGCGGAAGAGAATCTGCCCGCCTTCTTCGTCAGTTTGGAGCAAGCGCGCATCGAGCTGGCCGAGCGTCTGTTGTGCTGCCAGGCGCGCGTCGATAGCCATAAACTGCGCAAAGGCCATCTCAATGCGGAGGACATGGACCGGCTGATGGCCGCCGGGGACGTGCTGCGCCGCGCGCAGCTCTTTATCGACGATTCGCCGGGCCAGAATATGCTGCGCATCGCCGCCAACGCCCGCCGCCTCAAGCTGCGGCACCACATCCGCATCGTCGTCATCGACTACCTGCAGCTCATCGATCCGGACAATCGCAAGGACAGCCGGCAAGAGCAGGTTGCGGTCATCTCGCGGCGTTTGAAGTTCCTGGCCCGGGAGTTGGACATTCCCGTGGTCGCGCTGGCGCAAGTCAACCGCAGCTCGGAAGACCGGCAGGACCATCGCCCACGCCTTTCGGACCTGCGCGAATCGGGGGCGATCGAACAGGATGCCGACACGGTGCTTTTGCTGCACCGCCCGGAATACCACGAGCCGGGCCAGCACGAAGGCATGGTCGAAGTCATTGTCGGCAAACAACGCAACGGCCCAACCGGCGAAGTGACGCTCATGTACGTGAAGCAATACATGCGTTTCGAGAACTTCGCGGTCGAGCATGCGTCCAGCTTCGGCGCGCTGTAGGTCGGGATTCCGCTCCTGACGCGGGTCAGGATTCCGCTCCGATTCCGTTCCTGTCCATCATGTTCGGCGTTACTTTTTGGGAAGCGGCACCTGTTCCGGGCTTTTGAGGTAGCCCACAAGATCGCGCACTTCTTCAATGGTCAAAGGATCGAGCTGCCCCTCCGGCATCATCGACACGTTCGACAATGTTCGGCTTTCGACCTCGTCTTTGGGCAGCACGATCAGTTCGTTCTGCGTCTGCAGGGTGAGCGCGCGCTCGGAGTCTTCCTTGATGATGCCGGTGATGGTGCGGCCGCCGGTGGTGGCGACGACCCAGACCTGGTAGTCGCGCGGCACGACGGCGCTTGGGTCGAGCATATTCTCCAAAAGGTAGTCGAGATTCATGCGCTGCGAGCCGGTGAGGTCCGGGCCGATGGGGCTGCCTTCGCCGAACAGGCGATGGCAATTGGCGCAGTGCTTGTTGTAAAGCAGCCGGCCGTTTCTGAGGTCCGCTTGCATTTGGACTTCGGGCTTGAGCGCGGACTTATACTTCGCCATCAGCTTGGACTTGTCCTGGGCGGCGGGGCGGATCGTGCCCCAGACTTTTTCCAGCTTGGCGCTGGCTTCTTTGTGATTGAGCGCTTGGATTTGCCGGGCGGTGAAGGGCGAAATGTCGGCGCGCGGCACTTGTTTTCTGTCGACCGCGTCGAGCAAGGCCAGTGCGTAGGCCGGCCGCGACGCCAGCGTGTGCACTGCGTCGGCTTTTTCCTCGTCGGTCAGTTTCGCATAGCGCTCTAGCAGCGCCGGCGGCGTCTTCGGATCGTCAAACGCGGCCAGACCTTTGATAGCGTGACTTCGGAGCGCCCGGTCGGTCAGGAGATCGTGTAGAAGCGGGAGCAGGCTGTTGCTTTGATGAAAGAGCAATGGAGCAAGAGACGACTGGCGTTTTGCGACGGGCACTTTCGCGTCGAGCACAAAGTTTCGCAACAAGTCCAGGGCACGGTCATCCCCGAACTGCACGGCGACGGCAAGGGCCCGGTCGCGGACTTCGGGCAAGGGACTGCTCATCAAGATGGGAAAGGCTTTGTCCCACCCTGGAGGAATCGGTGACTTTCGCCGTCCAATTAATGCCTCGTGAATGCCTCGAATGACGTCGCGGTGGAAGGCAGCAGGATCGAGTGCTCCGATTGCAGCAACGATCATCTCTAACTTTTCTTCATTCAGTCCGGCGGCTCGTCGGCAAAGATTTTGCCGAACGAGTGAATTGCGCGACCAAATGACAAGATGCGCGACAGCTTCAAAGTCATGTTCGACGAACGGTTCAACTCCGTACCAAAGCAGTAAGGGAATCATCGAGTCCTGAGAATCTTCGTGAAACTCGACTAGATTTCGGGCGAAGTAGTAACGCTTCTTCAGAGGGATCTTTGGCAAGGCGGAAGCAAGGAACGCCCGCACCAACGCCGAATGTTCTGAGTTTGTAAGGTTCAGTATTGAGATGAGCATGCGCTCGTTCGCCAAGTGGGATTCGACAATGAGCCTGGTGGCCCAATACCGCAGATGCTCCTCAGGTTCGTGTACCGCTCCAAACAACGAGTCTTCCGTCAAAGTCTCAGTTGTGTGCAGCGCCCAAAGAGCACGCAAACGGTATGACACAACTGGTCTTGGCCATGGTGGCCTCGTCTTCAAATCCATGAACTGAGCCTGCAGGATTGCTGACGTGTCTTTTGCCAACTTGTTCGTAGCGGCCCGCTCCTGCAAAATCCGGCGCGCCTGCCGCACGTACCATTCGTCCCTGTGCGATTGCAGCTTCACCAGTTCCGCGTCCGGCAGCTTGCCTAAATCCCAGTTCTTGCCGAGCGTATCCGCCGGGTTTTTCGGTTTGCCGTACATGATCTTGTGAATCCGGCCGGTGGTCGTATGCGCGACTTCGTAGTTATGGCACTCGCCGGTGTCGCACCAGTCAGAGACGTACATCGCGCCGTCGGGGCCGGAGCAGAGGGCAATGCCGCGAAACCAGGGGTCGTTGGCCAGCATGAAGTCTTTGCCGTGGCGGGCAACGTAGGTGCTGCCTTTAGGCTCGAGGATATCGTTGTTCAGGCGGTTGCCGTGCAGGTTGCACATGAAGACGGTGTTGCGGTAGCGGGCGGGGAAGTTGTCGCCCTGGTAGATGAGGATGCCGGAGTGGGCATGGCCGCCGCCCGCTTCGGAGTGGACGCCCTGGCCGCCGCGCGACGTGGTCCAGTGTCCGCCGCCCCAATGGCTGTGGTCGCACACGCTTTTCATGAGGCTATAGACGTGCGGGTTCAGGTCCTGGCCGTACATGCGCTCGTAATGCCCGCCGGGGACGATGTGCCAGAGATGGTCGATGACGCAATTGGTCACGAACATCTGGCCATGCTCGTCCCAGTCGATGCCCCAGGGATTGGTGGTGCCGTGGGCGACGACTTCGAAGATTTCCTTGGTTGGATGAAAGCGCCACACGCCGCAGTTCATGCGCTTTCGTACCTTCTTCGGCGTGCCCGGTGCGCCGATGTCCACGGTTACCGTGATGCCGTGACAGCCGTAGAGCCAGCCGTCGGGCCCCCAGTTCAGGCCGTTGAAGACGTTGTGAATCGCTTTGGTGTCCCAGCCGTCGAGCAGCACTTCAGGCGGACCGTCGGGCACGTCGTCGCCGTCCTTGTCGGGGATGAATAAGAGGTGCGGCGTAGCGCAGAGCCAGACGCCGCCGAAACCCACTTGGATGCCGGAGAGGTTGTACATCTTGTCGTGAAAGACGGTGCGCTTGTCGAACGTGCCGTCGTTATCTGAGTCTTCGAAGATGAGTATGCGGTCGCGGCCCTTGGTGAGGTCCTTGTGCCATTTGGGATACGACAGACATTCGGCGACCCAAAGCCGGCCGCGCTGGTCGAAGCACATGGCGATGGGCTGGACCACGTCCGGTTCGCCGGCGAACAGCGTGGCCCGGAAGCCCTCGGGCAGGGTGAAGCGCAAAGGGGCCTCGCGCGCCGGGACGGGCGCGTCCTGAGCGAAAAGAGGCGGAGCGCAATACATGAAGAAAGAAGAGAGTAGGAGAGATTGATTCATGCGTTTCAAGGTAATCTCCGTGCCAAGGGGCAAGGCGTCCTAGTTATTTCTCTACTTCCTCGTCTTCGGCATCCTCGTCAACTACTTCTTCGTTTTCGCTTACTTCCTCATCATCGACAAATTCTTCTTCGTCGTCGTTGCTAGGCTGGTCCGGAAGTGCGATCACTTGCGCATAGCGCGCCTGCTGGCGGGCGGTGATGTCGCCGATAATCACGATGAGGCAATATCCCGCGCCCAGTTTGCAAAGGGCAGCAGCCAGGGCGAGCCAATGCGGCTTTTCCAATTCCAGATTCTCCTCTCTCAATAGGTGCGACCAAAGGGCCAAGAGAATGGAGGCGATCCACAGGAACCACCAGCCGCCTATCCACGGATTGCGCGGCTGCGCCATCCAGGCAGTCGCATCTTCCGGATGCTCTGGTGCGCTGGCCTTCCAGACCTCTTGAACGACTAGATAGGGCAGCACGAGATTGACGAACGGCGCGAAAAAGCCGCCGATGACAGCGCCTGGCGACGACCGAACTCCGTACACGTTCAAGCGGAGCAGGTTTTGATGCGCTTTGAACAGCCAGATCAAGAATAGCAGCGCGGAAACCAGGAATGCACCAATATGAATCAAAGCGAGAATGTTGAAATACTGGTCGTAGCGGCGCGCAGCTACGGCGATCTCGAACCAGCGAAACTCGCGCCGCGCGTTTCTCAGCTCCACTAGCTGACCGGCAATGAGCAGAACACCGACGCCGCCAAGAAGCATGACAAAGCCGATCCAGATCTGGCTGCGCCGCGCCTCGCCGGGACCGGGCAATGGGTCGGCACTTGCATCGGCAACTTCATTGAGCACCGGAATGCCGTCGTCCTCATCGTCCGGATTGGCCAAGGGGTCGATCGAGCCCGCGGGCCGCGCAAAGGGAGTAGCGCTCGCGCGGGCCTCATCGACTCCCGGCGAAGGCTCGAGCTCGAGCAGCGGCAGGAAACGCACCGCTTGGCCGCACCGCGGGCACGGCTGTTCGCGCTTGGCGTCGCTTTCCGACAAGGCGACGCGCGCTTGGCACAGCGGACAGGAGTACGAGGCGTCCATTTTCGTTGGAGTCCAAAGGGCGAGCCGCCCTTGCATGTTTGCGGACAGCGATATCGCGCGATGCTGCCCGTTACGGCGCTTTGGGAATCGAAATATGCGGCAGCTTCAGTGCCACAGCGTGCTCATTGACGCGCCCTAGATCGTGCAAACAAGCCGTCCATTCCTCCGACAGAATTTGCAACTCCTTGGACAGGTCGGCATAGACTTCCCGCGCTCCCTGGGACAATGGCCCGTCCGCGTCCGCGGTCAAAGTCAAGATCGGCGACAATTGCGAATACAGCTTGGCGCCGCCTTTCTTGGCGAGGATGTCGTAGGTCACTTCCGCCTTGGGGTTGTGCAGCTTGTCTTCGAGATCGTCGAGCCGTTTGACAAGGTTGGCCGCGAGCTTGCGCACATC
>JAKEHV010000368.1 GCA_022614915.1 Gemmataceae bacterium | reverse complement strand
CCCGAGCGCAACACGCCCGCCCTGGTCACGCTGTGCCTGTGCGCACTTCTTACGGTTGGGTTGAGTTTGCCGCCGGCGGCGAATTGGCTGTTGCAAGCGACGCGGAATGCGGTCGCGCCGAAGTCACTGCCGCCGACTCGCGTGGTGCAATCGGAGCGATGAATCTAAGAGCCGCGCACGAAGTAAGCGGTGAATTGCGTCGGTCAGAAAGTGGCACGCACGGCTCGTTAGTGCCACATTTTTTCATCAGGTGGCACTGACGGGAGAATTGTCTTAAACCATTTATTATGAAGAGCTTACAAATTTCAAAAACCTCGTCAGTGCCAACTCGTGCATAGGCATACCCCCTCCAATGCTAGCAATTGCTAACAAAACTGTGCAGTTTCAAGTGTCAACTGGTTTTCCCCAATTGTTAACAACTGCTAACAAGTCCGTGCTTACTTTATTTCCTTCTCATCCAGTACTTTGCCGCCTTCGTCCTCGATGGCGTCGGCAATTGCAGCCGCCAGATCTTTGACACGGTTCTTCACCCGGCTCACGCCAATGAGGCCGGTCCACCAGGGCGAATTGCGCTCGATGAAGATGGCGGTCTCACCGCGCCGTTCCTCGACAGTTATCTGAAAGTTGCAGTAAGCGACGAACGCGCCGACGAAGATGCTGAGGCCGAGGTTGCCCTTTTCCGCGCTGAAGCTCAAGTCGTCGCGTCGCGTGATTCGAAAGTCCAAGTCGCGCGCCACTTTGCGGGCTAATTGAAAGGCGGCGGTGGCGTCCAGATTCGTGATGATCTTGTGTCCGGCCATGGTGCCACTCTCGACTCACCAAATGACGGCAGCGCTACGATCAGCATTCATGGTATTGCTCGTTTAGCCTTCAAGAAAGTACGCTCTTTCGGGATGCTTCATTTCACCAAGGTCAATCCCGACCAGCCAAGGGCGCGAGCGCGGGGCTCTTCAAGCTGTAGAGATACTCCACCACGTCGAGCAGATCGTCCTCGGACATGAACAACAGCAGGTTGTCCGGCATGAGCGAAGTCGGAGCTTTGTTCTTCGAGGCGATGTCTTTTACTTTGATCTTGTGGTCCTTGGCGTTGACGTCGCGTAGCACCAAAGCTTCCTTTGTTTCTTCCATGAGGAGGCCGTTGACCACGACGCCGCCGTTCGTTTCGACGACCCACTGGACGTACTGGTCGGCGACGGCTTTGCTGGGATAGAGGATGGAGTCGAGCAGGTTTTCGCGGCTGGCCTTTGAGCCGATGACGGAAAGTTCCGGGCCGACATTGCCGCCAAACTCGTTGTCTTTCCCTCGCTCACGCGTCGGGTTGATGACGTGGCACTTCATGCAGGCGGCGTCGTTCTTGAGCGACTTCGCCCACACCTCTTTGCCGCGCTCGGGGTTGCCTCTGCGCGCGAGGAGCGCGGGGATCGACGGCAACTTTTTCGGGTCGAGCTTGGGCGGGGCGGGCAGTAGCTTCTGCGCTTGTTTCTTCAGGTCGGCGAAGGGGCTGTTGCGCAACAGGCGCGACAGATCGGATTCAAGATCGGTGGCGAGATTCTTCTCGCCGACCCGCGAAAGCAGCCATTGCGTGCCTTCGCGCGAGCCGGACAGTGCGGCGACGGCAGCCTGGCGTACCGGCAGCGACATCTTTTTCGACTCAACGAACTCGGCCAGCCGTTCGCGCGCCGCTTGCGTGCCGTGCTGTCCCAAGGCGGCGACGGCTTCCGCTTTCCAGTCATCCGGCAGCGGCGGCTCTTGCAGGTACACGAGAATGCCGAGCACTTGCGCAATCTGAGTTTCCGGGAAAGCGCCAAGCGCGCGGATGGCCTCGCGGCGGATATCGGTCAGCTTGTCTTGCATCGCCGCCTTGACCGCGTGATTGAGAAACTCTTTCTCCTTGCCGGCGGCGATGAGCGCGTACGCCTCGGCTTGGCGCTTGGGATCTTCCAGCAGCATCATGATCGCGCGCTTGAGCTCGGGCCCTTGGCGCAAGCCGGACCATTTGCCGCCGAGGTTTTCGCGCAAATGGCGAAGCATGTCCTGTCTCACGTCGTCCGATTTCTCGCCGGGCAATGCGTTGAGTAACGCCAGGCCGGACTTGGCGTCGCTCGATGCCGCCAGGATATCGACCACTTGCAGCTTCTGTTTGGCGGGCAGTTTGGCGTGCGCGAGGCGCTTTTCGAGCATGCCGGCCATTCCCGGCGGCCTCAATTCCCAGACCAAGCCGGCGACCTTGTCGTTCCATTCCGGAAAGTGCTTCTCGAAATCGGCGAGGATGATGTCGCGACGCTGGTCAATCTCCTTGCTGACACCTGGATGTCCGACGGCGATGCCGATGGCCGCGAGGTAAAAACGATCTTTGCCGTCGTAGAGTCTTGCCAGTTCCAACGCGTGGAACCTAACGACCGATGGGTCCTCGTCGCGCAGTGCGAGCAAGACTTCCCGCAGACTCGTAATTGGCGCTACCGTGACAGCCTTGCGGAAGTCCTCGCGAGGTGTTTTTGCAAATTCCAGCGCCTTACCATCGTTGTAAATTCGGATTAAGAAATCCGGCGGCAACTCCTTCGGCGGGTGTCTAAACTCATCGAGAATATCCAACCAGGGAACCGCGGGCCCCGTTTTCATATCAATGCGCCATGTCAGCCACATGAATCTAGGGTGCGACACGGGCGTAATCTCTCCTGCTTCCCAAGACCGCAGCTTTTTGGGACTGGGATTCCTTTCGCACTTCCCCAGGGCCATTGATCGAATGGCTAAGTTCGCCGAGGCTAGCGCAGTCGATAGCCCTTTGTCGGTGTCTACATCCACCGTCGGGCCGCGCGGCGAGTGCCCCTTCGGCGCGATCCGGTAAATCCGCCCGCGGGTGAAGTCGCCGATGCCGTGGCCGCCGACGCCGGGGTCGTACCAGTCGGTGACAAACACCGAGCCGTCGGGGGCGACGCAGACATCCGAGGGGCGGAACCAGGTGTCGCTGGATTCGACCATGTTTTCCTGGACAGCCTTGTAGCCGGCGCCGTCGGGCGTGAGGTGATACGCGCGCAGGTGGCGCGGGCCGGCGTCGGTGTGCAGGATTTGGCCCCAGTATTTCTTCGGCAACAGCGTGCCTTCGTACATGCAAATGCCGGTGGGCGAGCCAAAGTAGGTGCGCAGGATTTTCGGCACCACGCCGGGCTGCTCCTCGTGCCAGTGGGTCTGGCCCGGCCCGCGCGGATGGTAGCCGTAGTTGCCGCCGGGCATGACGTAGCAGATGCGGGTCTGCTGGTTGCCGTCGTCGTCGTTGTCGGAGAGGAAGATGGTGCCGAAGCTGTCGACGCAGCATTCGTAGTTGTTGCGGAAGTTGTGGGCGATGAGTTCGAGGTTCTTGCCGTCAAGGTCCGAGCGCCAGACGGTGCCGGCCCGGCAATCGGTCGAGTTCGAGGTCCACTTGCGGCCTTTGCCGTCGGAGGATTGCAGGTCCCGAACGCCCGCATCGCCGACCGTGAAGTACAGGCGATGGTCCGGGCCGACGAGAACGCTGTGGACGCCGTGGTCGTGGTCGAGGCCCTGAAAGCCTTTCAAAAGCACGCTGGGCGGGCCGTCGGCCTTGAGGTCGCCGTCCTTGTCCTCGAAGACCCAGATGTTGGGCGATTGGCACACATAGACCTTTTGGCCTTTGCCATCGGGATACGGATAGACGGCGATGCCCAAGGGGCAGTGGACTTCGGGCGCTTGGTAGAAGACGAACTGCTTGTCCGCTTTGCCGTCGAGGTCGGAGTCTTCGAGGATGACGATGCGGTCGCCTTCGGGCACGCGCATTTTCTTTTCGCCGCGCAGCTTTTGCCGGTAGTTGATCGATTCGCAGTACCAGACGCGGCCCTTGTGGTCGATGTCCATGCAGGTGGGATTGATGCAATCCGGCTCGTGGGCCCAGAGAGTGATTTCCAAGCCTTCGGAGACTTTGAAGGTTTGCAGTGCCTTGTCCGGAGGAAGCTGGGCGGCGGCTGTTTGCGAAAAGGCCAATACCGCGACGAGCGCGACAAAGCGGTGCATGGAGCGTCTCCAAAACGAAAAAACTTGGCGTTAGCTGAGTATAGAGAGGGAACGGCGGATTCTCTAGCGGAAATACGGCACGTGCTGGGTGGCATGCTTTCGCCGATGCTTTGCAAGGAGAACGAACTCCGGACCAGCACGGCGAAAGCAGGCCGAAGCGCCAAGTTGCGTGGCGCTTTCGCATGCCTTGGCGGTGCTGGTCCGGGGGCGATGTGGTTGCAAACGATCCGCCAAGGCATGCCACCCGACTCGTTGAGCATGGAGCATCATTCGAAGAATTCTGCCACCTTGCAGCGGAAGCCGGGCAGGATGTCGCCGCCATCAAGCTCATTCTCGGCGGCGTAAACAACGGGCTCCGATTCGGGAGAGAAGACGGTGACTCGCTTGACGGCGGGGTCGATAACCCAGACCATCTTGACACCCATGTGGAGATACTCGTCTACCTTTTCAATGATCTGTTTCCACAACTGCTTCGGGGAACGCACTTCCACGGCCAAGTCCGGAGGCGCGTCGTCGTAGGTTCGACGTTTCTTTTTGCCACGTTTACGATTTGCTTTTGGACTGAGGTAAACCATGATGTCCACGCCCCGGACGGAGTCGGGATCTTGTTCCGTCAAAATGCCTGTGTCGTTGCAAAACAGCTCGCCTCGGCCCAGTTTCTGGAGAAAGAGCATCAACAGAAACACGGTCTTGCCACAGCACTTGCCATGTGGTTTGTTCGGCGGCGGCATGCGCACTAACTCCCCGCGGACCAATTCGAAACCGTCAGTCTCGGGACCGGACCTGGCAAATTCTTCCGCAGTCATCAATGTCTTGGTTCGCATGAGTTCTTTCGGAGATTCCGCTATATACCATACAGCGCGCCGTACTTTCGCCGCAAATAATTCACCAGTGGCTGGTGGTTCAAGGGTTGCCCGGTGACCTTCAGACCCAGGTCGCGCGGGCGGTGCTTGTGGCCTTGGCGGTGGATTTTCTCATTGAGCCAGGTCTTCAATCTTCCGAATTGGCCGCGGCGGAAATCGTCTTCCAGGCCGCTGAGGTCTTGCCGGGCCTTGTCCATGAACTGGGCGGCGTAGAGGTTGCCGAGCGTGTAAGTGGGGAAGTAGCCCAGGCCGCCCATGCTCCAGTGGATGTCTTGCAAGCAGCCTTGGGCATCGTTCGCCGGCGTGAGGTCGAAGAAGGCCTTGAACTTTTCGTTCCAGGCGACGGGCACGTCATTGGGTTTCAAATTGCCGCGGATAAGGTCTTGCTCCATCTCGAAGCGCAGGATGATGTGCAAGTTGT
>JAKEHV010000367.1 GCA_022614915.1 Gemmataceae bacterium | reverse complement strand
TATCACGATCGCCGGCCAGACCGCGCCGGGCGCGGGCATCACAATTGAAGGCATGATTTCATCCTACGACTACGGCGTGCACGACGTGATCATTCGCCATCTGCGCGTGCGCAGGAATCGCGACAAGGGCAGCGGCGGCGACTGCATCCAAATGGGCGGCCTCGGACCCAAGAAGACCGGAACTTACAACATCATCCTCGACCATTTGTCGCTCTGCTGGGGCAATGACGAAGTGCTCGACCTCTATCACGCCCACGATGTCACGGTGCAGTGGTGCTCCGTTGAGGAATCCGACGACAAGGGCCACGACAAGGGAGCGCATAACTTCGGGATCATCTCCGCCGCGGAGGACAATGGCGCGGTGTCGGTGCACCACAACCTCTGGGCGCATCATGCGCGCAGGGTTCCGTGCCTGGCCCCCTACCGGCAAAACGCGGCCGGCGACTTCTGCAACAACCTCGTTTACAACTGCCGGGGCGGATACACCGATGACGGCCACGGCAACAAAGCGCGCAGCCCGGTGAACCTCCACAAGAACTATTACAAGCGCGGCCCGCAGACTTTGGAGAGGATGTACCCCTATGCCCTGTCGCCAGAAATGGACTTTTACGTAAAGGACAATTACTTCGAGGACTGGGGCTACCAGGGCCATCCGCGGCACTGGAAGTACGGCAAGGGCGTGCCGCGCTGGATTCAGTTCAACAACAATGGCCGTGAAATCGATCAACCCGCCCAAGCGCCGCCGGTTCACACCGTTGACGCCAAGGAAGTTTACGACCTGGTCCTCGCCAAGGCCGGGTGCTGGCCGAGAGATCGTGTGACCAAACGCACCGTCGAAGAGGTTAAGAGCAAGTCAGGCGCGTGGGGCCGAAACGCGCCTTTGGAGCCAACTATCGAATGGTTCCTGGAAGGCCTCACTCCCGGAAAAGCACTCGCGGACAGCGATAACGACGGCATGCCGGACGCATGGGAGAAGGCCCACGGCCTGGATTCTAAGGACCGCGCCGATGCGACGAGGATTGTGCCGGCAGGCAAGTCGAAAGGCGACCGCCATCAGGGTTACACTTTTATCGAGTATTACATCAATGATCTGGCGGACAACCTGACGCCGCGCTAACTGAGCGTTTCCTCTACTGCTCTTGTGTTCACTAAGCACAATTGATAAAAAGAAAGTAAGGGGAGGCTCGGTCCGGCATTCCGCTGGGCTACTTCCCGCTTCATGAAGCAAACCGCAGAGACGCGGAGGAGCGCACAGAAAACCAGAAAGAAAAGAAAGCGGCGGTATAGCGCCGCAGTCCAAAAGTAAGAACTGCTTCCATCCTCCCTTTTGCCTTCCTCCGCGTTCCAATGCGACTTTGCGGTTAAGAATTCCGGCACGTCATTCACATTCCTCCAACCTCCGGTGTCGCCCATGATCCAAACCCTCTCTCTCGTCGAGCGTCCACCCACTGTCGAGCTCATGCGCAAGCTCGGTTTCGAGCCGGACCCTTGGCAAATCGAAGTTCTGGAATCGCAGCATCCGCAGCTGTTGCTCAATTGCTGCCGGCAAGCGGGCAAGTCCACCGTGGTGGCCGTCTTGGCCCTGGTGCACGCCCTGTTTAACGCCAACTTTCGCGTGCTGATCCTGTCGCGCAGCCATCGGCAATCCAAAGAGCTCTTAAGGCTCATCAAGCTCTTTCACCGGATGCTCAGCGAGCAAATCCTCGAGCGGCAAACGGTGGAGGAGTTGGAACTCATGCACATGAGCCGGATTGTGTCGATGCCGTGCAAGGAGGAGACCATCCGCGGCTTTTCGCATGTCAACCTCCTCATCGTGGACGAAGCGGCGCAGGTGCCCGACGACGTGTACCGCACGGTGCGGCCTATGCTGGCGGTGTCCAAGGGACGGATCATTTGCCTGTCCACGCCGCACGGCCGGCGCGGCTTCTTCTGGAACGCCTGGCAGCGTGGCGGCGACGCCTGGGCCCGCTTCGAAGTGCCGGCCAGCATGATCCCGCGGATCACGCCGGAGTTTTTGGCGAAGGAGCGCGATGCCATCGGCGAGTCGTGGTTTCGCCAGGAATATTGCTGTTCGTTCGAGGCCCTGGAAGGCGTGGTCTATCCGGACTTCGCCCGCTGTGTCGTGGACGAACTGCCCGCGCACGTGGCGGCGGTGGACGCGCAGCACACCGATTGGTTCGACGGGCAACGGCTAGGCGGCATCGACTTTGGATTCCGCAATCCGTTCGCGGCCGTCTGGGGCGTGAAGGACCGCGACGATGTCATCTGGCTGACCGGCGAGCATTACCATCGGCAGAAGCCGCTCTGGTTTCACGCAGAGCACTTGCCGCGCGACGTGGTCTGGTACGCCGATCCGTCCGGGGCGACGGAAATCGAGGAGCTCATTCGCGCCAACTGCGTCGTGCGGAAGGGAATCAACGCGCTTCGGGCGGGCATCGCGGCGGTGTCGGCACGGCTGCAAAATGGCACCCTCAAGGTCTTAAGGGGCCGTTGCCCCAATTTGCTGGCGGAGGCCGGCCTGTACCGCTACGGTACAAGACCGAGTGAGGCTAAGGGCGAAAAACCGGTCGATGCGCACAACCACGCGCTGGCGGCGCTGCGCTATCTCGTGAGCACGGTGGATCGCGGCCGCATGGCGCTCGAGAAACTGCCGACGCCCACGCCGCAACCCCAAAGCCCGCCCCGGAATTGGTGGGATTGGATGGATGACGACGACGATGACCACCCGGACAACAAAGGTTGGGTGCGGTGCTAGAATCAATGGGCAGTGGGCAGTGATCAGTGGTCAGGGGTGGAGACCAACGATGAACCGTTTAGCGTTCGCAGCATTCCTCGCTGTGTTGACAATCCCTTGCTCGCGCGTCGGGCTCGTGCTTTCAACAACGGCGGCCGTCACGGACGAAAAGAACGACTTTGGCCTTCAAGTCCCCAAGGGCTTCGTCGTCGAGCGCGTGGCCGCCGAGCCGGACGTGATTTATCCCATGTTCGCGGCCTTCGACGAGCGCGGCCGGCTCTTTGTGGCGGAGTCTTCGGGACTCGATCTTTACGCGGAGCTCAAGGCCCAGACGCGCAAGTGCCGGATTCGCGTGCTCGAGGATCCGGATGAACGCGGCCGGTTCCGAAAGTCCAGCATCTTCTCCGATAATCTGGTGTTTCCTATGGGCCTCGTGTGGCGCGGCGGCAAACTCTATGTCGCCGATCCGCCGGACTTGATCACGCTCGAAGACACCGACGGCGACGGCCGTGCCGACCGCCGCAATGTGATTCTCACCGGCTTCGGCCATGTCGACAACGGCAGCTTGCACGGCTTGACGTTCGGCCCGGACGGCATGCTGTACATGACGATGGGCCAACCCGATGGTTATTCCATCAAACGGCGCGACGGCGTCGTAGTGCACGGCAAAACGGGGGCGCTCTTGCGCTCGCGGCCCGACGGTTCCGATCCGGAAGTCCTGTGCCGGGGTTTCGAAAACCTGGTCGAGGTGGTGTTCACGCCGCGCGGCGACGTGGTCGGCACGGACAACTGGTTTCAGCGCCCCAGCGGCGGTTTGCGCGACGCGTTGGTGCATCTCGTGGACGGCGGCCTTTATCCATTGCAACCCGACCGCGGCACGCCACAACCGGTCACTGGAGAACCTCTGCCGCCCATTTCTCTTTATCCAGCGGTGGCCCTGAGCGGCTTGGAACGCTACCGCGGCCAGGCGTTCGACGGCATGCAAGGACATCTCTTCTCCGCGCAACACAACGCCCGCAAAGTGGGACGCCACCTGTTCGTGCGCGAGGGCGCCACGTTCCGCGCGCAGGATTTCGATTTCCTCACCAGCGTTTCGCCAGATTTTCATCCCTCCGACGTGCTCGAAGACGCCGACGGCAGTTTGCTCGTCCTCGACACGGGCAGTTGGTACACGCAGCATTGCCCGACCGGCCAAATCCGCAAGGTCAAGGCCACCGGCGGCATTTATCGCGTGCGCCGGGCCGAGGCCGCGCCGGTCGCAGACCCGCGCGGCCATAAGCTCGATTGGTCCGGGATGAGTGCGCCACGGCTCGCAGCGCTCTTAAGCGATGCACGTCCGGCGGTGCGCGATCGCGCCCAGCACACATTGTCCAAGCGCGGCGCGGAATCGATCGCACCCTTGACGGCCGTCCTTCTCCCCTCGCCCCCTGGGGGGAGAGGGGTCGGGGGTGACGGGGCCAAACTTGCCGCGCGACAGCTTGCGCTTTGGGCGCTGGCGGGCATCGACGATGACGCCGGTCTGACGCCCTTGCGCGCGGCGCTTGGCGACAGCAGCGCCGACATTATCGTGCCGGCGGCCAAAGCCCTGGGCCTGCGGCGCGATCCCAAGACGGCGCGGAAATTGGAAGATTTGCTCGCGCACAAGGAATTGCCGGTGCGCTTGGCAGCCGCCGAGGCGCTGGCCCGGTGCAGTGATGACAAATCGCTGCCGCCGTTATGGAAGGCGCTCGAACAACCGGATGTCGATCGCTTTCTCGAACACGCCTTGATCCATGCGCTTTTTCACCGGGCCGATGCCGCCGCTTTGGAAGCCGCCTTGGCGCAACCGCATCCGCGCGTGCAGCAGGCGGCCTTGATCCTGCTCGACCAGCCGCCGCGACCCAAAAACCAGCTGCGCTATGAACAGGTGCTCGCACGGCTGCGCTTGAGCGACGGGCCTCTGCGGCAGACGGCTGTCGGCATCTTGCGCAATCATCCCGAATGGGCCGAGCAGTCCTTGGCACTTTTGCGCGAGTGGTTCGAACAACCAAAACTGTCGGCGGAACAAGAACGCGGCTTGCGTGAATTGACACTGGCTTATCAGGCCTCCGGCCGTGTGCAGGAGTTGCTGGCAGAGATCCTGGTCGACGCGCGCAGCGACGCGCCGCGGCGCATCTTGGTCCTGGAGACGATGGCGGCAAGCGCCCTGGCGAAAACTCCGGCCACGTGGGTGAAGGCGCTCGAGCACGCGCTCGGTTCGGACGCGCCGAAGGAAGTCCGCTATCATGCCGTGCGCACCGTGGCCGTCGTGCAGCTTGGACAACTGGATGAGACCTTGGCGAAACTTGCCGAGAAGACCGATGCAGCTGCTGACTTGCGTCTGGAAGCTTTGCGGGCGATCATCTTGCGCCGGCCGAAGCTCACTGCCAAGACTGGAAAGCTGGTCTTGGACGCCTTGCGCGACGAGGAGCAGCCGTTGGCGCGCTTGGCCGCCGCGGAGATCCTCGGCCGCGCGCAGCTTACCGACGAACAGCTCGGGCACGTGCTCGACGCGCTCGGCGCGGACGCCGTCATATCCCCGTCGGTCGTGCTGCCTGCGCTAGTGCGCGCCGCCACGCCCAAGACCGGCGCGCGCGTGGCCGCTTATCTGGAAGACGCCGTCCGAAAAGGCTGGCGGCCGAGCGAGCAAGAGCTTGGCCAGACCGTCCACAGGCTCAAGGCGTTCGCCGGGGCCAAAGTTTTTCAACTCGAGCAGCTTCGGCAAGAGATCGCCGAGAAGCAAAAAGAGCGGCTCGCTTCGTTCGAGCCGCTCTTGGACGCCGGCGATCCGGCCCGAGGCCGCGCCGTCTTTTTCGGCAAGAAGGTTGCCTGCGCCGCCTGCCATCGCATCGGCGCGGAGGGCGGAACCATCGGCCCCGACTTGACCAAGATCGGCGTCGTCCGCGCCGGCCGCGATTTGTTGGAATCGATACTGGTCCCCAGCTCGACGATCGCGCAGGGCTACGACCCTTACGTTTTCGTCACGGACGACGGCAAGGTCTTGAATGGTCTCATCGCCCGGCAGACCGCGGACCTCGTCGTCATGCGCGACGCCGGCGGGGCCGAATTGCAATTGCGCAAGGACCGAGTCCAGGAAATCCGGCGCGCCGTCGTCTCGATCATGCCGGAAGGACTGGAGCGCGCACTAGACCGGGAGGAATTCCGCGACCTGCTCGCGTATTTGCAAAGCCTCAAGTGATGGGGTGAAGGGGTGAAGGGGTGAAAGGGTGAAAGGGTGATTGTGCTCTCACCCTTTCACCCTTTCACCCTTTCACCCCTACACCCTTGCATGACTACTTCGCTTCCGCCGGCCTGACCTCGAAGTTGCCCTGGAAGAATCCAAGCCGGCCGCTGGGGGTGTTGGCGTATAAGAGGATGCGATAGTTGGCGAGGTTTTGCGACAGGTCGAAGGTAACCTGGGCCTGGCCGTTTTCGGTGAAGAGAGCGGGCGCCCACAGCAGCGTGTCCTGGTTGTCGTTCTTTTGCCGCCGCGATTGGTGCGTGTAGTTGGGCGGGAATTGATAGGACCAGGTTCCTTGCACTTCGCCGGCAACCTTCTTGAGATCGGGGTTTTCCAGAGAAGGCGTTTCCACGGGCTGGATGACTGTGGTTGGTGCGGGCGGGCCTTTTGCCTTGGGCTTCTGCTGGCTGAGCGCCATAAAGCGGCTCTGCAACTCCGTGTTGCCGGTGTAGAAGTTCGCGCTGCGATCCTGACCTTGCGTGAGGTTTTGGATTCCGCCCGGCGCCTGTCCGCTGCCCAATTGGCCAAACTGGCCGCCTTGGAGTTGACCGCCGCCTTGGAATTGACCGCCAGGGTACACCGAGTTCTGACCAAAATTGCCGCCGAATTGTCCGTAGGCGAAGTTCTGCGCCATGGGATTTTGGCTGATGCGTGCCGTGGGCGGTTCAATGTTCTTGTCGCCGGCGTCGCCTTTCTTGCCGGCTTGGGCCGTCTCTTGTTTTAGGTCCTTCTTCTGGACGTCGGCGTCGCGGTTCAAGTCATCCATGGCGACAAGGTATCCCAAAGTGGCGGTTTCGTCGGCCGGCGGGGTTTTGGCCTGCGCCGCTTTGTTGTCCGCAACGGGGGCGACGAAATCCGGCCAGGCCGGGACCGCGGCGATGCGCATCGGCTCGGCAGGCCGGGGCGCGTCTTCGATGTTGTCGCGAATGACGGTGCGGCCCGCAACGAAATAGAGCACGACGCAGGCAAACAGGCACGAGAACGCGCCTGCGAATGCGCCCGTGGGGGGATTCTCACTCTTGCGCAGCATGCGCACCAGGCCGATGGCAAGAAAGACTCCGCCCGCCGCCAACAACGACAGGATCAGTATGCCCAGGCCCAAGCGCAAATAGCCGCGCGGCAGGAATTCGTATTCCGCGAGCGCCGTCTGGGCCATACCCAATTCGGCGTAGCTCAGGCCGCGCTCGTCCATCAGGTCCGAACGATCCTGACGGGCCTTTTCGATGAGTTCGCGGATTTCCTTGTCGAGATTGGTCTGATACTGGTCGCGCAGCGTCGCCAAGGGCGCGCTTTGCTTGTTGAAGATCACGGGAATGGTGACGGTGCGCGGATCGCCCTTGCCGCGACCCTCACTTGCTCTTGGGCCAACGGCAGCGGTCAAGCCCATTTGTGCCCCGGGAGGAACTGCTTTCATCCCGTTGTCGCGGCCAATGCCGGCCGTCTGTGCCTTTTCTCGGAGTCCCTTGGTCGCAACTGGCGCCGGAACATCCGCTTGCCCGCGCGTTTCGTTTTTGGCCAAGGCGACCGGCGCGTCCTCGCGCACGAAGCGCCGCCAGCCGTTCGTTCCCAGGAACAGGTCCAGGGTTTCACGGTTGTGCGGGGCATCCTCCAGGCTCAGGTGCGACAGCTCCGGCTGCTCGCCGAATTCTTCGCCCAAGAGGAAATGATGCAGCGGGCCGCGTTCCGTCCGTTCACCGCGATAGCGCTCATCGACGACGGCGGCCAGCATCCAGGCGGGCGAATTGGTTTCCACGCGCATGCGCAGCTTTTGCCCGGCGACAAACGGCCCTTGGCCGTTTTCCAAGCGGCAGGCCAGATCGAGCCGTTCCTTGGGCAGGCGGAAGGCCAGGCGCTCGGCGATGGGCACCAGGTGGCCGGGACTGGGATCGTAGGCGGTCAGGCGCACGACGCCGGTGACGTGCGGCAAGAGGGACAACGACACTTCACGCATGGGGCCGGCGACATCGAGCAATTGCTGATCGACGATCTGGCCGCGGCAGGTGGCCACGAGCAGAACCTTGCGCGGCGGGCCCTGGCAGCGCAGCACGGCGGTCAATGGCTCGGCCGCTCCGGTCACCGCATTGGGCAAATGTAATACGACACCCTGGGTCCTAAGGCCCAGATCCTGGAACGGGTTTTCGATCTCTTGCACTACATCCGTATCGGTGATGCGCACCGCGTAGGCTTCGGCTTCGTCGGGCGTGAAGGTGAACGATCCCTGTCCTTGATTCCGCGGGGAATCGAAAAGCACGTCTTTGCTCGAGAGCAGAATCACATGGCCGTCCGGATCGACCGGATCGCCCTGCGGAGTGCGGACGCGGTAGTAGACCTTGTTCGGCACGCCGGCGACGAGATCGCCGCCCTCCGGGAAGAAGTCGATGATTTTTTCGGCGGGGACAACGGGGATGGTTTGCACCAGCCGCGGGTTTTTGAGGCCATCGTGCACTTGAATGACGATTTCTACTTCCTTGTTGATGCGTTGCGGAAGCCGGAAATTGAACAGCGCGTTGCCTTCGTCGTCCAGCCGCAGCTGAACAGCATCGTTGGGCATGCCGGGCGCGGGCTGCACGGGACGGCCGTCGGCGTTGAGGTTGATGGTGACTGGTTGATTGGAAAGCTCGACGCCCATGGCCCTGCGGCCGCCGCGGAAAAAGCCTTCGACTTTGTCGCCTGCTCGATACTGGGCGCGGTCCAGCTCGATCTGCGGCACTTCGTCGTTCACGATATCGACTGTCTTGCTTTGCGGCGTCAGCGAGACAGGCATGCCTTCGGCAGCGCGGACCTGGAGCGTGTAGGGCCCGCCCGCAAGGTCGTTGGTCAGGGCCAGCTGGCCGCCGCTGATTCCGCCCGGCCCGGTCGGCGCATGCACGGTCCGCGCGACCCGGCCCGCGCTGTCGACGAGCTCGAAGCTGAGCGGAAGCGGATTCTCCGGCGGCTTGAGGCTGAAGCGCTCCAAGGTCAGGGAGCGGAAAAAGAGCACTTCGCCGGTGAGATAGACGGCCTTGTTCAAGGCGAGGTGGGTGGCGTGCGTCGTCGCCGACTTGTGTAAGATCTCTTCCACGCGTGCTTGGGCGCCGGGCGTTTTGGCTTCGACAACGAGGCGGGCGTTATCGCATGTCATGCCGGGCACGTGGACGTTGGCGACGCCGGAGCAGAAGACATTTTGATCCAGCAATTTCTTGTTGGTTATGCCGTCGTACAGTTGAACATTGACTTGCGCGTTTTGCAATTCGCCTTCTGGGTCCCTGGTGACTAGTTGAAAGTTGGCCCCCGCGTCCTGGTGCAATTTCTGCGGGCCAACGACTTGCACCTGCGGCAACTGCGCTTGGTTGCGCTCGGCGCTGATAGCCCGCTCCTTTTCGACCTGACTCTTGAGCATGGCATACTTGCCGTTGAACGCTTCGACTTCCTTCTTGCGCTCCGCGACAGTCCTGCGATGCTCTTTGAGGCCTGCCTGATAATGCTCGTTGCCGACGAGGGCGGTGACCAGAATCGCGGCCGCGGCGGCCCAACCCACCCAATAGCGTCTGAGCGCGGAACGGCGCGGCTTGAGGCTGGGCAAAGGCAATGTCGCCGGCGTCGGGATCTCATACGACGGCTTTTCGCATTCCGCGCGGAGAGCAGGCTCAACCTCGACGCCGGGCGCGCTAAAGAGCGGCACCTCGCGTAAAACGTGTGCGGCCTTTGCGAACAAACCTTGCTGGCCTTCCGCCTCGCCGAGCGCGGCCTGGCACGACGGACAAACCGCCAGATGGCCGCGCAACTCGTCCGCTTCGGGCGGATCGAGCAGGCCGTAGAGAAAGTCCAACAGCCGGTCTTGGTAGGTTTGGCAAGCGCCCATGTTACATCGACTCTTTCAGGACGCGCCGCAGTTTTTGCAGTGCGGACCGCATTTGTGTCTTCACGGTCCCCACCGGGCTGCGGCGCAATTCCGCAATTTCCTCATACGTCATGTCTCCATTTTGACGCAGGAGAAAGACCGCCTTTTCCTCGGCGCGCAATTCCTTGAGCGCCACGCGCAACCGGTCGAGCGTTTCCTTTTCTTCGAGCAGCTCGGGCGGGGCCGGTCCCGCCGCGGGCTCGGGGGGCGGCGCGTCGCCGATGGTCTTGGCGCGCCGACGCCAGGCGTTGCGCTGCAAGTCCTTGGCGGCGTTTAAGCCCACTCGAAAAATCCAGGCCCGCATATTACGGACATCGCCCAGCGTGTGCCGGTTCCGCCAGCATTTGAGGAACGCATCCTGGGTCGCATCCATGGCGTCGTCCTGGTTGCCGAGCACGAAGTAGAGCGTGCTGACGAGCTCGGCGCGCACCGCGTTGAAAGCACAGACGAAACCATCGCCGTCCGGGCCGGCTTCTGTTTCCTTCGGCCGCACTTTCGTGGTGCTCACAGACCGGTTGCTCCTACTTCAGAAACTAGACGAAACGGGCCAGTGCCTGGATTGCGCCGTTTCCATTGTGCCTTGTCGGGCAAGGATTTGCAACCGCGGACGGTTGCAGTCGCTTGCGGCTACAAGGCCGTCAACGCAGATAGAGTTTCGGGTTATCAGAAGCTTCCCTACGGCGATGACCGGTTGGTAATCGTGACAGATATGATTCCGTTCGCTACGATAGGTGAAGAAGTTCGACCTAAGCGTTGGACTATAATGAGCAATTGGCCGCACCTTAGTCACGCTCCCGTCGTTGAAGGGCTGATCGACATTCGCGTCGAACGATCTCCCCTCGTGACCCTCGATGCACTTAAGGAGTGCGCAGATGCATTAGCGGGCGAGTTCCCTTCGCGGGAAGAACTTCGCTTATACATGGGGGAATTCAGCTTCTCGCCAAAGGGCGCCTCAAGCGTCTCGGCCCAAGCCCCTGAGCCGATGGGTTTCATGCTTCGGTCAGCCGACGGGAGCTGGGTCGGTCAATTCCGGCTTGATGGATTCACGCTTTCACGGCTCGAACCATACACAGCGTGGGACGACCTTGCGGCGCGCGCGAAGGAACTTTGGATGAAGTACAGTGCCGTGGCACAGCCGAAGAGGATCGTCCGCGTCGCTTCGAGATTCATCAACCGAATACCATTGCCGCCGGGTGAATCGTTCGAAAATATCTTTACAACGACGTTTACAATCGCGGCGTCGTTGCCTCAGTCCGTGGCGGGCTTCTTGTTGCGCGTCGTCATTCCCTTTGAGAGCGAAGGAGCTTTGGCAATCGTTACGCAAACGCTACCCGAAAACAGCCAAAACTGCACCTTTGACCTGGACGCCTTCACAGTCGTCGTCCCCGAAGGAATGTCCGAAAGTGATGTGTGGTCCAAACTCGAACTTTTGCGCGGCATCAAGAACCGCTTGTTCTTCGAGAGCCTTACCGCGGCCACCTTGGAGAAATTCAAATGAGCTCGGCTTCCTCATTGCGACGCGTTCCGAAACGAACCACCTTGCCCGTCACAATCGGCAATTGGCTTGTTGCCGTGTCCGCAGTTGGCGCAAGCTCACAGTCGATTCAGTTGCAGCAAGAATTGCGTAATCTGCGCGCTTATTACGAGTTTCCAGCAACGAGCATCCGCGATCGTCGGCGCGAACGATTCAACCGGCTTGCACGCCAGTGGCGCGAGGACACACTGTGGCTATCGTCGACAACCGAGATTGCGATGCACCCCGCCTATCAGGCAATCATCGGCATGGGAACCGATGCGCTTCCCTTGATTCTTGAGGACCTGCGCACCAACTCAGGTCATTGGTACTGGGCGCTCAAAGCCATTTCGAACGAGGACCCAGTTCCGCCGACTGACCGTGGTGTAATCAGGAAGATGAAAGCGGCTTGGCTGAAATGGGGCCAGCAAAAGGGGATTTCGGCCAATGACGTACCTTGACTGGCTCAATTTGGCGAAAGACTCATTTCCTTCTCTCAATGAAAACAACAGCCGGCTGACAAGTCCAGCGGACGACGAATACAACTGTATCGGTTGGTGGTTAAGTAAGCTCGGCCAGTTGATCGACATTGAGCATGAGCTTTCAGCCGTTAGTGGTCCCGCATATGGAACTGCCGCGGTCGTAGTTGGGAGGATTGCTCTCCCTCCACCATAGCCCGGCCAACCAGTCTCATGTCGGCTACTTCTTGTCGCTCTTCTTTTCGGGGGCCTTCTTCTCGGGGGCCTTCTTCTCGGGCGCCTTCTTGTCGGCGGCCTTCTTGTCCCCGGCTGCGGCGGCGGCAGGGGCCGCCCCGGCGGCGGCTTCGACGCCTTCCGCCGGCTTTTCCTCTTCCTTCGCCTTCTTCGCTTTCTTCACCACGATTTTGATTACTTTCACCTTGGGCAGCCCATACGGGTCGCGCCCGTCCGG
>JAKEHV010000366.1 GCA_022614915.1 Gemmataceae bacterium | reverse complement strand
TGCTTCCCTTTGAGATTTTGCTAGTCTTCCGCGGCCCAATCGCGCGGTTGAAGGAATTCATGTAATGCCGCTTCGCGCGACCCCGGCGCGGGTTGGTAATCGTAATGCCAGCGGACCACGGGCGGCAACGACATGAGGATGGATTCGATGCGTCCCCCGGTCTTAAGGCCGAAGAGCGTGCCGCGATCGTAAATCAAATTGAACTCGACGTAGCGGCCGCGGCGGCATTCCTGCCAGCGGCGCTCGTTGTCCCCATACGCCAGGTCCCGGCGGCGCAGCACGATGGGCACATACGCGTCGAGGAAATGTTCGCCGCAATCTTGCACAAAACTCAGCAGTCGATCAAAGTCGCCTTCGAGATAATCGAAGAAGATACCGCCCACGCCGCGCGGCTCCCGGCAATGGGCGAGATAAAAGTACTCGTCGCACCATTTCTTGAAGCGCGGGTAATCGACGGGCGGACCGTGGCGCGAACAGACGGCGCGCCAGGTTTTGTGAAAGTGAATCACGTCTTCGCGGAAGGGATAGTAAGGCGTGAGGTCCGCGCCGCCGCCGAACCAGCTCTTGTCGCCTTTCACAAGAAAACGAAAGTTGGCGTGCACCGTCGGAATCATCGGGCTGCGCGGGTGCAGGACAAGCGAGACACCGGTGGCCTCGAAGGTCGTTCCTTCGCCGGGAAGCTGCTTGGCGAATTCAGGCGACATGTCGCCGTGCACCATGGAGAAGTTGACGCCGGCTTTCTCGAAGACGCCGCCTTCGGCGAGCACGCGCGTGCGGCCGCCGCCGCCCCCTTCGCGCTGCCAGTCGTCCGTGTGGAAGACGCCCGTGCCGTCCACGTGCTCCAGGCCGGCGCAGATTCGGTCTTGCAGGGCGCGAAAGAGGGCGGCTGCCTTATCCGAAGGATTCATGCCAATAATCTACGAATTCGCGCGCAAGTTCCCCAAGGTTAGAACGCAACTGGAAAATTCATAATTAGCTCGACACCCTATGCGTGAGATTGCAATTGAGGTCCAGCAACAGGGTCGCACCAACTGCACGCGTTGTTCGAACTTGCGACGTCGCAACCGTGCGCGTAGGATGCACTGGGAAGGAGACAAGCATGATCGAATTGACTGAACAACAAGTGCAGGCCATTGCCGCCGCCGGCGCAAGACCGGTAGTCGTCTTAGACCCAACGACGAGCACGCCATACGTCCTATTGCGACAGGACGTTTATCATCGGCTGCGGGAGTTGGACTACGACGACAGCCCCTGGACGGACGAAGAGATGGAACTGCTTGCCTGGGAAGCCGGTAAGACCGCAGGTTGGGAGGATATGGGCGACTACGATCTTTACCCGGAGAAGCGATGAAGCGCGGCGACGTTCTCTTGGCCCGTTTTCCGCATCCCTCGGGTGGACGCGGCAAGAAGCGCCCCGTCGTTGTAGTTCAAGCGGACGCTTACAATCAATCGTTGCGCACTTTGGTCGTGGCAGAGGTCACGAAGAACCTTGCCTTGGCAAATGACCCGGCCTGTCTCTTTATCAATGCGAGCACTTCGGAGGGACAAGCAACGGGCGTTCTCCAGGACTCGGTCATTTCCTGCCTGCTCGTAGCGACCATCAAAGCCGAACTTGTAGACCGTGTTATCGGCGCGCTATCGGACGCCATGAAACAGAAGCTCAACGATTGCTTGAAGCGAGCGCTGGAATTGCCATGATGGTCGACGGTGCGCTGAAGATGCGCTCTTCGCGCTCGGGCTTTCGTTTGTTCTAATCCCATGCATGACACCCGACGCCGCCTATCTGGAATTGCTGCGCTGTTACCAGGAAGAGGTGCTCCTCGAATCGTGCCAGGCCCTGTTGGGCTGGGACGAGGTTACGTATATGCCGCCCGGCGGCGTGGCGGCCCGGGCCAACCAGCTCGCCTACCTGGCCGGCTTGCAACATGAAAAAGCAACCAGCAAGCGCCTGGGCGACCTGCTCGGGATCGTCGAGAAGTCCGATCTCGTCAAGGAACCCGCGGCGCCGGCCGCGGTCAACGTGCGCGAAATCCGCCGAGCCTACGAGCGCTTTATCAAGCTGCCGCGCAAGCTGGTGGAGGAGCAGGCCCGCATCGCGCCATTGGCCCAGCAGCAGTGGGCCACCTCGTTGCAAGAGGCGGACTTCGCTTCGTTCGCGCCGTGGCTCGAAAAGACCGTGGCCCTGCGCCGGCAGGAAGCGGAGTGCTTGGGCTACAAGAAAACCCCCTACGACGCCCTTTTGGATTACTACGAGCCGGGAGCGCGCACGGCGGATATTGCCCGCCTGTTCGACGCGCTGCAGGCCGAGCTGACGCCGCTCTTGTCCGCCATTGCCGGCTCGCGCCGGCGGCGCAAGTTCGCCATCCTCAAGCGGCATTTTCCCGTGGAAAGACAGCACGCGTTCGCCATGGAGGCAGCGGTGGCGCTGGGCTTCGACTTCGAGCGCGGCCGGCTCGACACGTCCGTGCACGCCTTCAGCACCCACATCGGCCCGGGCGATTGCCGCATCGCCATCCGCTACAATCCGAGTTTTTTCTCCGAGGCGTTCTTCGCTCTCTTGCACGAGGTGGGCCACGGCCTTTACGAGCAAGGCGGCGACCCGGAGCATGAAGGCACGCCGCTCGGCACGCCTAACTCGCTGGCGCTGCACGAATCACAGGCGCGCCTTTGGGAAAACGTCGTCGGCCGCGGCTTGCCGTTTTGGAAATACTTCTATCCCCGCGCCCGCCAAGCTTTCCCTGAAGCGCTCGGTAAAGTCTCGCTGGGCGACTTCTACCTGGCGATCAATCACGTCGAGCCGTCGCTCAATCGCGTGCAGGCCGACGAAGTGACCTACAACTTGCACATCTGGATTCGCTTCGAATTGGAGAAAGCACTGGTAGCGGGCGATTTGGCGGTCGCCGACGTGCCCGCCGCCTGGAACGAAGCCTGCAAGAATCACCTTGGCGTGGTCCCGCAAAACGACGCCGAAGGCTGCCTCCAGGACGGCCATTGGAGCGAAGGGTTGATCGGCTATTTTCCGACGTACACGCTGGGCAATTTGTTCGCGGCTCAGCTATTCGACAAAGCGCGCTCCGACATCGCCGGGCTCGAAGACGGCTTCGCGCAGGGAAACTTCGCGGCGCTCTTCGAATGGCTGCGCGACAAGATCTATCGGCAAGGCAGCCGTTACTTTTCGAAAGATCTCGTATTGAGCGTGACCGGCGCCGCGCCGGATCACCGCCCCCTGGTCGAGTCGCTGCGCCTGAAATACTCGGAAGTTTATGGACTGTAGGATTGGCTCGTTGGCTCGTTCCCAGGCTCTGCCTGGGAACGCTGTCCTAGAGGCTCCGCCTCTGTGCTAGGCGTCGAGGCGGAGTCTCCGCGCCGCGCATCGAGGCAGAGCCTCCCGGATCCGCGTTCCCAGGCAGAGCCTGGGAACGAGGACTTGGAAAACGTCTGTAGGGCTTATGAGGAATATGACGATAATGACGAAAGCGAAAAAAACCGCGGGATTAACTGTCAAAACGGGTCCTTCAAGGAAACGGGGCAAGCTGTGCAATGTCCCGGAGGGCGGCATATGAGGGGCAATTTCGCCTGGGTTCTGGGATTGAGTTTGGCGCTGACACAAAGCTCTTGGGGTCAAACGGTTGTCCGGCGCTCGATCCAAGAGCCGCCGCTCGTCCAAGTGGGGCCGGCCCAGGCTGCGCTCGAACAGGGTCCGGTCGTATGCGCGCCCGATTGTCTCTGGACGCCGCGCGTGTATGCGAGCGTCGATTATTTATGGTGGTGGATTCAGGGCGGACCTGTGCCGGCGCCGCTCGTTTCCACGGCCGCCGTGGACACTCCTACCGCGGGCACGATCGGCGACCCACAAACCGTTGTCCTTTTCGGCGGGCAGAGTTTTGGCTTTGGTGATTTCGCCGGCCTTCGTTTCAACGTCGGCGTACTGCTCGATCCGAGCGGTGCTTGGGGCTTGGAGGCCGGGGGCTTCTTCCTCGAAGATCGCACGGTGGGTTTTAGCTTCGCCTCGGACGCCACCGGCTCTCCGCTGATCACCCGGCCCTTTTTCGACAACCTCAATCACCTGGAAAGTGCTTACGATGTCAGCTCGCAAGGCCGCTTCCGAGGCCGGATGGACATCTCGGGAACGACCGAGCTATGGGGCTATGAGCTTAACGCCGTCATTCATCCCGATTGGGGAGCAAGCGATCGGCCGCGCCACGATCTGTTCGTCGGCTTCCGCTCCTTATCGCTGGATGAATCCCTCGCCGTCCAATCCGAATTGGTGCCCCTGCAAGCGGGCATTCTCGTTTTCAAGAACCAGGCCGTCGATCCGCTGTTCGGCTCGCAGTTGACGATGGACAAATTCGGCACAACCAATCGCTTTTACGGACCGCAGGTCGGGGCGCGCCTCAACTGGGAACGCATGTATTGGGGCGCCGGCTTGACTGCCAAAGTCGCCGTCGGCGTCAATCAGCAAAAAGTGAACATCCACGGCGAATCGTTCGCGCTTTCAAACGGCGTCGTCGTCGATCGCAGCCCCGGCGGCATCCTCACCCAAAACACCAATATCGGCCAATACAGCCGCAACGAATTCACCCTGGCCCCGGAAATCGGCGTGCATCTTTATTACGATGTGACGGATTGGCTGCGCGCCCGCGTCGGCTACAACCTCTTATACTGGGGCAGCGTGGTCCGCCCCGGCAGCCAAATTGACCGCAATATCGACGTGCAGCAGGTGGCCATCGATCCGGCATTCACCTCGGGCGCTGCCGCGAGCCGGCCGCGCTTTGTCTTTCGCGACAGCGATTTCTGGGCGCACGGATTCAACTTCGGCCTGGAAGTGCGTTATTAAGTCAAAACGTAGGTCAGGATTCCGCTCCTGACCAATGCGCCCAAATCATAATACCATTGCAGCGGACAGGAACGGAATCCTATCCTACGTTAGCCCGGCCGGCGTCGCCCGGAGGAATTGCGACGGATGACACTCGAAATGTCAATCTCGAGCTCCAACGCGTCGAGCAAATCCGGCGTGGAAGCCTTTAACTGAAACGCGCCCACGCGATTGACGCGCACATCCATCGTCACCTGGCCGGCCATTGCCTTTCTCTTGACCGTCTTCGAATCCACCGTCAGGGTATTAAGCGTATCTTCGCTTATGAGCTGCGTGTCGGCTGGAATGGTCGGCACGCCGGGGAGAAAACCGGGCAGCAAAGAGAGATGGATGAAGGAATTGAAATTCAGGGCCAGCTCGTTCCGCGCGTCCAAAGCGAGAATGGTGACCTCGAACGCGAACTCACGCACCTCGTTGGGCGGCACGGTGATCGTGAAGTCCACCCCCTTGAAACTGCCGATGACGTTGAGCCCTGGCAACAACACAATCGGGCCCGATTGGGTTTCGTGAATGGGCTCCTCTATGAAGGCGCTTCGGGCGGTAACCACTATAGGAAAGGGGGTGACACCGTCGAATTTGCCGGCGCTTAGGGCCCGCAATTTGTAGTTGCCCCACCTATCCAATGTCAGGCCGGTAAACGTCGCCAGCCCGCTGACGGCGTCCAAGATCTGCAGCCCGCCCATTACGGCTGTGCCGGTGATGATCTTACCGCCGTCCTCCACCTGCACCGCCGAGTCGACGATAATCGTGACGGAATTACTGAAATTCAGCGCTCGCCCGCCGGCGATGTCCTGCGCTTCCACTTGCACGGTGAAACGGCTGGGATCACCCAGATCGGCGGATGGCAATCCCGACCGAACAAAACCGGGCGTCGGCAGGAAAACCATGCTGCGGGCGGTGACGAGGATTTCGTCGGAATTGACATTCTCCAAGTTGGTGGGCAAGCCGCTGTCGGCGGCCGCGAGCGTGTACGTGCCCCACTTGCTAAGCGTCAGACTCGTGAACGAGGCGAGACCGTCGGCAGCGGTCACGGTCTTGGTGCCGCCAAATTCGGTCAAGAGTTTGATATCCAGATTGCCGTTTAGCACTTGTACGGCGGTATCAAGCGCCAAGGTCACGTCGCTCTTGAAGTTGAGCGCTCGCTCGCCCGTTTTGTCCACGGCTTGCACTTGAATGCTGAACCGGCTGAGGTCGCCGGGCGGGATGGTCTGGTCCCCCGAGCGGACGGAGTCGGGAACTAGGAAGAATTCCAACGCGCGGGCGGTGACGACGAAGGGGGGTTGTTGGGTCACGACGTCGTCAAGGTCGGTCGGCGTGCCGCTGTCGGCGGCCCGGAGCGTGTAATTGCCCCACTTGTCCAGCTTCGGGCTGAGACTCGCCACCCCCGCCATGGCCGCAACGGACGTGGTGCCGCCGAGCATGGCCAAGCCGGCAATGTCGGTCATGCCCTGAAACGCCGTAGCGATGGTTAGGGTCACGTCGCTGGTGAAGTTCTTGGCGACTTCGCCGGCGTCGTCGAGCGCGTGCACCACAACATTGAACGTGTCGTCGGAACGAACGTGCATCGGCGGCTGGGTGAAGATAATCAGCTCCTGCGCCGTCACGATGCTGCTTGCTAGGGCGTCGGGCAGTCCAGCGCTGGTTCCCCGAAACTCATAGTTGCCCCACTGATTCAGCGTCAACGTGTCAAAGGTTGCGACGCCGTTCATCGCGCTTACGGTCTTGGTGCCGCCGAACGTAACTGTGCCGCTGATGTCCTCACCGCCGTCCTCCAACTGCTTGGCGCTTTCGAGCGCCACGGTCACGGAACTGAGGAAGTTCGTGGCGACCTCATCCGTTTCGTCCTGCGCTTCGATGGTCACGACAAAGGTGTCGCCGGAGCGGATGAATTCCGGCGTGAAGGCGACAAGCTTGCTGGCAGTGATATTGAATTCCTCGGAGTCCTCTGCTGGGACTGCGGGACTGCCCGGCAGGCTGGCGGTCAACTTGTAATTATCGTCCGCCTTTTTGATGACGAGGTCGTCGAACGTCGCCACGCCCGCGACAGCGTTCTTCGGCGTCGTCCCGGACGCGAGACCCGCCATGTTCGCGACGATGGCCACGCTGTTTGTCGCCTTTGTAACGACCATGTTGTCCTGGTCGAGCAGATGAACAATAACGCCGCCGATGGCCTGGTTGATGAACTGTCCGGACTTCGTGTCAGTCGGCTGCTGATGGAATGCCAGAGATGTCAAGGCCTGGTTGGTGAGGCTGAAGCTAGCCCTCGGCGCCCCGTTGGCCGTAGCGTCGACGGTATAGGGCGTCATAGTGACGCTGCCGGTGTCGTTGGCCATCACGCTCGCCTGGGCTGTGCCGTCGGCGGCGATCGTCGCCGGATTGTCCGTCGTGACGGTCGCGCTGGCGCCGTTGAGCGCGGCCATCGGCGTAAAGGTCACTCGACCGCCCGCGACCGGTTCGACAAACGCCGAAGCGACGACGGACACCACGAGCGCGTCATCGAAGTCGGTGTCGATCAAGGTCCGCTGGCCGTTGCCGCTCACGACGGCAATCGTGAAGCCTTGCGACTCAAAAGCTCCGATGTCGGTATTGTTGCGCGGAATGCCGCGCTGGTCGGTGGTGGGAATCGTCAGACCGCCTACCATGCCGGTTTGGCCGGCGTTGATCCCAAGGCTGCCGGGCAAGAGAGGCTGAGTCTGTGTGCCGCCGCCGAAATTGCCCAGCGCGGCAAGAAGCGAATCTGCTCCCGTAATATCCATTCCGCCGAAGCCGTCGCTGCCAGCGGTGCTGCCAATGAGATTCGTGCCCAGACTTGTGACCGTGCCGGAAACATCGGGATGGATGACGCCGGAGCCCGCATTGCCCGGCGTGTCGAAATTGCCGGCGACTATGCTGTTGACGATCTTCACGACGCCGGGCGGATCGTTGAATAAACCGCCGCCGTTGCCCGGGCCGCTGTCATTGCTGTCGGCCAGGTTGAGTGTCAGCGTGTCGTTGACAAGATTGAGGGCGCCCGAATTGAAGATGCCGCCGCCATGCTCAGCAGCCGAATTGTTGGAGAAGGTCGTGTTGGTGACGGTGGTGTCGCCATCGTTGAAGATGCCGCCGCCATCGTCAGCTGCCGAATTGCTGGAAAAGGTCGAGTTACTGATGGTGGCTGTGCCACCGGAGACAAATACGCCGCCGCCGTTTGCGGTGGCCACGTTGCCCGCGAAAGTGGTGTTCACTATCGTCAGTGTCGCATCCAGGCTTTGCAAGGCCCCGCCGTCCGCCGCCTTGTTGCCGGTCAGGGCGGCGTCGGTCAAGGTCAAGCTGGTGTCCATAAAGCCGTCGCCGTTGACGACAATGCCGCCGCCGCCCACGCCTACCGTGTCGCCGCTGATGGTCATGCCATCCAACGACGTGGTCACCATCGTAGCGGCGTCGCCAATGATTTCGAAGACGCGGCCGGTCGTGTTCCGTACCGTGAGCCAGTCGGCGCCCGGGCCGTTGATCGCGATGTCGGTGGTGAGGGCCAAGCTACCCAGTGCCAGGTTGATGGTCTGCGGCGTGAGGAACAGGAGCGGGAAGGTGATCGTGTCAGCGCCGTCGCCCTGGGTGGAACCATCCACGCTGGTGTCGGTGTTCGCGGCCTGAATGGCTTCGCGCAGCGTCACCTGGCCATCCATAATGACGTTGTCATCTAAGCTGGTCACTTGGATGCCGGCCGGCGCCAGGCGATCCTCGAGCAGCTCGACTTCCAGTTTGCGCCTTGGTAGCGGACGCTTGTAAGATGGGTTGCGCATAGTGTGCGCGGCCGGGCGAAACAGCTTTCGCCACCACTTGTTCAACATGACGGGAACCTTGTTGCATCGGGGCGAGCAGCCAAAGGGACCTTCTCTTCTCGTCCGCCATTCCGTTGGCACTCGGGACCAAGCGCCATTGCTCGCCAAGGGCGTCTGTCCGTTTACAATTCCAAACAGGGGTCACTGAAGTTAAGGCTGGTGATGACATTTTTTCAATGAAACGGGGAATTGCAAGTGAAAAATGCAAAAAGGGCAAAAAAAAGTGAGTAAATAATCAAGTCAGGCTAGGGCGTAATGGTTAAGCCCTCAGCACAATCTCATTTACTCGATTTCATGCACGGGAGGGTCTCGAAAACTGCGGTTCACGGTGCCGAGGCCTTCTTCATCATGGAGGGCAGCGCGATCAGCATGCCGATGACGATGAGGAAAAACAGATAGACCATGGGGCTCATCTCGGCGACCACAACTCCGTGGGTCTGGTAGCCGGCTTTCTTGGTAGCCAGGACTTCCTCGCCTTGGACGGCGGTGTTGGCGCCGCCGAAGAGGACGCTGCCGCCGACCTGGTTGGAGGCCAACTCACCGGTGCGGCGCACGAGCTTGAGGGTGATGTTGCGGGCGGTGCCGTCGCGGACCTGGCGGATGCTGGGAAAGGTCACCTCGTAGGATTTCTGCAGGATGCTCTTGGAAACGGACTCGACGATGAGGCTGAGTTTCGAAACGTCTTTCGCGGGGAAATAGCGGCCGCCGGTTTGATGGGCCAACTGCTTGAGGCTCTTTTCGTCGATGCCGTCGTCGTGCAGTTGGATCGATAGATTCTCGAAAATGTCCAGAAGTGCCTTTTCGTTTTTGGCGTGGTAGTAGCGGCCGCCGGTCTGGTCCGCCATGCGTTTCATCGTGGTTTCGTCCAGCTCGCCGGGCCGGCCGAAGCCGAGCATGTATAACGGCACCTTCGCTTCCTTCGCACGTTCGATCACTTCCTCCACGCGTCTTCGGCTGCTGTTGTCGATGCCGTCGGTCATGGCGATGACGGCGCGCTTGCCCTTGGCCGCGTCCGCTTCCAAAGTAGCGATGCCGGCGTAGGTCGCGTCGAAGATCGCCGTCTCGCCTTGCGGCGACAACTTGAGGACCGCTTCGGTGAGCGTAGCCTTGTTATTGGTGAACTCCTTGGGCGTGCCCACGGCAGTGCTGAAGGGAATGAGCGACACACGGCCGTAGCTCGGCACGATGCTGATGAAGCGCGCGGCCGCGGTGTGCAAGGCCTTGATCTTCGGCGTGACATCCTCGTCGGCTGCCGGCGGCTGCATGCTGCCCGAATGGTCCAGCACCAGCGTCGTGTTGACCTGCTCGAGCTTGCCCGGTTCGCCGATGCCGATGGTGTAGACGCGGATGCGCGCTTGGCGGGCTTTTTGGATGACTTGTTCGAGGGTCGTGGTGCTGTTGATGTCTACGCCATCAGTCATGAGGACGAGTGCGCGTTCGCGGCCGGTGACGGAGTTGCGCAACAGGTCGACGCCTTTGGCCGCCGCGTCCAGATAGGCGGTGCCGCCGCGCGGCTCGACTTTGCGAATCTCCGCAACCAAGGGACCACGGTCCAGCACTGGCGTCAGCGTCGGCGGCCGAATCTCATGGTCGAACAGAATCAAACCGCACTCGGCCTTTGCGGGCAACCGATTGAGGAATGTTTCGGCGGCGCTCTTGGCCTGCTTCATGCGGCCGTGTTCCTTCATGCTGCCGCTGGTGTCCATGGCCAAGACCACGCTCAGGTCTTCGCTGGGGGTGGGCCGGGGCACGTCTTCTTCCTTCACGCGTTTGCCATCTTCTTCGATGATGATCTTGTACTCGACGCCGGCGGTTTCGGGCGCACCGTCGAGCGTGATGACAAAGCGGACGGTGACGAAAAGTCCCTGCCGGCCCGCGTCGTCCTTGTCGCTCAGGGTCACGTCGCGAGTTGGTTCGAAGTCGATCTTGTACGGCGCAGCGGCTTTGTCCTGCCCGATAGCCGGCATTTTCGTTGACAATACAGCGACGAACAGGATTGCCAGAAACTTTCGCATGGCGTAACTCCGTAGGTTAGGATTCCGTTCCTGACCAAAGCGCCCAGAATGTCATGCACCAGTAGGACTGGAATCTGCAGCACGGTAAGCGGAACAGCGATCAATGAAGCAACAAGGATGTCCATGCCCGTCACTCTACCGCCGAGTCCAATAGGACAGGAACGGAATCCTATCCTACGTTTGCTCGGCAGCCGGGACCTACTTTAGCTGGCCAAGCGGCACAATCACGATCTGTCGCTTGGTGCGAAACGCCAGAGCGCTGTCGCCCAATTGCACGAGACTACCTTGGATCTCCGGGTAATTCGCCAAGCTCATCGAGCCGCGCTTGGTCAGCGTCTCCGTGTCATACGCATTGAGATTGCCTCGCTGGTCGCCGGCGAGCACGTAGACGCGCTTGTTGAAGGCGTCCACCGCTAAGGCGCCTTGGGTGGGTATCGTTCCCACGAGATTCAGGTTCTGCGCGTCCACAACCGCACCATTGCTGCTGTAGATGCGGCCGCCGGCATAGACGATGTCGTTGCCGAAGCCCTGGATAACGCCGCCCGCCACCCGCCCTTCGCGAATGCCGCCGCCGTCCGCGTAGAGATGGCGCAAGCCGAACTCCGTCGTTTCATTGCAGTAACCGAAGAGGATTTCCGGCTGGTCGGAAGCGGCGATGCGATTGGAACCGGTATGGTCCTGGGTTTTGCCGGCGCGGGGCGCGCCGTTGTCGAAAATGGCCACGCCGGCGTGACGGGGACTGACTCCTTTGGAAAACATCGACACCGCCACAGAATCGGCGCTACCAGGTAGAACAGCAATATCCTCGGCAAACACGGCGCCGTGGCGCTGTACGTGGAACGGCAGCAACGGGCCGGCCTTGCGCGCGACCAGGTCGATGCGCTGGATACCGGAGGCGCCGTGCGGGCCCACCCAAAGGACTTTGTGATTATCCGCCATTGCCAGGACGGCCGGATCGCTGCTTACGTTCACGTACCAGACGACGTCGCCGGTGGCGGGGTCCAGTGCCGTGATCGTGTTGCCGTTGTTGGCGGCGGACGAGGCGACCGCGGCGTAGAGATGTTTGTCCGCAGGATTGTACGCCAACGCATTGGCCTCGAGTGCGATCGTCTTGACCTCGGTCAGCGTGGGGCCGGCGGCCGGCGCGCGCGGCGCAATCTTCTTCCAGGCTGGCGGGGGAGGAGACGGCGGCGGCTTAGGCGGAAAATCGTCGGGCGGAAAAAACTTGGGTGGCGGATCGTTGGGGAAGTTGACGGGTGGCGGGAAATCTTCAAACTTTTGCTGTACTATTGGTGGGAAGTTTGGGGGCGGCGCGTTCATCAACGCAAATTCCTGCTCCGCTTCTCGATTCAGCAACGCGACGCCGACGACCAGCATTGCGATCAGCACCACGCCGCCCACCGGCAGTCCAATGATGAGCCACAGCGGCATGCCGCCGGCCGTTTCCTCCCGACGGCGACGACGCCTGACGTCGAAATCGTCCTCGTCATCTTCATCAAAACGCCGTCGCCGCCGAAGCGGGGGCGGGCCGCTCGTTCCCTCTGGGCGCGAAGAACCAGCTTTGGGCGGCGACGCGTGCACCGGTGGCGCAACTTTTTCCGTGACGCCGAAAGACGCGTCGTCCACAACTTCGGCAAGCACCGGCGCTTCGAAGACGGCGTCACAGCCCGGACAGCGGATTTTTTTGCCGCCCGCTTCGGCCGGCACGCGCATGTCGCGCGAACACTTGGGACAAGCGATGATCGACGACATGAGGCACCTAATTGAAACGTCGCCCCGACAGTCCGCATTGACAACAATCACCTTCGAAACATCAGCGCCACTAGACTTACGATGAATGTCAGCAGTGAGCCAAGAAATGCCAACATCATTTGCCAGCGTTTGCGTTCACTTTCCTCAAGAGCTTTGTCGATGCGTTCAACGTCGCGGCGAAGACCTTTGACCTGCTCGTCAAGTATCGCCATCGTGATCGTAAGTTCACGGATCTGCTCTGTATTGGTTTTGCCGGGCACGTTACTCCCCGTTGGAAGTCACCAGCCATTCCTTGAGCTTTTCGACCTGCTTGGCAGAGCGTGCTTGCAACAAGTCTCCCCAAAGGCGATGCAAGCGCGTTTGCAGGCGTGACGGATTCTTCCATTCGCTTAATACAAATCGGCTTGCAACAGTCACCACGGAATCAGTCAACGTTAAATCCAAAGCTTTCTGGTCGCTGTCGTTGCCCGGAACGTCCCAATGCGCGGCTACGTCGAGGATGGTGTTTCCAATTTCTTCCTTGAGCAAGCTCGTCGCTGCGTCAACTGCCGCTATCAATTTGGGATCGCTTCGGATCTGATCAGGAATCTCGACTTGCACAATTCCCTCCAGGTGCCCGTAATTATACTTGCCGCTGTGCGCAATCGCTACTTCTTCCTCGCCTGCTTCAAGACCTCCGCCCACCAGTTTCTTAATCTTTGCAATAATCCTGGCGCCTCGTCCTTTTTGGCGACGCCCTTAGGCTTGACTTTCTTCGCGCCAGGAACGGGTCTCATCTCCGGCGGCGGGGCGGCAGCCGCGGCCGCCTGCCTTTTGGGCAGGTATTTCCGCTCGGCCAGTCCCCACAAGCTGCTGGCGATGAAGTAAATGCACAAGCCCGACGCCACTTTGTAGAACAGAATGCCAAAGAAGACCATCATGTATTTCATGATCTTCATCTGCATGGCCTGCTGCTCGTCCTGCGGCGGCGGCGTCATCATCTTTTGCTGCATCAGCATCAAGACCACCGCGCAGATGGGCAGCAGATTGAAGAACGGCCCCAAATACAGGAGGCCGCCCAAACTGTCCGGCTCGCTGATCCACGGGATGCTTTCGGTCCACCAGAAAAGCATGTCCGGCGCGGCCAGATTGTCCATCCACAGGAAACCCGCCAGGCGGAAGTGAATGCTTTCCTGCAACGCATAGTACAGGCCGAGGAAGATCGGCAATTGCAAGAACAAAGGCAGGCAGCCGCCCAGGGGATGGACCTTGTGCTTGCGGTAAAGCTCCATCATCGCTTCCGATTGCGCCTTGCGGTCGTTGGCGTACTTTTCCTTGATTTTCTTCAGTTCGGGCGCGAGTTGTTGCATGCGGGCGCTAAAGAGGGCCTGCTTCTTGCTGATCGGAAACATCAGGCCGCGAACAATGCCGGTCAACAGGATGATGGCCAGGCCGTAGTTGCCGACCAGAAAGTGCAGCCAATACAAGAGCCAATGCATGAGGCTGGTGACGGCGATAAGCAAGTCGGTGAAGTGAATCGTCTGCGAGAAGGCGCCGAAAGGGCCGGGCGAGCGATAGTCCGTCAGCGTGCGCAAGTGCAATTTGGTCGTATAGTGATCTTCCAGACCCTCGGTGACTGCTTCAATACCGCTGAATTGGCCGAGCAGCTTGGTCTTTACCGGGCCGTGATAGAGCAGAAACTGGTGCGCGACTTTTTCGCCCGGCTGCAGGTCGATGGGCTCGCTGTGCACGCGAACTGTGATGTCCTCGAAGTTGGCGAGCGGCGTCTGTCCGGGGCGGACCCAGCCGGCGAAAAGCTGCCCTGAGTCGTTTTCGTAGAAGTTCACGACAACTTTATCGCCGACTTTGATGTTGGCCTCTTTGATGTGCTGTCGGGCGCGCGGCAAGAGATAATAGCCGCCGCCCGGCCTGCCTTGAGCATCGGTCAGCACCAAAAACGTCGGCAGCAATTCCTGGATAGTGCCCTTCGTTTCGAAGCTCTCGTGCGTCGGTCGGGCCCAGGCCAGTATATCCTTTGGTTCGACGCCGCCTGCCGCGGCGTCGGGCTGCTTGTCGTCCACCACGATGACCGCCGCGAAGTATTGATTCATCACGCCGGCGTATTGCAGAAAGGTCGCGCGCTGTCCCTCCGGAACTTTGTCGCCGCCCAGCCGGTGGCCGATGCGTCCGGAGTCTTCAATGGTGCGCACCAGGCTTTTGCTGGAATCGACCTCGCCGATGACCGCCGTGCGATAGGTGGCAGTGTACCATTCGCCTTCGATCGGCAATCCATGCGCGCCTGCCAGTTGGTAACGCAGCTTGGTCTTGGCGGCGTCCTTGTGCTTTTCGCGCGTGTCCTTGATTTCGAGCAAAAGGCCCAGGTGGTAGTCGCGCGGCTTTAGGCGATACGTTTTGGAAATGACGATGTGCCGGTATTTGGGGTCGTCGATGGACGTGTAGAACTTGACTTCGTGGGTGCCGTCCTCCAGCACTTTCAAGGGCTCGTGCTTCCAGATTTGCTTGCCGAGCGTGAGCACCGGATGCGTGTCTGGTGCCGGGTCCGGGAAGTGATACATGAGGTAGGAAGGGTAGTCCGCGTCCTCGGTGACAAGCTCAAGCGGGTTGTCGGTAGGCTGGCCGAGCCAATTGGCGGCTTTGAAGCGATTGAGGACGAGCTTTTGCACGCCGCCGCCGCGCGTTATCAGCAGCGCATAGATGTGAAATTTCTTAGGGTCGCCAAGCGCGATGGTTTCCGCGGGCAGCTCCGGTTCTTTCTTGTTCTCTTTGGGAGCGAGTTGTGCAAAAAGGCCAAACGTCATCGGCATGGGCAGTGGCATGTGCGCCACCAGTTTTTTCTGCTGGTCCGTCAGGTCTTCCCAGCGCGCCTGCTTCTTGACTTGCTCGCCTTTCTTGCCGTCTTTCTTGTCGTCCTTCTTTTTTTCGGCGACCGCGTCGTCTTTCTTTTTGGGATCCGGCGGCCAAAGCTGTGTCTGGAGCCACATCCAGCCGACCAAGATCACGAGGCTCAAGACCATGAAAAGCACGAAGTTACGCTGTTGACCCATAGGAAACCACTAGTGAGAGCTGCCAGCCGCCGATCTTGACACGAGCCCGACGCGCAAGCGAGGGATCTACTTTCGTGTTATTCGCTCAAAACACGTAAGGATAACAATAGGAAGTGCCGTACATCGGGGCAGGCTCAATTTGCTCGATGCGGAACGGCTCGGGCATTTGTATTCTAACCACGGATGGCACGGATCAGCACGGATGCGGACGATCAAGTCCTTGCTTTGCTTTCATCCGTGCTCATCCGCGTAATCCGTGGTTTGATTTTTTGAGACGTAGTCATGAAACGCCGTCTCTCCTGGCCGGTCCTTTTTCTGTGTCTTTTGTTCGGCCTTGCCTTGGGCGCGGGCGTTTTCACCTTCTACTACGCGCGCGGCCATGCCTATCTCAGCGACAGTCCCAGCGCGTGCATTCAGTGCCACGTCATGCGCGAGCACTACGACGGCTGGGGCAAGGCCAGCCACCACGCCGTCGCCACGTGCAACGATTGCCATCTTTCCAACGAGAGCTTTTTCACCAAGTGGTTTAGCAAAACGAGAAACGGCGTTCTGCATTCAAAGGCGTTCACCTTCCAGGATTTTGTCGAGCCGATTCGCATTCACGACTTCAACCGCGCGGTCGTGCAAAACAACTGTATTCGCTGCCATCAAGCGTTGGTATCCGAGATCCCCGACCACGCGCGACTGGACTGCGTCCGCTGCCATCAGGGCGTGGGCCATGGGCCAACCCGCTAGGAATGAACCGTCATGTCTTCACCGACTCCGCAACCGGAAGCAAAGAGCAATCGACTGAAGTACCTCGTCGCCGTGGTGCTGACCGCCGCGACGACCTTCGGCATCTTTTTGCTTTTGCAGAACATCGCCGAACGCAAACAAGAGGCGAAGCAGCATATCTTCCGCGTCGTCGAGCTGACGGAGGACACCCTCGACCCCGCGGAATGGGGCAAAAACTATCCCAGGCAATACGACAGCTACAAAAAGACTTCCGACACCGAACGGCCGCGCTATCTGAGCAGCGAGGCGTTGCCCACACAGTTGCTCGACGTGTTTCCAAGCATGCGGCTTCTGTACGCCGGCTATCCCTTCGCGCGCGACTATCGTGCCGCCCAGGGGCACGCGCACATGCTTTCGGATCAGGACCTCAGCCCGCGCACGCTCGAATTCAATCAATACGGCGCTTGTCTTCATTGTCATGCATCGAATACCAAAGCCTACAAGGACGCGGGCCGCAAAGCGGGCGTGCCGGACTCCAAGCCGTGGCAGCAGTTGCTCAAAGGCTTTGAAGTCATTTGCCCGATGCCGCTCGCCGAGGCCCGCAAGCTGGTGGCGCATCCGGTGGCCTGCATCGATTGCCACGACCCCGATTCGCTGCAACTGCGCGTGACCCGGCCCGGTTTTTTGAACGGCATCAAGGAATTCGCCAAGAGCGACGCGCCCGCGCCGCACTTGCCCAGCGTCACGGCCTGGCGGCAGAAAAAATCGAAAGACGACTACGACCCCAACCTACACGCTTCGCGCCAAGAGATGCGCGCGCTGGTGTGCGGCCAATGCCACGTCGAGTATTACTTCAAGGGCAAGGAAAAGCTGGTGACCTACCCGTGGGCGAAAGGTCTCAAAATAGACGACATCGAAGCCTATTATGAGGAAATCGGCTTTGTGGATTGGACGCACGAGAAAACGAAAACGCAGATGCTGAAGGCGCAGCATCCGGAGTTTGAGATGTGGAGCCAGGGCATTCACGCCCGCAACGGGGTGGCCTGCGCCGATTGCCACATGCCGTATAAGCGCGAAGGGGCAATCAAGATCAGCGACCACGAAGTCCGCAGCCCGATGCTGATGGTTTCTTCCTCCTGCCAGATCTGCCACCGCGCTTCCGAACAGGAGCTCAAAGACCGGGTGGCGGTGATTCAGGACCGTAACAAGGCGCTCGTTCACCGCACCGAAACGGCTTTGGTCGATCTGATCGCCGCCCTGGAGTCAGCGGTCCAGTCGAAAGCCGGCGACGAGGAGTTGAAGAAAGCGCGCGCCCTGCACCGCAAAGCCCAGTTTCGCCTGGACTTCGTCATGGCGGAAAACTCGATGGGATTCCACGCACCACAGGAGGCGGCCCGCATTCTAGGTGAGGCAATCGACTACGCGCGGCAGGGGCAGATTGAGGCGTTAAAACTAACAAATGCAAAACGATAACGATTCACGCTCGCTTCAGCTTTGTATTGGCAGAGTCCCGAGAGCGCAAAACGTAAACGGCTATTGCAACTTTCTACGTCTTGCCCGTGCCCAGCAGTCTGCATAGTACGTCGTCTTGTGGGTAGCTGTGTCCCAAGTGTTGCCGAAATCCTTCCGCAAATGGGACGCCCATTTCCTGGCCCCGATGCGCGCACCAGTCGCGCATGGCCCGCGTGTATTCGTCCAGGCCGTGATGCTTGAGGAGCCAATCGCGCTGGCTGGCGTGGCAGGCCAGCATTTTTGTCTTCTCGTCGATCACGCCGCTGATGTCGATGCGCAAACCGGGCGCTACTTCGCGGCCCAGGGGATCTTTGCCTTCGATCGGGTCGCAGTAATAGAGGTGGGGAATGCGCCCAAGCGGCGGGCCCAGGTCGCGGCCGGCCAGGAAATTCGGGATGGGCGCCGCAAACGCGGCCGCCCGCGTCACCGCGCTCGTTACTTCGTGGTCGAGCATGTAATCGGTCGGGCTGTGCGTGAGCACGATGTCCGGTTGCACGCGCCGCACGAGGCGCGTTGCCTTTTCGATGGTCGCTTCGCCATATACGATCAACAGGTCGCGTTCCTCCATGCAGTAGAACTGTCCGCCGATGAGCGCCGCGGCTTTGGCTCCTTCCGCACGGCGAATCTGGCTGATCTCGAGCGGCGCATGCTCCGTCGAGCCGCAGTCGCCCGGAGTCATGGAGGCGATGTGCACTTCGTAGCCAAGCTCGCGCCCAAGCCGAATGAGGGTGCCCGCGCACAGAAACTCGGCGTCGTCCGGATGCGCCAAAAGTGAGAGGATGCTCGGCATGGCATTACTTTCGCCGTATTTCTTCGGCCCGCAAGTGCATTTTGTGGATTTCTTGAAAGAGGAGGGCCAGCGACTCCTCGCGCGGCAGTTCAGCGAAGCGACGCGCGTCGAGCGGACGGCCGATCGCGACGGCGATAGTGCGCTTTGTCGCCGGCAAGAACAACGGCGCGGGGATGGGATACTTGCGCCAGATCGGCCAGGCGTCGTAGGCGCCGGCGACGCCCACTGGGACAATGGGCGCTGGGCTGCGCTTCATGAGCAAGTGCACGCCCGGTTTCAGGGGCTGCATCGATCCATCGGGCGTGCGTGTCCCTTCGGGAAATACGAGAATCGCTTTTCCCAGACGCAGTTGCTCGATAATCGTCTTGATTCCTTCCTTGCCGACGCCCTCTTGGTCAATGGGCACGGCGTTCAAGCTTTGAATCAGCGCGCCGAAAAATGGGTCGTTGAATAACGTCTTACGCGCGAGGTAGGTCATATGGCGCATGACCGACATGCCGACGATCCAGGGATCGACGAAGCTTTGGTGATTGGCCACCACTAAGACGGGGCCCGATTTGGGAATGTGACGGGTGCCCTCCCAGCGAAAGCTCCAGCCCAACCCGAAAGCGGCCATGCCGGCGCTCTTGACCAGGTCGTACCAAAGCGCTCGCCAGGAAGGAATGGGCATGGAAATGAAATATCAAGCGGCTTGGTCAGCTTCCTTTCATGCGTTCAATCAGAATCTGCGCGGTTTCCGGGCGCATGATGCGCGGGTCAGGCAGCTGGCCGGCGCGCAGCTTTTCGCGCAGCTCGCGGCCGCTGATCGACACGGTGTGGAATCCCTTCGGTGCGTATTCATCGACTAGGCCGACACGGCCGAGTTCCTCGTAAAACGCCGCGAAGCCGACCTTCACCGGCTTGATCAAGAGTTCGCCCTTGAGTTCGTCGAATTTGCGCTGGGCGGCCAGGCCGTCCCAGATGTCTTTGCCGTCGTCGTAGGGGGCGTCGGCGTGCTTGCGGCCGATGATGATGTCGGTGAATCCGAAGTTTTGCCGATAGATGCCGTGCATGACGGCTTCCTTCGGCCCGCCGTA
>JAKEHV010000365.1 GCA_022614915.1 Gemmataceae bacterium | reverse complement strand
CCGGTTTGAGGCGGGCGCTAGATGCACTGATTCTGCGCTATTGGCCTAAGGTGAAGGCCATGATTCCACATCTTGTCCGCGGGACGGATCGCAAATCCGTCCTACTTCCCGGCGGACGACTCAGCGCGGAAGATATGGAAGACGTTGAGCAACAAGCTTTTTTCTGGATGCAAGAGGCGATCGAGCATTACGACGCGGGACATGCTGTCCGCGCCCACGGTTGCACATTCGCTACGTTTCTCAAACGAGTCGTAGCGGGCCGGCTGCGAAACTGGTTGCGCGGACGCCAACGCTTCCAAAAGCGCTTTGGAATGCGCATTGAACTTGCCGGCAGACAGGATTCGGCGCTTCAAATTGAGGATGAATCGACGGACTGGCAAGAGATTCGAGGAGCCTTTGAGCGCGCTTTAACAGCCATCCCTGCGCCGGACCAATTGCTGTGGCAAGAGCTTTGCCGGGGCCGGCAATTGGTGGACCTGCCGAACCTGTTGGGTGTGACTTATCGCACGGTCCGGCGGCGTTGGAGCAGGTTGCGAGCACATCTCGTGTCCGCTTTGCGCGGAATTGTGCCGGCAGAGCGTAAGCTCTTCAAGAGACTGACCAAAAGGCCAACCATCGCCGGATCGATGGGATATGACCGTCAGCAAACCGTGATTTCGCGCGTCCAACGCTTTCTTCCCAAGCGCGTGCCGGATATGATGGGAGCCGTGGGGCGGCCTGAACGACACCGTGTTGCCCCGAGGGGGAAGCCAAATGCCTGCGCCGCTTGCCAACCTTCACGGCCAAATGATGCCGCTCGACGACGTGAAAGTTTCGGTCCTGGACCGCAGCTTTCTCTTCGGGGACGCGGTTTATGAAGTGCTGCGCGTTTTTCAAGGAAAACCGTGGCTGGAGCAGGAGCATTTCGATCGGCTGAAGGGCAGCCTGGCGGCCATTCGCATTGAGGGCGTCGACCTGGAGCGGTTCAGGCGACGGATGCACGAGACCATCGCGGCAGGTAAGTTCGGCGAATGCACCGTGTACATACACGTGAGCCGGGGCGCGGCGCCGCGCAAGCACGCCTTTTGGAAGCAGTCGCTCACGCCGCTCGAACTGCTCTGGGTGCAAGATTATGACGACGGACCGACCGCCGAAGCGCGACAAAATGGGACCTCGGTCATCACCTATCCCGATTTGCGCTGGCGCCGCTGCGACATCAAGTCCACGAACTTGCTCGCCAACGTACTGGCGAACGAGGCCGCCGCGGAAGCCGACTGTTCCGAAGCGCTCCTCTACCTGCCCGACGGCACGATGTCCGAAGCTTCGCATAGCAGCTTTTTCACAGTCGTGGGCGGAGTGCTGCACACCACGCCGCTCAAAGCGAACATCTTGCCCGGGATCACGCGCAATTTCGTTATTCGCCTCGCGCAAAAGGCGGACATCCCATTGCGCGAGCAGGCGATTGCCAAGGAAGGTCTGTTCCATGCCGACGAGATTATCCTGACCGGCACGACCTCGGAGGTGCTGCCCGTCGTGCGCGTGGATGGGCGCAAGATCGGCACGGGGCAACCCGGTCCCGTCGCCCGCAAGTTGCAGGAGATGCATGACCAGGCGGTGCGCGAGTTTTTGGGTCGTCGCTGAGGTTCAAGAAGTAAAGCTATGCGTAAGTACGTATGCCTTTTGTTGCTAGCTTTCGTCTGTGGCTGTGGCCTGGACGACTACGAAGCGCGCATGGACCTGCAGCGCGATCGCATGAAGATTTTCGACGAGGAAAACAAGGTCTTGAGCGGCTGCATCCATCCGCCGACCATGAAGGTCAAGGGGGGAGCGGAAAAACTCGCGGTGCCTTTCGATATCTTTCTGCGCATTCCCAAAGGTTTTCATCTCGGCGTAAAAACCGACAAAAACGGCCTTTTTCTGAAGGACGCATCATTTGAAGCGGCCGGCCTGATCTTCTACCGCTTTGAGGGCATTCAAGGCACCAACTTCTTCTTGGCCGCGGCAACGGTAGCGACGCCGACCAAAGACGGCAAGCGCAAAACCGGTTTTTCCAAGGAGGAATTCAAAGACAACGTCCGCGCCGGGTTGCATGCCATCTTTCAGAGAAACTTTCCCGCCATCAAGCCAAACGAAGTCGTCAAACAGCCGCAGAGCTACAAGACGGAAAAACTCCAGCCTCTTGCCTTTGAAGAGTACGTCTACGGCGACGACAAAATGACGGTGGCGGTCTATTACCACGAGCGCAACAATCGGCAAGTCGCTTTGATCTATCAATACACCAAGCAGATGTACGCCGATCCCAACACGGGAAAAGGCATCGACGTGAGCCTGAAATCGCTGGACATCAGCGACGCAGCCTTTGGCAAGCGGCTCTTTTTCAACAAGAATAAGCGGCTCTAGTCATGCAGCGCAACCTGGAAGCGCTGACGGGCGAAACCTTCGATCTCTTGATCATCGGCGGGGGCATCACCGGCGCCGGCGTGGCCTTGGACGCCGCGACGCGCGGGCTGCGGGTCGCGCTCATCGACAAGGGCGACTTCGCATCGGGAACCAGCAGCGTCTCCTCCAAACTCATTCACGGCGGGCTGCGCTATCTCGAGCACGGCCAATTCTCGCTCGTCTGGGAAGCCTTGCACGAACGCGCCGTGTTGCTCCGCAATGCACCACATTTGGTGCAGCCGTTGCGGTTCATCATTCCCTTCTTCCGCGCCAGCCGGGTGCCGTGGTGGAAATGGCGCATCGGTTTGACGCTGTATGATCTTTTGGCCGGCGCGGGCAATATACGTCGCAGCCGGCCGCTGTCGCACCGGCAAGTCCAGCGCGAATTCGCCGACTTGCAATGCGCTCCACAATACGGCGGCGTCGAATACTTCGACGCCCAAATGGACGACGCGCGCCTTTGTCTAGCCGTGCTCAAAACCGCGGCGCAGCACGGCGCCATCGTGGCGAATTATGTCGAAGCAGTGAGCTTCGAGTGGGGAAGCGCGTGTTCCGTGCGCGCGCTCGACTGCGCGCCGGCGCCATCGTGGGGCAGACATTCTTGTCTGCCGGCAGACAAGAATGTCTGCCCCACGTCAACTGTGCGCGCCCGGCTGGTGCTCAACGCTGCCGGGCCTTGGGCCGACGCCGTCTCGAAGTTGGCCGGCGACGCCGGCGACGCCCATCTGCGACCTACCAAAGGCGTACACATCATTGTGCCGCCGAGAGGTTTATTCGCGGCGCTTTTGCTGTTGCACCCGCGCGACGGGCGGGTCTTTTTCGTCATGCCTTGGCACGGCAGAACGCTGATCGGCACGACCGATACCTTCAGCGCGGAAAGTCCGGACGAGTTAGAAGTAACGCAGGAGGAGGTGGCCTATCTCTTGGAGGGATACAACCGTTTCTTCCAAACGCCGCTTGCATCGAGCGACGTTTTGGGCAGCTTCGCCGGTCTTCGACCTCTCTTGCGCGCGCGTCCGGGCCAGCCATCGGCTCTATCGCGTGAGTTTCGACTGATCGAGTCGGCGCACGGCATGCTCACGGCGATCGGCGGCAAATACACAACCTATCGCGCGATGGCCGAGCGCATCACCGACGTGGTGTGCCGGCGCTTGGACGTGCGCCGATCGTGCCGCACGAAGAGCCTGTTGCTGACCGGCGCGCCGTCAGTCCCCTGGCAAGAGTTCTTGCAAGAAACGCTGCCTTTATTGACAACGAAGTATGCACTTTCCGAGCGCGTGGCATTGCACCTTCTACAACGATACGGCGAAGATGCCTTGCAAGTCGCGGAGTATGCAGGGAGGCAGGTGGAATGGGCCCAACCGATTTGCCCCGGCGAACCGGACCTTCGCGCCGAGTTGGAATTTCAACGCGCCCAGGAGATGGCCCTGTGCCCCGCGGACCATTTTCTGCGACGCACACGCCTTGGACTATGGCATGCGAATTGGCAGGCGCAAGTTGATTCGTAGCCGCAGCCTTTAGGCTGCGGCTGTGTTGGAGGATGGAAACGGATAGCAGACGCATGCACAAACGGAACTGCCGGCACATTCGCTATAGATTTCTGGGTTTTCCCAGTGCGCACAGTGTTCGTGGTTTGCCCGGTTTTCGGCAGCATGTAATGTTGAAGAGGTCGGGGTAGTGGCTGGGTGGCGCTCGCGTTGGGTTGCCGCCTCGCGCTGGGAGCCGCTACCTCGATTTTTTTACGCGCGGCGGAATGGATTGCGGACCGACCTACAATCGCACGGACAAAGGCTTAAATGCCTTGAGGACGAGAACGCGGCCCATGAGCCGGGCCAAGAGGGGCAGCGGCAGCCAACGCCACACCTGCGGGACTTCAGCGCGACGCAGTTGCCGCTTGTGCAACCAGTGCTCGACAAAGCGTCCAAACAGCTGGCGGAGCTGCCGGCCTGAGAAGCCGCGTTGTCCCGTCCCTTCACTCGGTTTCTGTGCCACCCAACGATACCAAAAGAAAACGGTGTGGAACCAAAACTCCACATCAAAACGCGCCGGCGTCACCACGAGCACTTTTCCGCCCGGCTTGAGCACGCGCAAGACTTCGTCGGCCACGCCTTGCGGATCATCGATGCCGTGCCACAGGCTGCTGATGCAAGCGACGTCGATGCTGGCGTTCTCCAAAGGCAATCGGTCGGGAGCGGCGTGCACGAAGCGGCCGGGCAGGCCGCGCACTTCGAAGTTACGACGAATCAGTTCTAGCTGTGAGGAGGACGGCGTGCACACCAGCACTTTGGCCCCGTGTCGCGCGTATTGCACCCAGTCCGTGCCCAAGCCGTGGCCCAAACCCAACAGATTCTCGCCGGCGTGCTTCGCGAATTCCAGAAGCCTCGGAATCCAGCGGCCATGCCTGCTATGGCGTTGATTTTCGATGTCCAGGAACCACTGCAGCGAATACGGTTCCGGCTTTTCTTCAATGGGCTTGCTCGGCGCGGGATCGAGCGCTTCGTAGGCGAAGAGGCGTTCGGCGAAATCGCGCGGATTGTGCGGTCCAGGGAGCGTACGCGCCGCCGGGCGATCCGTCAGATCGAAGAAGTCCTTGACGGCCAGCGCAAGCGACGGATTTTGGGCGATGTGAAAAGAGCCATCCATGCCTTGCCTCGCTGTCCCAGCTAGGCCAGATTGGCGTGTGACGCACCGGCAATCCGGCCTTTCTCACTTAGTCAATCGCAGTCGCGGGGGTCAAGACCATTTGCGATAACACTAGCCCGACGCGCAAGCGAGGGAAGTTAGCACTAGCCCGACGCGCAAGCGAGGGAAGTTAGCACCAGCCCGACGCGCAAGCGATCTCTGTTAACCGATTGGGGGTTGCAGTAAGAACATTGGATGCGAAGAATGAGTGCATGCTTCCGTTTTTCTATCTCCTTCGAGAGTGCTTTTTCCTTGAGAACATGCTGCCGGCGTTGACCGAAGCTTGGAAGCAGAAGAGGTTTGATCACTGTCGTGAACTTTGTGATGAACTGATTCGGAAAGAGGCATCGATGCCCCAGGATGCCTTGATCCGGCAAGTGCTCCAAGGAATTGGCTTCGACAAGAGCTATTGGAAATGTCTCGTCGGCGAGTGTTTGGTCTATGGCGCTGTGGACGTGCCGCGTGTGACAGTTTCTCCGCACACGGTGTGCGCGCTCGTCGCGCCGGCCCCGCAAGCGGCCCCCTCCCTTCTCTCTCCAGGGAGCGAGGGAAGTCCATGCAGTCCGCAGGCGAGTCTTCGAGCCTGCGGGATTGACGCGACGCCGCGCCCACGCACTTCGTCGGTCCGCCAGGCATTGTTCGGCTCGCGTGATTTAGCGTTCGGACCCGCGTTTTATCGCCCCGATCGCGCGGGCTGGAATGACGCCGCCGACTGCGCGCGCCTGCTGGTCTACCTTCAATCAATCCAGCCCGACAACTGGCGCACAGAGGATTTGGCGGCACTGGTGGAGCTTGTCGACGCGGATGAGCGCCAGGAAGAGTTGGCGCATGCACGCGACTGGTGGCCGGATTTTGTGCGGCTGTATCAGACGGCAGTCGAAGACGGCCTGATGCTTGTTTGTGAATGGGATTGAACGCGTGCGGCCTGCTTTTGACGCTTCGGCTTGCGCGGCGCGCCCAACCGGCGTCCCTGCGCAGTGCTGGGGGCGCTGACGGTAGGCTCTTCGGCGCCGTCCAGCGCTTGGCCGGCTTTCGTTTGGTCCAAGCGCCGCCGAATCTTCTTCACGTAGTTTTCGGACAACTCGAAGCCGAGATAGTCGCGTCCCAGCTTCTTCGCAACAATCAGCGTACTGCCGCTGCCCGCGAACGGATCAAGCACCAGTTCGCCTGGATTCGAGGACGCCTTGATAATGCGCCCCAAAAGCTGCTCGGGCATTTGACAGCCGTGAAAACCGGCCCGTTCTTTGAAGGTGCCGCATACTCTGGGAAAGTACCAGGTGTCCTCGTCCGGCTGGAAGCCGTTTGACAAATCTTGAGGTCGCAGAATCCACGTGTCGTCCGGCATGCGGCCGTCGGGATGAGCGCGCGCATCGCCGTACACCAATTGCCGGGCGGACGGCACGCGAATCGCCATGCTATTGAAGGTGAAGTGTTTCGGGTGCATCACCAACTGAAACAAGTGTGCATGGCTGCGGCTGAACTTTGTCGTGCAATGGACGCCGAACGTGTAATACCAGATGACCCAGCTTCGACAGTCGAAGCCGAGGTCCTTTTGAAACAGGACTTTCAATTCCGCGGCGTACTCGTCGCCGATCGCCAACCAAAATGTGCCGGTGGGCTTGAGCACGCGCCGCACTTGCTCGCCCCAGCGCCGCGTCCAGCCGAGGTAATCTTCGGCGTCTTTGCGATCGTGATAAACGTCGTAGTCGTAACCGATGTTGAAGGGAGGGTCGGCGAAGACCAAATCGACCGAGCCCTCGCCGAGTTTCGCCATGCCGCTGATGCAGTCGCCTTGAAGAATTGCATTCCGTTCCTTGTTGGGTAGCAACATCCAATGTCCTTTTGTGATGCGTCTGTGTGTCATTCTAAAAAAAACCAAACTGGGCGCAAGTGGAAAAATGGAGAAAAGAGGAGGTTGGCAAGGTGCATTCTGGCCTGGTGCTTTCCCTGTTTCACTTATCTGTCCAACTTGGAACCGCTTGGAAATGCACTAGTTTTTGCCGCGCTGCATGCCGTATAGAAAAAAAGACCCTTCATTTTTCTCGCGGCTACGAGGCCGCACAGCGCGGCTTCCCACGGAAGGGGCTCTTATGGCCAGGATTCATCCTACGGCGATCGTTGCCTCCGAAGCCGAATTAGCGGACAGCGTCGAAGTCGGCGCCTACGCGGTTGTGGAAGGCAAGGTGCAAATGGGCCCGGACTGCGTTGTCCGGACGGGGGCCTATCTTTTTGGTCCGTTGACGATGGGGCCGGGCAACGTCGTTCATACCGGCGCGGTCCTGGGTGATAAGCCGCAACACCTCAAATACAACAAGGAAGTAACGACCATCGATATCGGCGCGAGCAATATCTTTCGCGAGGGCGTGACGATCCATCGCGGCACGGCGCACTCCTGGAGAACCGTCATCGGCGACCACAACTTCTTCATGGTCAACAGTCACGTCGGCCACGACTGCATCGTCGGCAATCATTGCATCTTTGCCAACGGGGCGCTCCTGGGCGGGCACTGTGTCGTCGGCGATAGCGTCTTTCTTTCCGGCAACGCCGCGGTGCACCAATTCTGCCGCATCGGCCGGCTGGCCTTCTTGGGCGGCTGCTCGGCGACGACCAAGGACATGCCGCCCTTCGTCATGCAGCAATTGATCAACAACGTCGTGGGACTGAATCTAGTCGGCATGCGCCGCGCCGGCATGCCCGCCGCCGAGATCAACGCCGTTCGCCAAGCCTTCGCGATCCTCTTTCGCCAAGGACTGACGATGCCCAATGCCCTCGCCAAGATGGAACAAGAGGTCGGCCAATTCGGCGGCGTCCGCGAGATGATCGACTTTCTGCGCGGCACCAAGCGCGGCATCAACACCATGAGGCAGCGCTTCGAGGATGCGGCTTGATTTAGGACCGGTTATTCCGCGATGCGGTACAGCTTGGTCGCCGTCCGCAAGAGGATGCTGCCGCGAACCAGCGCCGGGCTCGCCAGGCACATTTCATCCAGCGAGTTTTTCGCAAGCACTTCGAATTTCGGCCCAGCCTTGATGACGTAGGTGTCGCCGTCCTCGCTCAGGCAGTAAATCTTGCCGTCCGCGGCCCAGGGCGATGCGGTGAACTTGTCGCTGCCCGGATCGATGCGTTCGCGAACATACACGTCCTTGCCGGACTTGGCGTCGTAGCACGAGAGAAAGCCCTTGTCCAAGAGCACGTAGAGGTAGTCGCCGTAGACTACCGGCGAGGGGTGATAGGCGCCGGCTTGCGGCTTGGACCACACGACAAACTCGTTGCTCGTGGCTTTGTCCTTGAGCGAGATGTCGCCTTGGGCGCCAGGGCGGATGGCGTAGACCGGCTTGCTCGTTGCGAGAACATAGCCCGAGCTGACGTAGAGCAGACCGCCGTGGGCCGAAGGCGTCGGGATCACGATGCTCGACATGCCCGATAGCTCCCAAAGCAACTTGCCGCAAAGATCATAGGAGCGGACGCCCTTGACGCCGCAGGTGATGATTTCGGTGCGCAGTTCATTTTCCCAAACGAACGGCGTGGACCAGTTGCTTCGTTCGTCTCGAGAAGTCTTCCAAACTTCTTTGCCCGTCGCGGCGTCGTAGGCAGCCAAAAACGACTTCTCTTCGTTGTCGTTAACCAGATAGAGGCGATCCTTGTGCAAGACGGGCGAAGCGCCGGTGCCCCAGCCCATGTTGGTCTTGTAGGGAGTCGCTTCAATGGACCAACGCGGCTTGCCATCCATGTCGTGGCAATAGAGTCCGAGATTGCCAAAATAGGTGTAAATGCACTGACCGTCGGTCACCTGCGTCTCGGAAGCGTAAGTGTTCTTGAGGTGGATGGTGCTTTTGGGATCGCCCTTGGCGACCGCGCTGTCCCAGAGGATCTTGCCGGTCCGAAAATCGAGGCAGTACAGCTTCCAGACGTGCTCGCCGGGCGGTGTCTTGCCGATTAGATCTTGGATGTATAAGCCGCGGCGCGGCTCCGGCGTCTTGTCGTTAAGCACCGCGCTCACAAAGATGCGGTCGCCCCAGACAACGGGCGAGGACCAGCCGCGGCCAGGAATCGGCGTCGCCCAGGCTACGTTTTTCTTGGCGTCCCATTCCGTGGGCAACTGCTGCGAACTCAGCGCCGCGGCCATATTCGGACCGCGAAACTGCGGCCAATGTTGTGCGTGCGAACCTGATGAAACAAAGCCGAGCAACGCTAACGCGGGCAACCATCGGGCCATGGTTCTCTCCAGTCGAAACACAAATCTATCCTAAGAATCTTTCCAGAAGATTGCGCGTGATCCTTTGCACGCGTGAATCGGGACCGTGCGGCCGCCCAAAGTGCGAATAGGGCAGCATGTGGCCCGGCGGCGCGGACAACCCCTGCGACCAGAAAATCGTGGAAGCATTGAACACGAGGTTGCCCTTGGGACCAGGATACATCGTGGCAGTCCAGTGGGCTTCGCGCTCGCCCGAATTCATGATAGTGCCCTCGGCGAGGACTTCTAAACCAGGGATGTTTGCCGGTTCGCCGTGAAACTCCCAGCCGACGAGACCTGGGATGCGCTCGCCCTTGCGCATGCCGGTCCCTTGAAAGAGCCAGTGATCCGGCCGCGCGCAGATCCAGTCGCCTGCGCCGTTGAACGGCGACACGGTTTGCGCCCCGATGAGCGTCGCTTCATTGGGCGCTTCGACCGGCAAGTCGGCCATGTACCCTTTCTCATTGGCTCGAATGCCGCCATAACGGCCGGCGCGGGTGATGATCCTGTTGGCCGCGCCCTTGCTCGCCGGCGAAAAGGGCGCCACGAAACAGCAGGTGTTGCCGGAAAGGAATGCGAAGTGGACGCCGGCGCGGACGGCCTCCATGCAATGATCGTATTGCGCGCGGCTCCAGTATTCGTCGTGGCCGACAGAGAGAAACGCTTTGCAGCGCGTGAGCGTCTTCACGTCGTTGTGCACATCCACGTTGCCGCAATAGGTCACGTCATAACCCTGCTGCTCCATCCAAAACGCGAGCGGGAATTCCCAAAGCAGAAACTCGCCGGAGCCCTGCGAGAGCGGATTGTCGAAGATCTGCACGTACTTACCGTAAGGGCGATCGAAGCTGACCCTGACGCCGGAGCACAAGACGATGCGGTCTTTGCGATCGTTGGTGTAAAGGGAATAGTTGTCGGGCCAGGCGTTGTATGCTTGCCAGGTGTTGTCTGAGCATTGGAACAGGAAGTCGGCCGGACGATCGTCGCGGACGACGAAGACAACATAGCTTTGATAACGGTGCTTGGTGCTGGAGAGTTTTCCGAGGTAGACACCGCTCGGCCAATCCTTGGGTATGGTGAGGCGCGTGCAGCTTTCCCATTGGCACTCGCGCAGTCGTTGTTCGCCGACCGGCGGCGTGGGCTGCGCCTTGCCGTCGAAGGGGCCGAGCCGGCGCAGAAAACGCCCGCCTGCTTCCTGGTAAAAGCCAAGGCGGTAGAGGTCGATGACGAAGGGAGAGGCGGGATTCGTGCTGACAAACAAGTCGAGCGCCTCGCCGGATCGGACGCTCTGTTTGGATACGTAGCCTTCAATGAGCGGGGAACGAAAGCGCGTTTTGGGATCGACGCGCGTGTACGTCAGCTGCCAATCGGTCGTGCCCGCGCGTTTGTTTTCTTCGCGAATGAGATGGCGCTGTCTGGATTCGCCGGCAACGGCCAAGCCCGTGCCGGCCAATGCGCCTGCCGCCGCCACGCCTTTGAGCAACTGCCTGCGATTCATGTTTGTTGACTAATCCGTTGCACCTGCGCGGCTGGCGGAGCGGCCGCCGCGCCCGCTACTCGCGCACTTCCGCATGACGCCGACCAGCACTCCCAAGATGCGAATATCCTTGCTCGGATCAACCAGTATAGGGGCCATGGTTCCATTCGCCGGCTCCAGCCGGACCTGGTCCTTGTCTTTATAGAACTTCTTCAAGGTGACTTCGTTGTCCACCATGGCGACGACGCGCTCGCCGTTCTCCGCCGACTCTTGCTTCTTGATGACGACATAGTCGCCGTCTTCGATGTGGTTTTCGATCATCGACTCGCCCTTGACGCGCAGCACATAGCGTTCCGGGCCGCCAAAAAGGTCGTTGAACTCAACGCGCTCGTCGGTGGCGAATGCGGACATTGGGGCGCCGGCCGCGACCGTGCCGAGGTAGGGCAAACCCGCCGCACCTAATTTGTGGTCCAACAGCTGAATGGCTCGCGCCGAATGCTCTTCGCGCTTGATGAGTCCTTTCTTTTCCAGTGCTTTCAAATGACACATGACGCCGTTGGGCGACCTGATGTCGAACCCGTCTCCAATTTCGCGCACCGTGGGCCCATAGCCGCGCGACTCAATCTTTTCGCGGATGAAGTCGTACACTTCACGCTGGCGTTCGGTAAGCTGGCTAAAATCCGGCATGTCGGGGCCCTCCTTTGTGCGGGCGACGAACCAAGTGGAAGTGCCGAACGTGGTAATCGACACTTTTATATGTTGTACCAAAGTATATTATACGTTCGTACACAAGAAAAGAGAACTTTTTACATAAATCTCGCAATAGGGATAGAATTGACACCTTGGAAAGGAAGGCAAACGCGTGTCGCAGCTGGATTGGCGGGAATTCTATGACACTCTAATTGCCAGGCGCGAGTTCACTCCGGAGCAAGTTGGATCGCTTCTTGAGGAACTGATCCAAGGACACTGCGCCGAAGCGGAGGCCACGGCCACGCTGCTCGCATGGCGCATGAAAGGGGAAACACCGAGTGAGATTGCCGCCGCGGTGCGGGTCCTTCGCCGGCACATGCTGCAGTGGGATCCCGGTTGTCCCGTGCTGGATACGTGCGGCACCGGCGGCGACGGCGCGGGCACTTTCAACATCAGCACGGCGACCGCGCTGGTGGCGGCCGGCGCCGGAGTCAAAGTGGTCAAACACGGCAATCGCTCCGTGTCGAGCCAGAGCGGCAGTGCCGATGTCCTTGCCGCGTTGGGCGTGCATATCGAAGGCGACGTGGAGCACGCGCGGGCGGCGCTTGAGCGCGCCGGGTTGGCGTTTTGTTTCGCACCGAAGTTTCATCCGGCGCTTCGGCATGTGGCGCCGATCCGCAAACGGCTCGGTGTGCCGACCGTGTTCAATTGCTTGGGGCCGCTCGTGAACCCGGCATGTGCTCAACGACAGCTCTTGGGCGTGGGCCGTCCGGAATTGCTGGATCTGTTGGCCGATGCGCTGGTCCAGCTGGGCGTCGAGCGCGCCCTTGTGGTCTATAGCCGCGACGGACTGGACGAAGTCAGCCTCGCGGACGCGACTGATGTTCGCGTCGTGGAAAAAGAGCGCGTAACGTCGTTGGTTTGGACGGCAAGAGATTTCGGCCTCGACGCCGTGGCAAGAAAAGAAATTCAGGCCGCGAATCCAATAGCAAGCGCTGCTATCATAGAAAGCGTATTGTCCGGAAAGGAAAGTCCGGCCGAGCGCGTTGTGCTCGCCAACGCCGCTGCCGCATTGCTTGCTGCCGGTTTTGTCCAAGATCTGCGCGAAGGCGTGGCCCGCGCTCACGCGGCCATCGCCGCCGGCGCCGCTCAATCCGTGCTAGACGCCCTTCGAGAATTGGCCAAGTCGCGCCCGTTGTAATATGCGGTACGATGCATCGTGCCGGTGAGGATACGCGCGTTTAACGTCCGCCAAGTCCACCAGGAGACGCCGATAATGGAAAAAATCGCGCTCGTCTGCGATCCGGGCATCGACGGGGCATTCGCCGTCGCACTGGCCCTGCACGACCCGGACATTGACGTTCTTGGGCTCGCGGCCACGGCCGGCAATGTTTCCGCCGACCAGGCGACGAATAATATCCACGTCCTTATCGAACAGCTTGATCCGCCGCGCTGGCCGCGACTGGGCGCCGCGCCCGCCGTCAACTACGACCGCGACGGCACCCATCTGCACGGCCCGCACGGTCTGGGCGGCAGCGATTTCCCGTGCGCCGTCAAGCATCACTTGGCTGCAAGCGAGAAGCTCCTGGTGGATTTGGTCCGCAATAATCCACGCGAAGTCACCGTTGTGTCCCTCGGCCCGCTGACGGTGCTGGCCCGCGCTTGCGATCTCTATCCCGATTTGCCCAAAGCGGTCAAGCGCTTCGTGTGCCTGGGCGGCGCCTGGCATGAACCGGGCAACGCCGGGCCGGTGAGCGAATTTCATTTTCACTGTGATCCTCTGTCCGCCCGCCAGATCATGCAATGCGGCGCGCCCATGACTCTCATCCCGCTCGACGTCATGCGCAAAGTGCTTTTTTCCCCGAGCGACCTCTTAGGTCTGCCCGTCGATTCCTCGAAAGCTTGCCGCTTTCTAAGGCAAATCGTACCTTTCGGCATCGCCGCCACCTCAAACCTCTATGGCATCGAAGGCTTTCATCTCAAGGATGTGCTCGGCATCATCGCGGTCGCCGCGCCGGCCGCGCTGTCCACCAAACACATGCGCATGGATGTCGAAACCCGCGGCGAACTGACGCGCGGCATGAGCGTGTTCGATCAACGGCATTGGGTGCAAAACATCCCCAACGTTGATTTGGCCGTCGATGTGGATACGAAAGCCGTCCGGGCCTATATCGAACGCATCTTGAAGTTGAAGGATTGATTGCGACCTTTAGCCAAGTGAGTGAAATCAACTCGCCGTCCACATTGAACCTCAGCTTGGCGACCTGGGCGTATTCTGAAATAATCTTGCGAATTCCGCTACGGCTTCGTCAGCTTGACATCGAAAGTGACCTCGAACGTAATCGGCTTCTCGCGGAACTTGTCCGCCTTCTGCATGAATGCTTTGCCTTTGGCGACGCCGTCCTTGATGGTGGCAGCAACCTTGATGTTGCGGTCGCCGCTGCGGAGGAAGACGCCGCCGCCGGCGGAGATGGTCAATTGCGACAGCTCGCCCCTGTCCCGGTCGTCGAAGGTCAGCTTGACGTGCGTTTCGGATGGATTAAAGTCGTCGTCGTTGCCGTTTTTCTTGAACGACTGCTTCAACTTGGCGGTGTCGAGGGGTTTCTCCGACAAGATGACCACGGTCTCTTTTCTGTTGGAGGACTTGTTCTCATAGGCAAGCGCGCTCGCCAACTTGATGGTCTTGTCGCCCAGCGTGAGCGTGCCGTTGGCCTCGGACTTTTTGTCGCCCGCATGGCCGGCGCCGATGTAGCCGAACAATGCGGCGGTGCAAAGAGCGGTGAAGCACAGTTTCATGGCAGGTCCTTTTTCTTGTGGCCGAATTCGTGAGAATTCGGCTTGTGCGGAACTCTAATGAGTTCCGCTACCTTGTCGCTGTATCTTGCAATGCCGCAGCCTCGCGGTTTTGTTAACGGACAAAGTGCGGATCGGGCAAGATTGTGACGCCAGGCGGTACACTTACCCTTCTTCGCAACACGACTTGCGTGCGAAAGGAAACTCATGCCAGAGATCGCCGGCGACTTTGCGATTCTATTAGCGCGGGCCCGCGGCGGCGACCACGCGGCCCTCGACGAGCTGGCGCGCGAATATGAGCCCAAGCTCAGGCTGGTCAATTGACGGTTTTGTCCCTGTAGTTTCGTAACAGACTAGCGCTACCTATTGGTCGCCGTAAGTCACTACATTTCATTTCAAAGAAGTTACAAAATAGGTAGCGCGACACGGGGGGGGGGGGGGGGGGGGGGGGGGGGGGGGGGGGGGG
>JAKEHV010000364.1 GCA_022614915.1 Gemmataceae bacterium | reverse complement strand
GGCCAGCTCAAGACGGGGCGCGACGTGATCGTCGGCGCACTCTTGGGCGCGGAGGAATTCGGGTTCGCCACGGCGCCGCTGGTCGCATTAGGTTGCATCATGATGCGCGTATGCCACCTTAATACTTGTCCGGTCGGCGTCGCCACGCAGGACCCGCGCTTGCGCAAGAAATTCACCGGCGATCCCGATCACGTCGTCAACTTCATGAAATTCATCGCTATGGAAGTGCGCGAGCTGATGGCCAAGCTCGGCTTCCGCAAGTTTGAAGATATGGTCGGCCGCAGCGAGCTTTTGCAAATGACCAAGGCCATCGGCCACTACAAGGCCCTGGGGTTGGACTTTAACAACATCTTTTACCAGCCCGACGTGCCCGAGTCGGTCGGCAAATTCTGCAGCAAGCCGCAAGAACACGGCCTGGAAAAATCGCTCGACGTCACCAAGCTGCTGGATTTATGCAAGCCGGCCATAGAGCACGGCCAACCGGTGCGGGCCACGCTGCCGATCCGCAACATTCACCGCGTGGTCGGCGCGATTACGGGCAGCGAGCTGACGCGAAAGCACGGCGCGAAAGGATTGCCCGAGGACACCATCCAGCTTTATTTCCACGGTTCCGCGGGCCAGAGCTTCGGCGCGTTCGTGCCGCCCGGCATGACGCTCACTCTGGAAGGCGACGCCAACGACTACTTGGGCAAGGGACTGTCCGGCGGCAAAATCATCGTCTTTCCGCCCGCCGCCGCCACGTTTGTCCCGGAGGAAAACGTCATCATCGGCAACGTCGCGTTTTACGGCGCCACCGGCGGCACGGCGTACATCCGCGGCCTGGCGGGTGAGCGCTTTTGCGTCCGTAATTCCGGCGTGCACGCGGTCGTCGAAGCGGTCGGCGACCACGGCTGCGAGTACATGACCGGCGGCCGCGTCGTCGTTCTGGGTCCCACGGGCCGCAACTTCGCCGCCGGCATGTCGGGCGGCATCGCCTATGTGCTCGACGAGAAGGGCGATTTCTCGAAAAGATGCAATCTCGAGATGGTCAAACTCTTCAAGCTCGAGGACGACGCGGAAATCGAAGAAGTGCGGTCCATGATCAAGAAGCACGCGGAATACACGAAAAGCGACCGTGCGTGGAAAGTGTTGGCCCTGTGGGAAGAGATGCTTCCCAGGTTCGTCAAGGTGTATCCTAACGACTATCGCCGCGTCATCGAGACGCAGAAGCGGTTCAAGGAGAGCGGCCTGTCGGACGAGGAAGCAATCATGGCGGCTTTCGAGGAAAACGCGCACGACGTGGCCCGTGTGGGAGGGAAGTAGGCAATGAACGAATTCTTGACACAAGCTGAAATCTACAAGCGCTTCGATTCGGAATGGGTGCTTCTGGAAAACCCGCAAACCGACGAATACTCCCGCATACAGGGGGGGGCCGTTGTATGCCATAGCAAGAATCGAGACGACGTATATCGGGCCGCCAAGAAAATGCAACCGAGTCGGTTTGCGATTTTGTACACCGGCAAGATTCCCGAAGGCTCGGCCGTCATCCTATGAAGCAGCCTTTCGATCCAAAAGGTGATCTCATTGTGATGCCGACCCAAGTGTTCGGTCCAACGGGCATGGGCCTTGCCAGGCTTGCATTGGATACGGGGGCGACTCAGTCGCTGCTCAGCTGGGACATTCTAGTCGCGATAGGGTACGACCCAACAAAGGAAAAGGAACTGGTGCAGATTACCACTGGCAGTGGCGTGGAGTTCGTGCCGCGCATGAAAGTCAAACGGGTCCGCGCCCTGGGGAAGATGCGGAAGAACTTCGCATTCTTGTGTCATAACCTTCCCCCCAGTGCGACGGTCGATGGTTTGTTGGGACTCGACTTCTTACGAATGCGACGCTTGGTGTTGGATTTTCGCAATGGCCAGGTTTCCTTGGAGTAATGCAGCAAGCGAGGTACGAAATGGGCAAACCCACCGGATTCCTGGATTTCCCGCGCGAGCTGCCGCTTGCCGTCGCGCCCGCCGAGCGCATCCGCAACTGGGATGAGTTCCACGAGCACGCCGACGACACAATGCTGCAAAAGCAAGGCGCGCGCTGCATGGATTGCGGCGTGCCCTTTTGCCACACCGGCACCCTCCTTGAAGGCATGGCATCCGGCTGCCCGATCAACAACCTCATTCCGGAATGGAACGACCTCGTCTACCGCGGGTTGTGGCAAGAAGCATTGGAACGCCTGCACAAGACCAACAACTTTCCGGAATTCACCGGCCGGGTGTGCCCCGCGCCTTGCGAAGGCTCGTGCGTGTTGGGCATCAACGAGCCGCCGGTGACCATCAAGTCCATCGAAAACGCGATCATCGACAAGGGTTTTGAGAACGGCTGGGTGCGTCCCGAGCCGCCGCTGGTCCGCACGGGGAAAAAGGTCGCCGTCGTGGGCTCCGGGCCGGCGGGTTTGGCCGCAGCGGCCCAACTCAATCGCGCCGGCCATCTGGTCACCGTTTTCGAACGCGCCGACCGCATCGGCGGCCTCCTCATGTACGGCATCCCGAACATGAAGCTCGACAAGAAACACGTCGTCGAGCGCCGTGTCGCTCTGATGGAAGACGAAGGCGTGACCTTTGTCACGAATTGCGAAGTCGGCGTGCAGTTACCGGCGGACAAACTCCTAGCTGATTTCGACGCCGTCGTCCTCGCCGGCGGGGCCACCAAGCCGCGCGACTTGCCCGCGCCCGGCCGCGACCTTGGGGGCATTCTTTTCGCCATGGATTTTCTGCACGCCAACACCAAGAGCCTGCTTGATTCAAACCACCAGGACGGCGCTTATATCTCCGCCAAGGGCAAGGACGTTATCGTCATCGGCGGCGGCGACACCGGCACCGACTGCGTCGGCACCGCCATGCGCCATGGTTGCAAGAGCCTCATCCAATTTGAGATATTGCCCAAACCGCCGCTGGAACGCGCTCCGGACAATCCCTGGCCGCAATGGCCCAAGGTCTACAAGCTCGACTATGGCCAGGAGGAAGTCGCCGCGGTTTTCGGCGACGATCCGCGCCAGTATTTGATTCAAACGAAGCAGTTCGTCGGCGACGAGCGCGGCCACGTGAAGGAATTGCACACAGTGTGCGTTGAGTGGGTGAAGGATAATGGCCGGATCACCCCACGCGAGATTCCCGGCACCGAAAACGTGTTTCCCGCGCAGCTCGTGCTGTTGGCGATGGGCTTTCTAGGGCCTGAAGACCAGCTACTTGAAAAACTTGGCGTGGAGCGCGACCCGCGCTCCAACGTCAAAGCGGAGTACGGCAAATACGCGACCAGCATCCCCGGCGTGTTCGCGGCCGGCGACATGCGCCGCGGTCAGAGCCTGGTCGTCTGGGCCATCAACGAAGGCCGCGGCGCCGCGCGCGAATGTGACCGCTACTTGGTGGGGGATACAGTTCTTCCCTGAAACTAACCCTGTTTACGTTTCGCGCTCGCTGGTACTTGCCGCGCCCGGCATTGCGCAAGCGCGAAACGTCAACGGCAAATCATAAGAGGATTCTTCATTCATGAGACGTCTCTCGTTGATTGGAATCGTGTTTCTCTTCGCCTCATCGCTTACCGCCGGCGAGCAGCTTTGGGTCGTCTACGATGGTTTCGACGGCCCCGGCAAAGGCAAGCACATTGTCCTCGTGAGCGGCGACGAGGAGTATCGCTCCGAGGAAACTCTGCCTCAATTGGGCAAGATCCTCGCCAAGCACCACGGCTTCAAGTGCACCGTACTTTTCGCGATCGATCCCAAGACAGGAGAGATCAACCCTAATATCTCGAACATTCCTGGTCTTGAAGCGTTACAATCCGCCGACCTCGCCATCTTGTTTCTGCGCTTTCGCAATCTGCCCGACGAACAAATGAAATACCTGGTCGATTACATCGAATCGGGCAAGCCGATGATCGGCTTGCGCACCTCGACTCACGCCTTCAACAATCCCAAGAGCAAGACTTATTCGAAGTATCACTGGCAGAGCAAAGAATGGGACGGCGGGTTTGGGCGGCAAGTCCTCGGCGAAACCTGGATCAGCCACCACGGCCAGCACGGCAAAGAGAGTTGCCGCGGCGTCCTCGCGCCCGGCATGGAGAAACATCCGATATTGCGCGGCATCAAGGTCGGCGATATTTGGGGGCCCACGGACGTGTACGGCGTGCGGCTGCCGCTGCCGCGCGACGCTCAGCCGCTCGTATTGGGCCAGGTGCTTACGGGGATGAAGGCGACCGATCCGCCGGTGGAAGGCAAGAAGAATGATCCGATGATGCCGATCGCCTGGACCAAGTCTTACCGGGGCGCCGCCGGCAAGACCGCGCGCGTCTTTACGACAACCATGGGCGCCTCCCAAGACCTCCAAAGCGAAGGTCTGCGCCGCCTGCTTGTGAACGCTTCCTATTGGGCCCTTGGCTTGGAAGATCACATCCCGGATCGCTCGGTGGTGGACATCGTCGGTCCCTTCAACGCTACACCCTTCGCCGCCAATGGATTCGCAAAGGGCAAACGGCCCGCAGATCACAAGAACTAAACACATGTTTACTAGATAATTGTCTGCAGTCCCTCGCTCGCGCGTCGGGCATGTGTGATCTTCATTTCTGGCACATTGGCCATTCAAAGAATCGTGTCCCATATTTGTAACGGCACGACCTTCAGAGGATCGCCATGTTCTCGAGCGCCGTTCTTGCGCTTTTCTTGATGGGACAAACCCCGGCTGCGAGCAACTTGGACTTTGGCCAGGGCTCGCTCAAGGACTGGGAAGGCAAAGGCTTTGCGCTTTTGGACTCGGTCAAGGGTGCTGCGCTCGTTACGAGTGACGAAGCGGCGACCAAGACCAAGTCCGGCATGATTCGCCACGTGATCGTGATACCGTCCAAGGCGCGCCAGCTTCGCTTTCAAGCCTACGCGGAATGGGGCGACGGCGTGGAGCCCGACCGTTCGCTTGACATTATCTTGGCTGGGGAAGACAACCGCCCCGTGCCCAAGCAAATGCTCACCGCATCCGGTACCTGGATCTCCGCAGGCATTTTGTTGCCGCGCTGGCAAGGCAAGCCGCGCGAATACGCCTGGGACGTAGGACGTTATGCGGGCCAGACCATGCAAATCGCGATTGTGGATCGCAATCAGCGCGACGGCTGTTTTGTCGTCGCCGGCGGCTTCCGTTTCGTCGAGGGCGAGCGCCAAGTCGAGGACAACGACTTTGCGCCGTTCATGCTGCGCATTCAAGAGAAGCACAAGCTCGCGCCACTGGCCCGCTTCGAGAGCAAACACTTCGTCGCCATCGGCAATGCTTCGGACGAATTCCTGGCCCAGCGCCTGCGCTTATGTGAGATCTTCTACGATCTTTTTTACGATCATTTCCAGCGCAAAGGCTTCGCCCTCGAGCCGCCGCGCGAAAAACTGGCCCTTGCCGTCTTCGACGGACCAGACGGCTTCGACGCCTACATCGGCCAGAAGATGCCTTCCTCAATCACCGGGCTCTATCACACGCCGACCAATCGGCTGGTGCTCTACGATTTGTCCGAGAACCGCGGGCTGCAGGCGCAGAAAAAACTCGCCCTCAAAGACATCGCACGCGGGCCGAAAGCCCTGCAGCAGGCGACAATCGTCAAAACTATTGAACGCCAATTCGACGATTTGATGAAGGAATCAAACTTATCCACGACGATGCACGAAGCCGCCCATCTCTTGTCGTTCAATGGCGGCATGCTCAATCGCAACGGCGACGTCGCGGCCTGGCTCGCCGAGGGCCTGGCGTGCTACTGCGAAGCCACCGACCAGGGCGACTGGACAGCGCTCGGTTCCCCGAATCCCGCACGCATTCGCACCCTCCACGGCCCGACCATCGGCAAGGGCGCCTTCATTCCTCTGGACAAACTGGTGTCCTCGGACCGCTGGCTCGACACCCCACAAGTCTTCCTCGGCTACTCGCAAAGCTGGGCCTTGTTTTACATGCTTTTAAGCGAACGGCCCGCGGAGTTGCGCAAATACCTGGCCGCCATCTCCCAGCGCCGCAGCCCGGATGCCCGGCTCGCCGATTTTCGCCACGCTTTCGGCAACGACCTAGCCGACCTGAACCTCCGCTACCAGGCCTTTATGCGCGAAATGGTGGACAATCACTTGCCGCAGAAGGCTCGATAAAGCAGGCGCAGGCCGCGTGTCGCCGCCTCATCTTGCTCCCTCCGCGAAAAACGCTATGCTGCCCGACTGCAATCGGCGTAGGATAGGATTCCGTTCCTGTCCGCCTCTAGGACAGGAACGGAATCCTATCCTACGCGAGTCGCCAGCATGCGCTATTGGAACGATTGCCGCGCGTTCTTCCGGCAGTTTCGGCAGCAGTATCACACCACCGGATCGATCCTGCCGAGCAGCCGGGCCTTGGCGCGGGCGCTGTGCCGGCCCATGCGGCGCGCGACGCGGCCCAGCACTATCTTGGAAGTCGGTCCAGGCACCGGCGCGGTCACGGTTGAAATCGTGAGCAAGCTGCGCCCGGACGACCGACTCGACATCGTGGAGATCAACGCGGACTTCGTGGCTCACCTAGAGGGCCGCTTTCGGGAGGAGCTCGAATTCCGGCGCAGCCGCGCAAAATGCCGGATTATCCACAGCCCGCTGCAGGAGGCGCCAGGCGATGGCGTCTATGACTTCATGATTTCCGGATTGCCGCTCAACAGCTTTTCGTTGGCCTTGGTGGAGGATATTTTTCGCAGCTATCGACGCCTGCTGAAACCCGAAGGCGTCTTGTCGTATTTCGAGTATGTGGCGATTCGCGACATGAAGATGTCGCTCATGCCCTCGGAGAGAGAGCGACTGCGGACATTGGGAGAGTACTTGGAGCGCGAGATCGACGCGCACCAAATCGCGGAGGAGATTGTTTGGTTCAATGTGCCGCCGGCCGTGGCACGCCATCTTCGCTTCGGCCGGTGAGCCAACTGTAACGAACGGAGGGATTCGTCCATGTCCAGGCGCAAGGAAGCTTTCAGCGTGTTTGTGTTTCTTATCGTGGTACTTGCGTGGCAAGCACAAGCATCGAGTGCAAAACCACCGGACTTGCCCATCGAGCTAAGCGTCGAATGCGAGTTGCAATCTCCAACGCACGGAGCGAATGGATGGTCCGTTCCTGAACTCAGCGCTTACTGCATGCGCGGCTCCGAACTCAATCTCTTTTCCGAAGAAGTCGTTGGGACGTCGACGCGACTGAATCGGCTATCCTGCACGCAGTCGAATTGCCCGATGCTCTGCGACATGTTCTTGCAGCACTTCGTTGCCGGGTCGCAGCGCGCCGACCAGCAAGGCCCTGAACGTCAATGCCCCGACGAGCTAAACCGGCTGGATGAGCGCGGCTGGGATGGCGTGATAGACGAATCCGAGCCGCCGCTCCTGCGCTCGCCGAATCGCCTGAAGCCAGAGGAGGCACGCCGTCAGTCGATGCTGCGCGGCACCCAGCCCCTGAGTTTGGTTCCCTTGATGTGGTGATTCATCGTTTCGCGCTCGCGGCACTCTCAAGCGCGAAACGATGAATCAAGGCAACCGCAAATCCTTCAGCTGAAACGGTACGTCCATTTCCACCATCGGCCCGGGCGTGCGATAAACAAGTTTCCAACCCTCGAGGTCGCCCGGCGCCGGCGAAAAATGATAGCCCATCTTGGCTTGCAGCGCCGATCGGGGACCTAATTCTTCCTCAGCGCCAAACGGCAATGTGATGACCTGCTTGCGGTCGCCTTCGCCTTTTTCCAGGTGAATGCGGTTGTTGTCGAGCCAGGATTGGTAGCTCTCGAATTGCGGCGTGCCCTTGGGATTCTCGATAAGGACGTGCACGCTCAGGGAATCGCTGCGCGGCTTGATGTGGGTGAGGCTCACGCGTACGCCGTCGCGCATCTGGTGCGGCGCGGGTTTGCCTTGAGCCGGCGGCTTCAAATCTCCGAAGACAAAGGTCAGCATTTTGCCCGGACCCAACGCCTTCAAGCTGCCTTCGAGCGACGCCAGCTTCGGCGCGGTCCGGTCCGGCGCGGGCAGGCGCACTTCCATCTCCACGGCCGTCCGGCCGGCGACCGCCATCTTGCCGCTGCCCGACACGCTTGCCGTCAATTCCTTCTTCTTGTCGTCGGCGGCAAAACGGGCACGCATTGGTCCAACGTCCAAAAACAAAGGTTCATTCCTTGGCTCCCAGGCCACTTCGAGCGTCACCGTGCAACTGTGTTGATCGGTTCCCTCGTCGCGGCTGAGCACCGTGCGCTTGTTCGCAATGCGGAAAATGCCCTGGTAGTAAGTCGGCACGTCGCGCGGTTTGCCGTCGATAAGCGCCACGCCGCCTTCGGGCTCGTACAAGGAGATGGCGCAGCCAGCCTGCTGGGAAATCCGATCGAGCGCTTCCCAAAACGGCAGCGCAGTGGTTTTGCCAAAGGAAAACGTGTCCTTGCGCTTGTTTTTGCGGAGATCTCTTACCGCGTTGCCGGACTCGCGCAACGCTTCGAGGGCGCGTGCGACTGAAATCGGTTCCGCGGCAAAGTGGACGAGCCGCGGCTCCAAGTCCTTGCGTGCTAGTTCGAAAAGCTCCACTTGACCGGCGAGCCCCAGGGCAGTTCCAAGCAACAAACAAACAATGGCGACGCCGCGCATTCTCAGCATGAGCACGTGTCTCCCGATGTCTCTACCCATTGTAAAACGAGAGACGCTTCCTTGCAAACGGCGACCGAGCGCGCAGAATAACCGCAACGGCGCGGAGACGTTGAATTCTCTCTGCGTGCCTCGGCGCCTCCGCGGTTAAATCACACACACGGCGGTAACGTCGATGTTCTTGGATTTGCAGAACATCTCGCGAATCTTCGGCAATCAGCACGCCTTGCGCGACGTGTCCTTGCGATTGGAGCGTGGCCGCATCGGCTTGCTTGGACCAAACGGGGCCGGAAAATCGACGTTGCTCAAGATCTTGCTCGGCTTGTTGCCGCCTTCGTCGGGCTCGGGCCGCGTCTTGGAGCACGAGCTCAGCGGAACCGGCGCGGCGCTGCGGCGCGTGCTGGGCTACATGCCCGAGGCGGACGCCTTAGCGCCCGGGATGCGCGGCGCGGACTACGTGGCCTTGGCCGGCGAATTGTACGGCATGCCGCGCAAACAAGCACTTCGCCGCGCCCACGAAGTGCTCACCTATCTCGATCTGGGAGAGGCGCGCTATCGCAAACTGGAAGAATACTCCACCGGCATGAAGCAACGGCTCAAGCTGGCCCAGGCGCTCGTACACGATCCGCCGGCCCTGCTCTTGGACGAGCCCACCAGCGGCTTAGACCCCGCGGGCCGGGAAGGCATGCTCGATCTTTTGCTGCGCCTGGGCCGCGATCACGGCAAAGCGATACTGCTTTCCACGCATCTTTTGGCCGACGTGGACAAAGTCTGTGAAGCAGTGGTCATCTTGCACCAAGGCCGCGTCTTGTGCCAAGGCCCCGTCAAGGAACTGTGCCAGCGCCGCCAGGACCGGTTTCGACTGCAGGTGCAGGGAGACAGCGCGCCCTTCCTCGAAGAACTGCGGAATGAGGGCGTTCTGGTGCTGCACGACAACGGCCGGGGCGATTTACGCGTCGCCGTGCCGCCCGGCTGGACGACACGCGCGTTTTTCGTCTTGGCGGACCAACATAAAGTGCTCGTGCGCGGGCTGCAGGCCGACGACGAAGATCTGGAAGAGTTGTTTCACCGCATGGTCCAAGGATCAGAAACGGAGACTAGACTCGACGCCGGGCAATTAAGAACGCAATCGTGAACAGGGCCAGTGTTCCCAAGGCGATGCCGACTTTGATGAGCGGAAAACCGGTAAACCCCTCGCGGGTTTGCTCGGTGATGATGAGCTTGGGCGACTCATCGACCGGCGCCGGCGAGGTCGCTGGAACGGTCAAGGCCTTTTGCACGGCGTGACCGGCCCCGGCGTTCACGAATACCTCGTATTTCCCCGCCGGCGGCGCTTCAAATGACCAAAGCCCTTTGACGTCGCACTTGCCGTTGGCGATCAGTTTCTTGCCCGAGTCGCGTACCTCCACGAGGGCGAACGACGCCGGCGTATCGTCGTCGTAGAAGGCTTCGACGTGTACCTTGCCGCCGCGCAAGCTGCACTCGACGCCCAAGGCATGCGCCCAGACACCCGCGGGACTGAACAACAACAGTCCGACGACAATTACCCCGTACTTTTTTTGTCGCATGGATGCAGTGCACAGTATGACGAATTCCTCATTCGTATTACCACGAAGCAGGCCGACTGGCAATTGAATTCACCGCTTCCTTGCAGGCATGTCTCTGAAATCTTTGCAAGTTCGCTAGAATGGTCCAAAAGATTGCGATCTTATGATGAAGACTCTCGCCGAATTTCATGCGGTTTACGAGCTGCCATTGCCGGACCTGCTCTATCGCGCCGCCACGGTTCAGCGCCGGCATCACGATCCCGCGGACATCCAACGGTGCGCATTGCTCAGCGTGAAGACCGGCGGCTGCTCCGAAGACTGCGGCTACTGCGCCCAAAGCGCCCATTACAAGACCGGCGTGCCGGCCACACCGCTCCTTGGCCTCGAGGAAGTGCGCGAGCGCGCGGAAAAAGCCAAAGCGCTCGGAGCGACGCGTTTCTGCATGGGCACGGCCTGGCGCGAGCCCAAAGACGGACCGCAATTCGACCGCATCCTCGACATGGTGCGCCGCGTGCGCGGCCTGGACATGGAAGCCTGCGTCACCCTCGGCATGCTGACGGACGAGCAGGCGCGGCGGCTCAAAGAGGCGGGCCTCACCGCGTACAACCACAATCTCGATACATCCCGCCGGCATTATGCCAACATCATCACCACCCGCGCCTACGACGATCGCATCCGCACTCTCTACGCGGTGCAAAAAGCAAACATCGCCGTCTGCTGCGGCGGCATACTCGGCATGGGCGAAAACGAAGAAGATCGATTGATGCTGCTCGCGGAGCTGGCCCAGCTCGAGCCGCCGCCCGAGAGCATACCGATCAATTGCCTCGTGCCCATCGCCGGCACACCGCTGGAAAACGCCGAGCCGGTGGACAGCGTCGAGCTGGTGCGCTTGATCGCCACCGCGCGGGTCGCGTTTCCCAAGGCGCGGGTCCGGCTCAGCGCCGGCCGCGACCGCATGAGCCGCGAGCTGCAAATCCTCTGTTTCCTCGCCGGCGCCAATTCCATTTTCTTCGGCGACAAGCTGCTCACCGCGCCCAACCCGGACGCGAGCGCGGACGCGGACCTTTTTCGCTCCATGGGTCTACCCCTCACCCCCAACCCCTCTCCCCTGAGTACAGGGGCGAGGGGAGAGTCGGCACCCCTCACACTCCACGCCTCTCCCCCAAGCGGCGCGAAGAGAGCCACGGTGGAAGCGAGTGCGTCATGAGTTTGGAAGAGCGCTGGATTCGTCAGCTCGACGAGCTGCGCCGGCAGGGGCGCTATCGCCAATGGACGCTGCCGCGCGGGATCGACTTCTGCTCCAACGATTATCTGGGCTATGGCGCCCGCAGGTGGGGCAACGTCGCCAACCTATCCCGCAGCGGCCTCGCTTCACGCTTGCTGCGCGGCCACCATGAGATTTGGGACGAGGTCGAGACGCGCCTTGCAGAATGGCACAACGCCGAAGCCGCTTTGATGATGTCCAGCGGCTTTATGGCGAATCTGGGACTGCTTTCGACTGTCATCGAGCCGAGCGATTGGGTTGCTTCGGACGAATGTAATCACGCCTCCCTCATCGACGGCATCCGCTTGAGCAAGGCCGAGACATTTGTTTACCGCCACAACGACGACATACAACTCTTCGAGGCAATCCAAGCTGAAGAGGCACGCTTCGAACCCGGCCGAAGTCTTTTTGTCGTCACCGAATCGTATTTCAGCATGGAGGCCGATAGCGGCTGTCCCTTAGTCCGTGCAGAGCGCCCTACGATTCTCAAACACCACGTGATCATCGACGAAGCGCATGCGACTGGCTGCTTTGGGAATCGCGGCTCGGGAATGGCAGACGCGCACTTGCAAAGGAACAAGCCGCCCATCTTGGCCACGGTGCACACCGGCGGCAAGGCATTGGGCGTTCCCGGCGCTTACATCTGTTGCTCCAAGCTGTTTCGGGAATATCTTGTCAATCGTTGCCGGCATCTTTTGTTTACAACTGCTTTGCCGCCGATGGTTGGCCAGTGGTGGCTGGAAGCGCTCGAGCGCGTGCAAAAGGACGACGCCGGCCGCGCGCGGCTGCACGAAAACGCGGAGTTATTTCGCCGCGAGCTGCGCAAGGACGGCGTCGAAGCCTTGGGGCGGCACTACATCGTGCCGATAGTGCTTGGCGACGACGCGTTGACGCTGCGCGCGGCGCAACTGCTGCAGGAACAGGGCTTTGATATTCGCGCCATCCGGCCGCCGACAGTGCCCGAAGGCACAGCACGATTGCGCGTATCCATTCACGCGGACCACGACCACGCGTCCTTGCACGCCGCGGCCGCGGCCATTGGCCGAGTCGTGCGTGGACTAAACCAACCAAAAGCGCGAATGCCATGTTTGACATGATCGTACTGGGCACGGACACCGACGCGGGCAAGACCACGTTTGCCTTGTTGTGGCTCGCGCTTTTCGCGGACCGCTTTGACTACTGGAAACCGGTTGAAACAGGCACGTCCGATACCCAAACCGTGTGCGCACTGCTCCCGGCCGCGCCCGTGCATGCGCCGGCATGTCGCTACGCCCAACCGCTGGCGCCGCCCTTGGCCGCACGCGCTCAAGGCGCGCACGTCCCGGACGCCATGGAGTTGCTGACCAGGCGTCCTCGACCCGCATCGGGCCACTTGCTCATCGAGACCTTCGGCAGCCCGTTGTCGCCACTTAACGAAACTGAATTGCAAGTCGCGTTGTTGCGTTTGCTTACCGGCCGCCGCGTCCTGGTTTGCTCGTCCGCCCTGGGCGCGATAGGTCGCACGCTGCAATGCCTATCGGCGCTGGAGAGCGAAGCCTTGCGGCCAGACGCGGTCGTGCTGCTCGGCGCGCGCGATGAGTTTGCCGCGGAAAAGATCGGGCAGTTCGGCTCGGCGATTCCTGTCTTTCTGTTACAGCCGCCCAAGGAGTGGACCGCCCAAGGCATCCAGGCCGCCGCGGCCGAGCAAAGCGCTGTCTTGAACGGATTGCTGGCGCTGTTCACCGACCAGAGCGCGGCCCCTAATTCACAAAAAAGCCTGTTGGAAAGCGACGGCCAACGCGTTTGGCATCCCTACACCCCATTGCGCGGCGTCGAACCGCCGCTCGTGTGCGTCGGCGCGGACAAGGAATATCTGCAACTGGCTGACGGCCGCCGCGTCATCGACGGCATCTCCTCCTGGTGGACCATTTTGCACGGCCATCGCCATCCGCCCTTGATGCAAGCGCTGCGCCAAGCGTCGGCAACCTACGATCACGTGCATTTCGCCGGCTTGACGCACGAGCCCGCTGTTCGTTTGGCCGAGGCGATGCTCGCGACAACCCCGTGGGGCGAACATTCCTGTTTGCCCTCGCCCCCTCAGCCGTTGGGCAAACAAGAATGTTTGCCCCACGGCGCAGGCCGCGTCTTCTTTTCCGACAACGGCAGCACCGCGGTCGAAGTGGCGCTCAAGATGTCGTATCAGTATTGGTGCCACTTGGGAGAGCCCGAGCGCAAACGCTTTATTGGCTTCGAGCACGGCTACCACGGCGATACGTTCGGCGCGATGGCCGTCAGCCGCGATCCCGTTTTCTTCGGCCGATTCGAGCCGCTCTTGCTGGAAGCAGACATCGTGCCGCTCGATCCGGAGCGGCTCGACGATCAATTGCAAAAACGCCGCGGGGAAGTGGCGGCCGTAATCGTCGAGCCACTCGTGCAAGGTGCGGGCGGCATGCGCTTGCACACGCCCCAAACGCTGCGCGCTCTTTACGAAGTCACACGCCGGCACGACGTCTTATTCATCGCCGATGAAGTGCTGACCGGGCTGCGCTTTGGTTCGCCTTGGCTGTCGTTGGATCATGGCGTGACCCCTGACTTGATCTGCGCGGCCAAGACACTGGCGGGCGGCGTCTTGCCGCTGGCGGCGACCTTGGCCCATCCGCGCATCGTCGCGGCGTTCGAAACCGACGACCGCCGCCAAACGTTTTTCCACGGCCATTCCTTCACCGCGCATCCTTTGGCCTGCGCCGTGGCGCTGGCGAACTGGCAGAATCTCCCCAGCCGGGAGGCGAAGCTGAGGATCGAAACGCTCTGGCGCGAACAGCTCGAGCCGCTGCGCGCTCGGCCCGGCGTCAAAGAGGCACGCATTTTCGGCCCTATGGCGGCGATTGAACTCGACGCAGCAGGAGGTTATCTCGCGGATGCGGGCAAAGAGCTGCGCCGCCGCTGTTTGGAAAAAGACGTGCTGCTGCGGCCGCTCGGAAACGTGCTCTACGCTCTGCCACCGCTCCAGACTTCGGCGGAATCGCTGGAACAAATCGCGGACGCGATGAAGCGCGCGGTGCAGTAAACATAGATTGTGCCATTCTTCACGAAGTCCGCTCGGGTTGCTTCTTTTCCGCGCGCGCTTGTTTCACGACGGCGACGTATTGCCGGGCCAGGTCGCGGATGCGCTCGAAGTTGCGCTGGGCGATGGCTTCGGGCTCGACGAGCTGTCCGCCGACGCCGAGGCAGCAGGCGCCTGCTTTCAAGAATGCCGCCGCGGTGGCTAGATCGACGCCGCCGGTGGGCATGAGGCGAATGTGCGGCAGCGGGCCGCACAAGGCTTTGAAGAACGCCGGGCCGACCACGTCCGCCGGGAAGACTTTGACGATGTCCGCCCCGGATTCCCAGGCAGCGACAATCTCGGTTGGCGTAAACGCGCCGGGCATGACGAGCTTGTCGTAGCGCTGGCACAGGCGAATCACTTCGAGATTCACCGTGGGCGCGACGATGTATTCCGCGCCGGCCAAGAGCACGGCGCGAGCCGTCTCCGTATCGAGCACCGTGCCCGCGCCCAAGAGCACGCGGTTGCCCAACGCCTTGCGCACGTCCCGCAAAACGTCGAGCGCGCCGGGCACCGTCATGGTGATCTCGACGACGCTGACGCCGCCGTCCGCCAGCGCCCGCGCCACTTCCACGAGCTGCTGGCTGTCCGGCGAGCGCACCACCGCCACGATGCCGCAATCCAAAACCTGCCGCAGTTGATCTTCTTTCGCCATTTGTACCTCGTCAATCATTCACCACAGAGACACAGAGGCACAGAGAAGACACACAACCAAAGAATAGGTGTCCGTTTTCTAATTCATTAGTTTGTTGCATTCTCTGTGTTCTCTGTGTCACTGTGGTGAATAATTCATGCTAATCGTAGCGGCCGCTCGCTTCGATCGGCCAAACTGTCTCGACCTTGCCGTTGCGGACGCCGAGGCATTGCCGGTGCAGGTTCATGGTGGCGCAGCAGTGGGCGGGAATAACTTCTCGGCGCGCGCCGACTTTCAAATTGGCCGCGTCGCATTCGACCTTGGCATGTTCTTCGGAAAGCTTGACGACTTTCTCGCGCGCGTGATCCTTGATCAGGGGTGAGCCGAAGTCCTTGGAAATGGCCTTGCTGCCGGCGTCGAGCACGTACCACGCGGGTCGCCGGCTGATGACGCTGCAGAGGATGGTAAGCGCGCAGCCGAACTCGGGCCGCACCGCATGGTAGGCGCAATCCATGAGCACGAAGGAGCCGGGTTGAATCTCCGTGACGCCGTTGTAGCCCGCGGCGTATTCCCAGGTGCCGGTGCCCGCGCCGGTGACCACGCGCACCGGAATGCCGGCTTTCTCGATCAGCCGGCGTGTGCCGACAAGTTGCTCCAGGCCGTGCACAGCCTTGGCCCGTTTCTCCTCAGCATTGTCCAAAAGCTGCAAATGGCCGTCGTAGCCTTGCAAGCCGTCGAAGCGCAAGCCGCGCTGTTGAGCGATGAACTTGGCCAAAGCGAGCGCCGGTTCCCCCGGCGCGACGCCGCAGCGGGCCATACCGATGTCCACTTCGACGAGCACGCCAAGAGTGACGCCGGCCTGCTGCATGGCCGCGCTTAATTCCTCAATATTCTCCGGCTGATCGACACAGACGCGAACCTGGGCCCGCTTGGCAAGGTCGGCGAGTCGGCGTGCTTTGATCGGGCCGACCACCTGGTTGGCGAGAAGGATGTCGTTCAGGCCGGCGTCGGCGAGCACTTCGGCTTCGTTGAGTTTGGCGCAAAGAAAAGTGCGTCCGCCGCGCGCGTGGATGTAGCGCGCCAAACCGGCGCACTTCAGGGATTTGAAATGCGTCCGGACAGCCACGCCGCGCTTTTCCCCCGCGTCGAACATGCGCCGCAAGTTGGCGTCGATGATGTCCAAATCCAACAGCAATTGCGGCGTGTCCAGCGCTTCGAGCGGCTGGCCGGCGAGCGACGACATGCGATTCCTCCCAGGACAACGCCGCTATTGTAGGACAGGTTTTCAACCTGTCCGGCAAGACCGTGTCCGAAGTCGTAACACCTCCAGTCAGCCGCCCCGAAGTCTTGCGAGTTCGGCTACGGGTGCGACGGAAAACTGGGCTGGTAACCACTTTCTTACTTCGCTATAGGCCCGCTTCGTAAGTAGCACGAATTCACGGGGGGCGAACTTTCCTGTTTGCCGGTCCGCGGGCAAACTGGAATGTTCGCCCCACCCGAATTCAGTCGCAGGCCGGCTTGACAAGCAAAAGGCGAAGCGGTAAAAGCCCGCCTCCAACGAAACAAAAAGTAGGCCGCTGGGCGAGCGGCGGCCGCCTCGCTGAATGAGGCGACTACACAAGATACAGGCGCAATGCCGACTCCTCCGCGTGCTGGGAATGCGGGAAGCCAGCACTACCCACCCTCCTGGGTAGAGGCGATCAAAGTCCGCTGGGCCAAGTGGTTATTGGGTCGGCCACTCCAACGGGCGCTTCGCGGAGGAGTTTAGTACACCAGTACACGAGGGTCCTTGAGGGAGAGGGGGATCGCCGGGGTGCGTTGTCCAGTACAGCGCGCCCCGGCTTGTTTTTTGCGCCGAAGCCGCATGCACCCTCCCGTTAGGCTCACGACGGCACACGGAGTGTGCCTACTACTTTGCCTGGAAAAGATTTACGTTTTCTGCCGATTCGACCGATCTTTCCCAACACACCTTGTATTGTCTTTCGGCTTATCCCTTTGCGCCTGCCGAGGTGCGAAGCATGTTCACGTATGAATTCGTGATTGCCGCCGCCCTGGTCACCTCGCCGCCGGATGCCGTTTCTCGAGAGGAATTACGTCAGTGGTTCACGCCGCTGCGCGCGGCCCTGGTGCGCGTCGGCATCGACGCGCAGATTCTCGATCGCCGCGAGGAAGAGATTTTTCTTTTGAAGGCCCAGGACTTTCCGGCCGACGTGCACATGCTGCAGAGCCGGTATGTGGAGTTTGTGCACGCACCTTGGATCGAAGAATGCGCCCGTTTTCCCAATCGGGAGACCGCCATCGATTTCGTCCACTTCAACCGGGCTTACCGCGCCGATTTGTTGGCCCGCATGACGCTCGATCCGGTTCATGCCGAAGAGCTGCGCGGCGCGGTCGAAGAAACCGATCGCCTGTTTCAAGTTTGGGACCAGGTCCGCGAAGCGCGCTGCGCATTCTACTTTGTCACCGTCCGCCGCCAAGCCTTGATGCTGCTTCGGCAAATGGTGGGCAACGAGGCCTTTTACACAGGGCAACTCCCGCCCCATGTTCCCGTATGGCGCTTTATGACTGTGCGGTGAAGACGCAAAGGTGAAAGTGAAGGGGTGAAAGGGTGAAAGGGTGAAGGGGTGAGTAACCCATTCACCCCTTCACCCCTTCACCCTTTCTCTCTTTCGCCCTACGCTGACACATCGACCTGCACTTCGTCTCCTACGACTTGGACAGGGTATGCGTTCACTCCCCTGGGCGCGGGCGGCGACAGATGCGCGCCCGTAGTCAGATCGAACGTGGCGCCGTGCCATGGGCAGACCACTGTATTTCCCTGACAGTCGCCTTCGGCCAGTGGAGCGCCGCGGTGCGGGCAGTCATTGTCAATGGCGCAAAACGCGCCGTTGATGTTGAAGATCGCCACGTTTTTGCCGCCAACGCTCACCTGCTTGCCCTTGCCGGCGGGGATATCCGATACAAGCGCTGCTTTGATAAATGACATGTGCTCTCCTCCGTAGCATCTTGATCCCTTGAGCAAGGGTGGACGATCGCTCGGCCGGCCTGCAGAGATTTATATGGAAGGGGCTTTTCCAATTCTCCAGGTTTTCCCCTGATCGCGCACCAATGTGACTTGGGCGGAAAAAGCTACAAGAGAATCAATCTTGTTACAAACGGCTGCTCACTAACCAATGGCCGCACTTCCGCGCGTCGTGCTGGAACTCACGTGAGATATGGAAGTTGCGACTGCCGGCTTCGAAACGCCGTTTTTTGGCACGGTGCTTGCAAAGATAAGTTTCG
>JAKEHV010000363.1 GCA_022614915.1 Gemmataceae bacterium | reverse complement strand
GCGGACGGTCGTGGCCATCTAACAAGACTGCAAAGGGAACTGGGCGATCCCGAATACCGCGTGGGTGAAGTAAGCGTCTCGCTAAAGACAATGTTGGCCAGGGTTTATGTGCTTGAGCCAAAGGGAACGGAGCTGGATGAAGCCCTCGCGCTCTTTAGAGAAGTGGGCAAAAAGGACAACCCGAACCTGGAAGCGCTGTGCCGGGATTTTTTGAATGCCTGCAAGGACAAATCTGAGAAGTACAATCCGTCGTTTCGCAAAGCCGCCGACGGATTGTTGATCGAAGCGCGGCGTTATCTCGAGCCCAGTCCTGTTTACGACGGCATCACAGCCTTGATCCCAGGGTCGGACTTATTGAAGCTTGCCCGGGCAGCTGTCGCCGCCAAACCCAACGACGCCTTGACAATGTTGCGCAAGATCGACGCGGCAAAACTGGATCCGGACTTGAAGAAGGAATACGTCCAGCTTTGCGAAGAGTTGGCGGACTCCTACCTGACGGGCAAGAAGGGAGTGCGTTTTGACCGAGCCGATTTGGTGCTACTGGAAAGTGCCGTCCCACTTTCGTCGAATCTCAAAGAAGCCTTCCCCGCGGCCATGACCAAGTACATCAAGGACACTGCAGCGGACTGGCCTTGGCCGAAAAACCCGAAGGAATGGGAAGAGCGCTTCCAGGATTGCAACAAGGCCGACAAGAATGATCCGTGGGTTTGGGCGAGCCTCGTGGAGTATCGGTTACAAATGGGGGATCTGCCTGCAACGACGGCTGCCCCAATCAAGACAGACGTTCCCTATGCGGCATATATCAAGGCGCGGGTCCTCGCCAATCATAAGAAACACCGCGACGCCGCGGCCATCGTCGCTGCACTGGATCCCCGCGAAAAGTGGTTCCTGTCGGAGCGCCGCAAGGAAGCCGGCGCACTGTTGCAAACTGCGGCGCTCGGCCTGCGGCCCAAAGGTCGCCCCTACGGTTCTTCGGACGACGCCGAGTCCGCATTCAAGTGGCTCGAGCAGTCGCGCGATTTCTTGGCACTGCCCGAACACGCGCGCCTTGGGTTGGCGCTGGCCGCCTATTTCAAACCCGAGCCCGATCTGCAAAAGGCTCGACTGCTGGCCGTCGAGCTTGTGCAATCAAAATCGATCGAAACCGTCGAAACCTCTCTGTTGCGCCTGATCGGCGCCGACACATTTGCCAGCCTCAAGGCATGGGCCAAGGACGAGCAGAAAAGCACTGCAGCCATCGATTTGTGGAAGACGTATCTTAAGCCCGCAATGGAACTGGGTGGCGAACAAGGCACCAAAGACGCGAAAAAGCTGCAGGCGGCGCGCTTGGCCCTCGTCGGCGCGATGATTCAGGAAGAACCGACCCTAACATCTGAGATTGGCAAGACAGCATTCGACTTGTACAGCGAAGCGTTTGCGCTCGACCAAACCGAGGCTCGTTATTTGACTGAATTGGTCTATTGCGCCCCCAAGTTGCAGAATCCGCCATGGGATCTCCTGAAAGGCAACATCGCAATGTGCCTTCCGAAGGATGATCCGCGCTACTCCGGTCTCATGGCATTTGTGTATTGGAATCAATCAGCGAAGAAGACCGACAAGCAAAAGCTTGATTTGCTGAGGCAAGCGAAAACCGAGGCTGACTTGGCGCAAAAAGCAAAAGATCCCGAAGACGCAACGCGCTTTGCAAGGGATCGAGGCGGCATTCAATTGCAACTGGCCGATTCCCTTTTCGCAATGGCAACTCCAAAGATGGCGTCGGCCAAAGCGAGCTTCGACGCCAAGAAGTACCAACCCGCTCTCGCCGACTTAGATCTTGTGAAGAGCTACCTGGACGAGATTATTCTGTCGGGACCGAAGGATTGGGATCCGGCGAACAAACTGACCCTGTCTCTTTTGGACAACGCCTATTACCGCGCGGAATGCCATGCTGAATTGCGTCAGTTGTCGAGCGCGCTTCCGATCTATGAGAGCGGCTTGGCCATTGGCAAAGATTCTCCGAAGTACGCGGCACTTCAACTCAATCACTATATTGGCTGGTTTTACTGCGTCACAGAGGCAGGCAAGGACAACGACGTGGAACGACTCGTACGCCTGCTTGAACTTAAGTCAGCCAATGAAGCCGGAGAGAGAATTGTTGAAATGGCGGATCGCTGCTCGAGATTTGCCAACCAGGTCAAGCAAATCAAGGGACTGGAAGCTCATCGAGCGTCGGCGTTACTCACGACGGGGACCAACAGGATACTCGCTGTCAAGATCGGCAAGTTTGACAACGAAAAAAACAAGCGGGTCTTGGCGAACGCGGGACTGGATTTGGAAGAATGCCTAAGGGCTGGCGAGAAAAACGGAAAGATTGTCAAAGTTCTTGATAGCGCAATTCGGGATTTTGAGGATCCAGTGATTCTGGGTGAACTACGGGAGATCAGACGACGCATCGATACCAAATAGGCAATCTCGTTCGATAATGCGAATTATGCCAATGGCGCCAGATTTGACTGTTACAACTTCAACTTCAAAGGAGGATAGTGCCGAAAAAAGGAAAGAGACTCCATCGCGAAGAGGACGAGCCCATGTGGCAAACTCAAAAACATGGAAAGAGAGGGGCCATCGTCGGATTGTCCATGTCCTTGCTCCTTACCTGTTTGCTCGTCGATCCAGCGCTGAAAGGTCAGCAGCCGCCTGATGAAGTCCCTTTGCCGCCCCCCAAACAGGCGGCGACTCCCTCCTTTACCTCTCAAAAGACCCCCGATCTAACCGCCGGTCAACAAGCCATTCCCGACACCGCGTCGGATACGATCTCCGGCGGCGAAGCCATCACGCGCGGCACCACCGACGTCGGCGACCTCCTCGGCAAATCGCTAAGCTCGCTGGGCGTCGCGGTCCAGCGCCGCACCCCAATCGTGACCGAACCGCGCGTGCGCGGCTACCTCCTGGGCCAAATTGTCACGGCGTCCGACGGCACCTACTGGTTTCCTGCTCGTCCCGACCTGGACACGATCGTGAGCAAGCTCGATTCGACGCTGATTGACTACATCGTCGTGATCAAGGGGCCTTACAGCGTGCGCTATGGACCGGGTTTCTCGTTCATCGATGTCGGCACGCTGCCGACGCCGCGCTACGACTGTTACTTCGAAACCCACGGCAGCACCAGTCTCGGCTTCAAGACCAACGGCGCCGGCTGGCATGGCAGGCAATCGGTCTGGGGCGGCAACGATTTCTGGGGCTTTCGCGTCGGCTGGGACACTTTGGCCGGCAACGACTACTTCGACGGCAACCACGTCCGCATTCCGTCCAGCTACAACTCGCAGAACTTCGATTTCGCCGTCGGCGGCAACCTCACCGAAGACATGAGCGTGGAGTTCAAGTATTTCCGCTTGCATCAGCGCAATGTCGAATTCCCCGGCGCGGTCACGGATATTAACCGCCTGGTCACCGACGCGCTCAACCTGCGCTTCGTGTGGGACAACAAGGACCTGTTCGAGCGCATGACGTTCGACTCCTGGTTCAATGAGACGCAGTTTGAAGGCGACAACCTGCGCGACGGCAAGCGCCGGCAGATTCCCCAGCTCGACAACCTGAACCTGAACAACCTGCTCGCCGCCCCGCTGAGGCTCACCCTGCTGACCGACGGCGACGCCAATTCCTGGGGCTTCCGCCATGCCACGACTTGGGGCCAGAACAAGCACCCACAAGTGACGTTGGGCTGGGATTTTCGCTACCTGTCGCAGAACATCAACGAGTTCGATACTTTCTTCCTGCCCGGCACCGTGGGCGAGGCCACTATTAACTTCCCCGTGCCGCGCTCCAGGCAAATCGATCCGGGCCTGTTCTTGGACGGCTCGCTGCCCGTGGGCGAGTGGTTGACCTTGAAAGCCGGCGCGCGCGTGGACCACGTTGAGTCGCGCATCCAACAGCCATTGACCGTGCCGCAACCGCCGCCGCCCAATCCGCAGACGGACGTCGCGGCCGATCTGGGACCGGGCGCGTTGGGCACGCGGAATTTCGACATGTGGGCCGCCTTTGCCACCGCCGAGGTCAAGCTTACGGAAGAGCTGACGCTGCTCGCGGGGCTGGGAACTGCCCAACGCGCTCCCACCATGGTCGAGCTGTATGCCGACGGGCCCTTTCTGGCCTTGTTGCAAAACGGCTTCACCTTCGTGCGCGGCCAACCCAATCTCAACGAGGAACACTTGAACCAGGTGGACTTGGGCATACGCGGCGACTTCCACAGATTTCGCGGCGGCCTGAGCGGTTTCTACGCTTGGGTTAACGACTACATCACTTACGATCTTGTAAGCGCCGGCACCGACATCCCAAATTTCAATGGCTACGTTTACAAAAACACCGGTTTGGCGACGTTGGCGGGTTTCGAAATGTACGGGGAATACGATCTTTTCGATTGGCTGACGCCGTTCGCGACCGTGAGCTATGTCCAAGGCACGGACCGCACCATCGATCAGCCATTGCCGGGCATTTATCCCTTGGACTCGCGCGTCGGCTTCCGCGTACATGACACCAACGCCCAGAAGCGGCGCTGGGCACTGGAATTCACGACGCGCATGGTGGCGACTCAAGACCAATTCGCCGCGACGCTATTGGAGCAGCGAACGGGCGGATTCACCGTCTTCGACCTGCGCGGCTATTGGAGCATGACCGACAACTTGCTTTTCACCGCTGGCGTGGAAAACATCGGCGACCGCCAATACCGCGAGCATTTGGATTTGCGCACGGGCAACGGCGTCTTCCAGCCCGGCGTGAATTTCTACCTCGGCATGCGGGTCATGTACTAGGAATCCAACGTGGTTAGCATAAGTTAACAACAAAGCCCCCTCCCTCGCCGAGTTGGCCAAATCGTGCGCATTTAGAATTGGAACCTCCTTGTGCATAATGACTTGTGTTGACACATCGATTTGACCAACTCACCTTGCGAGTTGGTCAAATCGTGCCCAGTTTTCCGAGTCATGTGGACGTCCTTGCGTCTACCGCTCCTATGACGATCAGGTCGCGCTTTTCATGCGGCAGCAGGATCGCGCCAATTTCGGGATGTGCCGTGCAATAGGCGCGAGCAGCCTCGACGCCCAAGATGAAAAACGCGGTGGAAAGCGCATCAGCCTGAGCGGCGCTGGGGGCGGTCACCGTCGCCATCCGCATGCTTTCCGCGGGCCAGCCGGTGCGCGGATCGAGCAAATGCGGCAGCTTGCGGCCTTGATACTCCAGATTCTGGAAGGTGGCCGCCGAGGTTGCCATGCCGCGATCGCATAAGCGCAGCTCGGCGATGCGGCGACTGGGAATGTCGGGGTCCAAAAGGCCAATGCTCCAGCCATGTTTGCCGCCCGGCTCGCTGCCCAGGGCGAAAATGCTGCTGTGGCCGCCGTGGACTAAGGCGCTGGCGCATCCCCAGCGCTCGCGCAAATCTTCGACAACGCGGTCCAGCGCGTATCCTTTGCCGATGCTGCCCAGATTGATCTCCAAACCCTGACGCCGGAATGCGACCGTTTGCTCCTTGGCGTCCAAGTGCACGTATCGCATGCCCATCTTTTGCCTAACGCTTTGCAACTCTTCCTTGTTCGGTACGCGGCCGGCTCGCCGAAAGAATCCCCAGGCCTTGATGAGCGCTCCCACGGAAATGTCGAAGGCGCCGCCGGTCTCGTGCCAAAGTTGGTGCGCTAATGTCAGAAGCGCAAACAGCCGGCCTTCGACACGCACCGGCTGGTCCGCCGCGGTCCGGTTTAGCCGGCTGACTTCGCTGTCGTCGCGATAAACCGAAAGCTGCGCCTCCAACTGATCGATGTGGTCGAGGGCCGCTTCGGCTGATTCTTGTGTCTGGGGCGTGCCAAACGGCAGGATAACTTCGAATGTGGTCGCCATAGCCCGCCGCGCGAACCGCAATAGCACCGCGTCGTCCGCCGCCTCCTTTGCAAGCTGCGCAAGGTCGGAGCGTATTTCCTCCACGGCGCCGAGCAACTCCCCGGCGGGACGTACGAGCTGACGCGGATTGAAGAAATCGCGGCGGTTCATGGTTTGGAACTCAACCACGGATTACACGGATAGCACGGATATAGAGAGTGTTTGGACGTGTTTGGACTGTTTTTTCCTCATCCGTGATAATCCGTGTAATCCGTGGTCAAAAAACTCTCACTGTCTCTTCAATCACTCCATACTATCCGGGCCGGCCGCGGCCCGAAATCTTTATCCTTTCTTTCACCTTGTCCTCGCCATAGAATCAGCGTCACTACCGGCACTTTTGCCGGTTCATCAGTGGGGGAGGGTTTTCCATGCGACTCGCGGGAATTGGTCTTGGCACTTGTGCGCTCGTCGTGCTGCTCGTCGGTCCCGGCCAGTCCGGAGATGAAAAGGACGCGCGCGCCGTCATTGAGAAGGCGCTCAAAGCGCACGGCGGCGAGGCCAACCTCGCGAAGTTCAAGGCGGTCACTTTCAAAGGCGCCGGCACCTTCTTCGGCCTGGGCGAGGGCATTCCCTACAACGGCGAGTGGCACTTTCAGGGCGAAAAGCAAAGCCGCTTTACCATCGAGATCAAGGTAGGCGACCAGGCCATTCGCCTCACTCAAGTGGTCAACGGCGACAAAGGCTGGTCCAAGCTGAACGATGAACTCAAGGACCTGCCCAAGGAGGAAATCGAAGAAGAGAAGCATGGGAACTACGCACAGTGGATTTCGAACCTGCATCCCTTGAAGGATAAGGGCTTCAAGTTGGCGTCAGTGGGCGAGGCCCAAGTAAATGACAAGCCGGCCTTGGGCGTGCGTGTTTCCAAAGAAGGCAGACGCGATGTCAATCTTTTCTTCGATAAGAACAGCGGGCTTTTGGTAAAGTACGAACACCAGGTAAAAGACGTCAAAGGCGGCGGCAACAAAGAAATGAACGAGGAGGTCTTCCTCCACGATTACAAAGACTTCCAAGGCGTGAAGCTTTCCGTCAAGATGGTCATTCGCCGCGACGGCAAACCCTTTGTCGACGCTACGATGAGCGAAGTCCAGCCGCAAGAGAAGCTGGACGAGGCGCTCTTCACCAAGCCGTAGCTCGACTTATTCAATATCCACAGATTTCGCCGATGGCGCAGATTGGCGGCAAAGGCATCATGAGTTTTGCATCTGCGTGAATCCGCGCAATCTGCGGATGATCGCGTGACTCAGTCCGAATTGACACGTCATCGCCCTCCTGCGTATGCTCCGCGCGCCGTGGCCTAATCTGGGCCGCAGGAGGGATTGAACCATGACTTCGCGGTTGCTCTTTTCCGTATTCGCAGTCTCTTTCGTCGCGCATGCCGCCCACGCCCAGACGGTGCTGTTGTCCGAAGGGCCGCTGCCCAAAAGCTGTTTCCGCATTGAGCTGTCCATGGATCTTTTGGGCGAGGTGCGCGTCCAGCAAGAGGGCAAGACGGTCAGCATGAAGCAGACCGCCGCCGCCAAGCACGTCTTCCTCGAGCGCATCATCGATGCCAAGCAAGGCGTTGCGGAAAAGACTGCCCGCGTGTATCAAAAGGCGGAAGCCCGTATCGCCGTCGATAAAGAAATCATGCAGCGTTCGCTTCGCCCTGAGCGCTCGTGGATGATCGCTATGCGCACCAAGGACGTGGCTATCGCGTATGCCCCCAAGGGACTGTTGTCTCAGGAAGAAATGGAGCTGACCGAGCACCTCGACACGCTCTACGTGCCCGGCCTGCTTTCCGGCAAGGACGCGAAACCGGGCGACACCTGGAAAGTAACGGGCAATGTCGTCAACGCATTGTGCGATCTCGACGGCCTCGTCCATCACGACCTTACCGGCAAGCTCGAAGCCGTGGCCGGCGACCAGGCGACCGGCAACGTCTTCGGCCAGGTCGAAGGCATTGACCTGGGCGCAACCGTGCACATCCTCGTGCAAGCGCGCTTCACTTTTGACCTCAAGGAAAAGCGCATCACTTTCCTGGAGTGGAAACAGAGCGATCAACGGCAACAAGGCCCGGTCAATCCCGCCCTGTCCGCGGATGTGACCTATACGCTGCGGCGCACGCCGATCGAGGAGCCCAAAGAACTGAGCGACGACGCCTTGGCCGCGGCGCTGGCTGTCGCCCCGGACAAGATGACGCTGCTTCATTTCCGCGATGCCAAGGGCGGCTTCGAGTTCCAGCACAGCCGGGATTGGCACCTGGTGGGCCAACAAGACAATCAGATCGCCTTCCGCCTCATGGACCGCCGCGACTTCGTCGCGCAGATGACTGTGATGCGTTACAAGAATGCCGAAAAGATGATGGAGTTGGACGCGTTTGCCGATCTCATGAGCAAGGCGCCCGGCTGGGAGCAAGAAGCGCTCTTGGAAAAGACGGACCAAGTGCCCGGCGACCACGGCCATCGAGTTTACCGCGTCGGCGCCTCGGGCAAACTCGACGGCGTCGCGGCGGTGCAATACTTCCACCTGGTCCACGCCCAGGGCGGCGCGCAACTGCTGGTTACCTGCACCCTGCGTCCGGAGCAAGTTCAACACTTGCGCGGCCGCGATCTTGCGGTGCTGCGAAGCATCGCGTTAAAGTAGCAGACTCTGCGCTTCCGACTTCATCGGGCAAACCCATTCCCCTGTCGCGCGAAGTCTACGCGGCCCGGACCGAGGATCGTTTCCAGGTCGCCTTTGACGAGCTTTTCGGGGTTCACGCGGAACTCATCGCTGGCTTTCATCTTGAGCCAATTGCCCGCGCCGTCCTGGATGTGCAAAAACACCGGCGTGCCGCCGCGGGCCCGTTCCAAGACGCGCGCCAAGGCGTCGACGTGCTCCGGTTTGTGGATCTGCGTGTTGAGGAGCAGCACCAGGCCTGTTGTCCGTTCGCGTTTGCCTTGCTCGATCGACAAAATCTTCGTTAGAACGAGGCCGGGCTGCTCGCGCGTCCGCTCCACCACGCCCGCGACAAACACGATAACGTCTTCCGCGACCAGGTCTTTATAGCGCAGAAAATCATCCGGCCACATCACGCATTCCGCCGAACCGGTGAAGTCTTCCAGCTTGCAGCGCAGGTAGCGCGTGTTGCCGTTGCGCGCTTTCTTGGTGTTCATGTAGCGAATTTGTGTGAGCATGCCGCCCAGGAAGACTTCTTGGCTCGCGGACATTTCCGAAAGTTGTCCGACGCCGATCGTCGAGAATCGGCGAATGTCTTCCTCGTGCTGCGCCAAGGGATGGCTGGAAATGTAGAAGCCGAGCGCCTCTTTTTCATGCCTCAGCTTTTCGCTCGAAGTCCACTCGGGCAGGTCTTTGTAGCCTTCGCCTGCCGAAGGCGCGTCGGCGCTGTCGAGCGTTTCGAAAAGGTTGCCTTGGCCGTGCAGGCGGTCCTCTTGCACCTGGCCCGCCGACTCCAAAGCGCGCGGCATCGCCTCCCAGAGCTGGGCGCGCGTGACGCCAAAGCAATCGAGCGCACCGGCCTTGATCAGTTTTTCCAGGGCGACTTTGGGCACGAGCTGATGGTCGATCCGTTCACAGAAATCGAAGAGGTCCTGGAACGGTCCGTCGGCATCGCGGGCCCGGACGATCTCGTTCGCCGCGCCGTTGCCCACTCCCTTGATCGCCGTGAGGCCGAAGAGAATCTTGCCGTCCTTGACCGTGAAGGCGGACTCGCAGGTCTGGACGCTGGGCGGCAGCACGTCGACGCCGAGCCGCCGGGCGTCGGCAATGTGCTCGACCATGATGTCGCGCTTGTTGCTGTCTTCGATCTCGCTAGTCAGAAGCGCAGCCATGAACTCCGGCCCGTAATGGGCTTTGAGAAAAGCGGTCTGATAACCGAGCAGAGCGTAGGCGGCGCTGTGGGACTTGTTGAAACCATAGCCGGCGAACTGCACGATGAGGTCGAAAATGTTGTGCGCGGTTCGTTCGTCCAGACCGCGCTGTTGAGCGCCCTGGACAAACTCCGCCTTGCGCTGGTCGATGATCTCCTGTTTCTTCTTGCTGATGGCCTTAATGCAAGCGTAGGCGCTCGCGAGCTCGATGCCGCCCAAAAGATTCAAGACGCGCATGCACTGCTCTTGGTAGACCAAGACGCCGTAGGTTTCGGCGGAGATTTCCTCCATGAGCGGATGTTGATACGTCGGTTTCTCGCGGCCGTGCTTGCGATTGACATAGGCGTCCACCATGCCGCCGCCCAGCGGCCCGGGACGATAGAGCGCGTTGGTGGCGATAATGTCGCGGATGTTGTCCGGCTTCATCCGTTTCAAAAGCTCGCGAATGCCGTCGGATTCCAGTTGAAAGACCCCTTTTGCGTCGCCGCGTTGCAAGAGGGCGAAAGTCTTGGCGTCGCCGAGCGGGATCTTGTCCCACGTGATGGGATCGTTGGGCCGCGACTTGCGGATGAGCTTGAAGGTGTTATCGACAACGGTCAGCGTCCGCAAGCCGAGGAAATCAATTTTCAGCAAGCCGATGCTTTCCAGGTCGCCCATGACCCATTGTGTGGTCAGGACGGCATCGGGGCCGCGGTTGCCGTTCTCGTAGCCTTTGCGCAGCACTTTTTGCACGGGCACGTAGTCGATGAGGGGCCCGTTGGCAATGACCACGCCGGCGGCGTGCGTGCCGGCGTTGCGGTTGGTCCCTTCCAGCTTCCGGGCCAGGTCGATGAGCTTGCGGATGTCGGCGTCGTTCTCGTATTCCTTGCGCAGGTCGGTGCTTTGCTTGAGCGCTTCGTCGAGCGTGATGTTGAGCACCGCGGGCACCATGGCGGTCAGGCGATCAACGCGTTCCTTCGGGATGTCCATGACCCGGCCGACGTCTTTGATTGCCGCCCTAGCCGCCATGGTCCCAAACGTGGCGATTTGGGCCACGCTTTGTTCGCCGTACTTTTCGCGGACATAGGCCAGCACTTCCTCGCGGCGTTCCTGGCAAAAGTCGATGTCGATGTCGGGCGCCTCGGTGCGCTGGCGGTCGAGAAAGCGCTCGAACAGAAGGTCGTACTCCAGCGGGCAGACGTGGCTGAGCTTGAGCACGTAGCTAACGAGCGCGCCGCAGGCGGAACCGCGCGCGCTGGCGGGAATGTCTTTGCTGTGCGCGAAGCGCACGAAGTCCCAGACGATGAGGAAATAGCCGGCGAAGCCCATGCGGCAGATGACGTCCAGCTCCAGCTCCAAACGCTGTTTGGCAGCCTGGAAGCGCTGTTGGGCATCCGGTGAAGCGTTAGGGCCATAGCGCTCGATCAATCCTGCTTCGCACAATTCGCGAAGATATTGGTCCGGCTTCTTCTTTTCCGGTGGCGTGAAGACCGGGAAGTGGCGGGCTTTGAAGTCGAGCTGGATGTCGCAGCCGTCGGCGATTTCCTGCGAGCGCTTTACCGCGTCTTCGTGGCCGGGGAAGAGTTTGTACATCTCCTCCGGCGCGCGGACGTAGAACTGGTCGCTGCCGTAGCGCATGCGGTTTTCGTCTTTGAGCAGCCGGCCGGTGTTGATGCACAAGAGCACGTCGTGCGCGAAGGCGTCGCCCTGGCGCAGATAGTGGGCGTCGCAGGTGGCGACGAGCGGCAATCCCAAGCGGTTGGCGATGTCGATGGCCCCATCGGCGCAGCGCTTTTGGATGTCAAGGCCGTTGTTTTGAATCTCGACGTAGAAGTTCTTGCCGAAGACCTGGTGAAACCAGCGGGCCAAGTCCAGGGCTTCGTCCAGCTGATCCCTCAGGATGAGCTCGCTGAATTCGCTCGACGCGCAGCCGGAAAGGCAGAGAACGCCGTCCCTGTGTTGTTCGAGCAATTCCTTGTCGATGCGCGGCACGTAATGATAGCCCTCGAGGTAAGCGAGGGAGGACATCTTGACGAGATTACGGAAGCCGGCCGTGTTTTGCGCGAGTAGGGTGAGGTGAAATCCGGCTTCGCCGCGGCGTTTGGCTTCGCGGTCGCTGCGTTTGCCGGGGGCGACGTAGGCCTCGAAGCCGACGATGGGGTTCAGGCCCGCCGACTTGCACTCTTTGTAGAACTCGATGGCGCCGTAAAGATTGCCGTGATCGGTCATCGCCAAGGCGTTCATGCCGAGCGACTTGGTCAGTGCGACGAGTTCGGGCACGCGGCTGGCCCCGTCGAGCAGGCTGTAGTGGGTGTGGCAATGCAGATGAACGAAAGGTCGCTGCGACATGTTTTCCAATCCTTGGTGTGAATTCAGAGCCGCGCACGGAAGTAAGCGGTGAATTCCATTTGGGGGATTGTAGCAAGTCGAATCGTCAAGTCGCGAACAAACAGTGAACGGGTTGGGAGCGAGTCGCCGAGCGAGGGGGGTGTCATGAATGTGTCATCAATCCGTTTTCCACAACATCTTGCAATGAAAGGAGTAACAGAAATTGATGACACGACTCCCAAAATGAGCGATGTGTCAGCAATTTTTGAGGCCCACTTTTGATGTATGTCTAGTATTCACTTCAGCTTAATTTGCTGACACATCATGTTTCATGATGTGTCAGCAATTATGCTCTGACATGAAAAGCATAAAAACTCTTGACTACCGGACCGGGCTGCCTTCCCTTAGGGGAGGCCGTCATTGACTGGCAGGCGTTATGATACGCTGATCGGTATTTACATACGCTGACCGGCGCCGGTCAGCATACTCACCAGTTGAACTAAACCGCTCTGCGGTGAACTAAACCGCTCTGCGGTGGGCAGTTTGCTCGTCTGCACTTCCTGATTTGCGTTGTCGATGCATCGTTGTTCTCCACGTACGCTCAGGGTTCGCCCTG
>JAKEHV010000047.1 GCA_022614915.1 Gemmataceae bacterium | reverse complement strand
GGCCATTCAAGCTGACGTGTTGATGGCTCGCTGTTACGCCCAGTTGGGCGACGCCGGGCAACAAGAGCTCGCCTATCGCCGGGCGCTCGGGGTCGATCCCTTATCCGAGACGGCCTGTGTGGGGTTGGGCGAGGTGCTGCTCGGCATGGGTGAGTATGACAAGGCGTTCAACGCTTTTCGCACCGCGGCGCCGCGCTCCGCGCGGGCTCGCATACTCGCCGCTCAAGCTCTCATTGCGCGCAATCTCAGCCAACCTAAAGCGCAACGCCGCTGGGAAGAGGTCGATCGCTTCCTCGATCAAATCGCTCAAGCTTCGCCGGACGCTGCCGAGGTTGCGTTGCTACGCGCGGAAGCCTTGGCTGGGAAGGATCAATTGGCGCAAGCGAGCGATCACCTGAGCGCCGCCATTGCGAAACATCCGGATAAAGTCGAACTTTGGGGAGCGCGGGCTGCCGTGCTGCAACGCCAGGAAAAATGGCAAGAGGCGGCGGCCCAATTGGACGAGGCGGAAAAGAAATTGGGCAAGCGCGTCGAGCTGCGCTTGACGCGCGCCCGCCTCTGCGTCCAACGCGGCGGCGACCAAGCCGCGCAAATCCTGCAAGCGTTGACCCAAGAAGCCGAGGATCTTCAAGAAAAGGACTGGCAGCAGCTCGCGAAAGGCCTGGCCCAGTCGTGGCTGCGCATCGGCCGCAAAAAGGAAGCCGCCGCCTTATATGCGCGGTTGGCGGAGAAGGAAGTCAACAACTTGAGCGTCCGGCTGGCGCTCTTCGACATGGCGCTGCAAGCAGGGCAAAAGGACGAAGTCCAGCGCGTACTCGCCGAGATACGCCGTATTGAGGGGGAAGATGGAACCCTGTGGCGACTCGGCGAAGCCTGGCGGCTTTTGCGCCAAGCCCGTGAAGCCAAGCAAAAGCCCGCGGACGAAGTGCGCACCTTGCTGACCGCGGTAGCGGTGCGCCGGCCGAATGGGTCGCGGCTAGCCCTGGCCGAGGCGGAATGGGAAGAGCTGTGCGGCCAGCCGGAAAAAGCCATTGCCAAGTATCAAAAAGCGGTCGAAGCGGGCGAGCGCGATCCCAACGTGCTGCGGCGCGTGGTGATGTTGTTGCACGAACGCCGCCGCTACGCGGAAGCGGACGAGATGCTGCAGAAACTGCAGCAGTCGTCGGGACAGATGCTGTCGAGCCTGGGACGCGTGGCTGCCGAAGTCGCCCTGTTCAAACAGGACACCGACCGAGCCATCGAGCTCGCGCGCAAGGCCGTTGCCGCAAACTCGAAGGATTATCGGGAGTTTCTCTGGCTCGGTCAAATGCTGGGTGCGGCAAACAAATGGAACGAGGCCGAGCCGGTTCTGCGCCGTGCCGTCGAATTGGGCGAAACGGTTCCGGCCACCTGGATTGCCTTGGTGCAGTACTTTGTCCGCACGGAACAAAAATCGAAAGCCGAGGGGCTGCTCGAAACCGCCAAAAAGAAGTTGCCTGCCGATCAGGCGCCTTTGGCGTTGGCCCAATGTTACGAAATCCTGGATCAACTGGACAAAGCCGGGGAACTGTATGAGGCCGCGCGCAAGGCGAGACCCACTGATGTAACCGTGCTGCGCAATCTGACGCGGTTCGCTTTGCGCATGCGACGTCCGCAGGAAGCGGAGCAACACTTGGAGACTATCGTCAAGCTTCAGTCGAATTCACCTGAGGACAGCGCCTGGGCCAAGCGACTCCTCGCCATCGTATCGGCAGCAAGCGGCAATCCGCACAAAGCGCGGCACGCGTTGACTCTTTTGGGAATTACCGGAGAAGCGCAGCTGCGCGAGCTTACCGCGGGCGCCAACAGTGAGGAATTGCGCGCCCGGGCAGTTGTGCTGGCGGCGCAGCGCAATCACACGGAACATCGGCAGGCGATCAGTATTCTGGAAACACTCGTGCGGAAAGACGGGCGTGCCGACGATCGCTTTCTCTTGGCGCAGTTGTACGAAACCGTCGGCGAAACGCGTTTGGCCGACGAGCAAATTCTGAGCCTATTGGCGCAGCACGCGAACCAGACGACGTTTTTGGCGTTTCGAGTTCGCAGCCTTATTGATCGTAAGAAGGCCGACCAAGCGGAGCCCTACCTGGCACAGTTGGAAAAGATTCAGCCGGAGGCCTACGGGACGTTGCAGCTGCGGGCACGTTTGTTGCACGCCGAAAAGAAAGCCGATCAAGCCGTTGCTTTGCTGCGCAAGCACGTGGCCGCCAAGCCCCAAAGCGTCGGTCCGGTGGCCGTGTTTTTAGAGGAAATGGGACAGAGTGCCGCGGCGGAGGAGATGTACCGCAAGCTTGTCGATCGCGGCGAACACCCGGAGCACGTGTTGGTCCTGGCGACGTTTCTCGGGCGACAGAAGCGGGTGGACGACGCTTTGAAACTATGCGCGACCGCTTGGAAGAAATGTCCGACCGAAAAGGCCGCAGCAGCAAGCCTGGAGATACTGTTCGTGGGGCAGGCCAGTGCCGAGCAGTGCCGGCATGTTGCGGACCTGATGGAACAGGCGCGCACTCACCAGCCCAACGACACCGCCCTGCTTGGGGCGTTGGCGGCGGTGCGCAGGTTGGAAGGTCGCTTCCCCGAATCGATTGCACTGTACCAGGAATTGGTTCGCCGCGAACCGGGCGACGCCTTGGCACTGAACAATCTCGCCTGGCTTTTGGCGCATCGCGAAAACAAGGCCAAGGAAGCTCTTGGCTTGGTTCAACAGGCGATTCAGTCGGCGGGTCCAATGGCAACGCTCCTCGATACGCGCGGTGTGATTCGACTGGCGCTGGGAGAAACGAATGCCGCCATTCGCGACTTGGAAGAGGTGGTTGCGGAAACACCGTCCGCAAGCAGTTTGTTCCATTTGGCCCACGCCTACCAGCGCGCCGGTCAACGCGCAGCGGCAACAGTCGCCTGGCAACGCGCGGTGGCCGCAGGCCTGACGCCGACGAGCATCGACTCTCTCGAAACGACGGTGTATCAGAAACTGGCACGCGACTTGGCTCCGTAAGAGTCGAAATCGCTCAATTCGATGCCCTCGTGACGTTCACCGGTGCGGGGAGCTTTCGTTTCGCCCAATCTGTCTCGAATGTGGACTCTCTCATGCCATTAAGTCTCGTGACTGGAGGCGCTGGGTTCGTGGGCTCTCACCTTGTCGAGGCCCTCGTCAGCCGTCGCTACCAGGTCCGCGTGTTCGATAATTTCAGTTCAGGTTCCGCGGAGAACCTGGCCAAAGTGGCCGCTGCCGTCGAGGTAGTCCACGGCGACTTGCGCAACTTTGACGCAGTTTGCCGGGCGACAGAAGGTGTGGACTACGTCTTCCACCTGGCGGCGCCCGTCGAAGAAAGTCTTGGCCAAGCCGATCCCATGCACGCGCACCATGGCGGCGCCACTGGCACGTTGCACGTGCTAATGGCGGCGCGGCAAGCAGAGGTGCGCCGCGTAATCTACGCGTCCAGTTGTTGCGTTTATGGCGAGCCGACGGGCACGCCGCGCCGCGAAGACGAACTCCCCTGCCCTTTGTCGCCGTATGCCGTGGCCAAACTGACGGGCGAACAGCACTGCGTCGGCTTCACCGGTCTGTACGGGCTGGAGACGGTTCGCTTGCGCTATTTCAACGTGTACGGCCCGCGCAAGCGCGCAGACAGCCCGTATGCGTCCAAGTTAACACATGTAGTTTCCACGATGCTCGCGGGGCAACGCCCTTTTGTACACGGCGGCACTCAAGAGATGCTCGATCTGAGCTACGTGGACGATGTGGTTCATGCCAGCTTGGTGGCGGCGACCGCTCCGCGTGTGGCGGGCAAAGTTTACAACATCGGCGCTGGCCGCCCGGTTTCGACTATGGAGCTGGTCGCCCTTCTCAACGACCAATTGAACACGAACATCCAACCCATCGGCATCATGCCTTCGCACGACGACAAAACAAACCATCTGGCCAATATCGAAAAGGCCGAAGTAGAACTCGGATTCTGTCCTGGAACCAATTTG
>JAKEHV010000362.1 GCA_022614915.1 Gemmataceae bacterium | reverse complement strand
TTGTTCAACTTCTTGCCGCTGCTCAAGCTCGACGGCTACTACCTGGTCAGCGATTGGCTGGAGATTCCCAACTTGCACCAGCGCGCGCTTGCCAGTTTCAAGGGCCACGTGCGGCGCCTATTGTGGGGCGCGCCCAAACCGGACCCCGAACCGCACGGTCGCTTGCTGCTTGGATTCGGCCTGGCCACGTGGTTGTATTCGGCGGGCTTGCTCGTGGCGACCCTGTGGATAGTGGGCCATTTTCTTGGTGAGCGGCGGCACTGGTTGGCCTTGGGCGCCGTGATGCTGCTCGGGTTTTTCGCGCTGCGCAGCCTGCTGCAAGGCTTCGCCGCCGGGGAGGTAACCAACATGTTTCTCTTGCGCCATAAGCGAACGGTCGTTTGGCTAACGGTCCTGCTGGGCCTGCCCCTGACGTTGGCCTTGGTCAAGATCGAGGATCGCGCCAGCGGCCCGTTCCGCCTGCGTCCGGCCCGCAGCGTGGAGGTGCGCGCCACCGTGGCGGGCTTCGTGAAAGAAGTCTATTGCGAGGAAGGCACCCGGATTGCGTCGGGCGAAATCGTGGCTCGGCTCGAGGCGCCCGATCTGGAGAGCCGGCTCACGCAAAAACAGGCCGAGGTGAGCGAAGTGGGAGCCCGGCTGCGGCTCTTGGAGGTCGGGGCGCGACCTGAGGAAGTCCTCGAACAGCGCCAGCGCGTAAAGCGGGCCACGGCCTGGCGCGACCTGGCCCAAAAAGACCTGACGCTGACAAAACAGGCTCTTGCTGAGGATCTGGACCGTCTCGAACAGCAGATCAAGGCCGGCAGCGCCGAACTTAATGTCGCTCGAGACGCTTTGGAACGGGCCAATACTCTGGCAGGCGCCCGGTCCATTGCGGCAAGCGAGCTTAGGGATGCGCAGGGTAAGAGTCTGGTCAGCCAGGCGCGACTCGCCGAAGCGCAGGCAGCCAAGCGGGCGCTCCAGCTCAAGGGGACCATGCAAGCCCAGGTCGAACTGGCCCGCCGCGAGCAAGCGTTAGCCGAAGCTCAAGCGCTGCTGCGCCTCCTGGAAGCGGGCGTCCGACCCCAGGAGATCGAAGCAGAGCTGGCTCGCATGACGCGGCTGTGCGAGGAGGTTCGGCGCTTGCAAGAGCAGAAGGGCCAATTGGCCGTCGTGGCCTTGGCTCACGGCGTCGTCACCACGACACGAATGAAGGACAAGGTGGGGCAATACTTGCGCGAAGGCGATTTGATCTGCGTATTGGAAGAACCGGGCGACCTGGAAGCGGAGATCGCCATCGCCGAACAGGACATCGCCCGCATCCAGCCCGGACAGGAAGTGGCTCTCAAGGCCCGCGCTTTGGCGTTCGACACCTTCCGGACCCGCGTGGAACGCATCGCACCCGCGGCCGGCCCGGGCGAGGGTCAGAGCTGCGTCAAAGTCTTTTGTCGACTGGGAGATTATCCCGCCGACTTGCGGCCCGAGATGACCGGCCACGCCCGCATTTACACCGGCCGGCGTCCGATCGGCGCCATCGTCGTTGACCGCGCATTGCGTTGGCTGCGCACCGAGTTTTGGTGGTAGCAACGCCCCCACCGGCCACCCCTCACCCCACCCTCTCCCCTTGGAGGGGAGAGGGCAGGGTGAGGGGTTCGGCGACGCCCCGGCGCTCGGTCTGCGCGCCGACGGCTGTCGCTTCCAAAGTTCCGCAGACTACTTACAAAAGGAGGTTCCACCATGGAATCGCGCAAGCACTCGAAGTTTCGTCTGGGGATCGAAGAGCTGGAGAGTCGCCTGACTCCTTCGAGTTTACCGGAGGCGACGAGGACGGCCGGTTCGCGGACGCGACTGGCGCCACGGTCTGGCAGATTACCCTGAACACCGCCGACTTGACTTACACCGCCGTCGCGGATGGCGTCATCAATTTCTAGCCGAGCGCGGTGCGTCGGCCTGCTCAAGGTCGTTCAGCCACGCCGCCGGCTGGGACAAGCGATAGAGGTGTGTCGTTGTGCGTGTGGGCAAAACTCGCAGGCGCAAGGCAATCCATTTCCAAAGCACCCAGGGTTACTAAGGATTTACTCAAAACAGACGTAAGTCCAATTATCGTCTAGATTTGTGACCAATGAAGGCGGTGGGGCTCGAACCCACGACCTACGGATTAAAAGTCCGTTGCTCTACCGCTGAGCTACGCCTCCTCGTGGAACGGACACGAACCCATAGGTTGCGGTTCAATCCATCCACAGTATTTCTAGGTGCGCGGCATTGTTCGGGCAAGCGCGTCGGCGGTTGGGACAGTTCGCCTTTCAGCTGCGGCTCCAACATGACCCACTCCAAAGCGCGGCTTGGACAGTGCAATGAATCCCTTTGGCCGGCGTCTAACAATTGGCTGGCAATTCGCCCGGCGGAACTGTTAGAATTGGGGTGCTGGGCAGTTCTATACTACGGCTCGCCGCGGGGGCGGGCGGTTACTTCCAGAGCGAAGGTGGACCCATGGCTTCTCTATTGAATCGGCGGGAATTGTTGACCCTGTCCGCGGCCGGTGTGGCGAGCTTTTCCTGCTCCGGGTGGTTCAAGGCGTTGGCGGATCAAACCGCGGCGAATCCAGAGCGACGCCGGGCATGTATCCTGCTTTGGATGAACGGCGGACCCAGCCAAACCGACACTTTTGACCTCAAGCCGGGCCACGCCAACGGCGGGCCGTACCGCGAAATCCCAACCAACGTATCGGGCATCCGCATCAGCGAGCACCTGCCCAGGCTAGCCCGCGTCATGAATCACATGGCCATTGTCCGCTCGATGGCCACGCGCGAAGGCGATCATGGCCGCGGCACGTTTCTCATGCACACGGGCTATGTGCCGCAGGGGCCGATCCAATATCCGACGCTCGGTTCGCTTCTTTCCAAAGAACTCGGGCGCGACGATGCGCCGTTGCCCAATTTCGTGAGCATCGCGCCGTTCCGCCAGTTTAATCCGGCGGCGTATGGACCAGGCTTCCTTGGACCGCAATTCGCGCCGCTGCTCGTGGCCGATTCCCAATTCAATCCGGGTGTAGTCAATCAGCAAGGGGACGCATACGAAGCAGCCCTGCGCGTGGACGATATGCAGCCGCCCGCGGACGTGGCCGGCGCTCAGGCCGACGCCCGCATCGACATTCTGCAACAAATGCAGCGCGACTTCGTGGCCAGCCATCCCAGCTTGACGGCGCGCAGCCACCAGACCGCCTATGAGCGTGCGGTCCGACTAATGCGCACGTCCGCACGCGCCGCCTTTAATCTCGACGAAGAGCCGAACCATCTTCGCGACAGCTATGGCCGCAATCTGTTTGGCCAAGGCTGCCTGTTGGCGCGGCGTTTGGTCGAGCGCGGCGTGCCGTTTGTGGAAGTGACGCTGGGCGCGTTGCCGGGCAACCCGATCGGCTGGGACACGCATAATCAGAACTTCGACGCCGTGCGCAGACTCAGTCAGATCATGGACCCGGCCTGGGCATCCCTTGTGGAAGACTTGGAGCAACGCGGGCTGCTCGACGATACGCTCATCATCTGGATGGGCGAATTCGGCCGCACGCCGCGGATCAATCAGCAGCAAGGCCGCGACCATTATCCAAACGCCTGGTCTACGGTGTTGGCGGGCGGCGGCATTCGCGGCGGCCAAGTCTATGGCGCCACGTCCGCCGACGGCATGAACGTGGACACCGCGCGCGGCCGCGCCATCAGCCATGCCGATTTCCTCGCGACGGTCATGCGGGCGTTGGGGCTCGATCCGACGCACACCAACATGTCCAACGTGAGCCGTCCCATTCGGCTCGTCGATCACGGCTGCCGATCGATTCAGGAGATTTTGGCCTAAAGCCCAGATCGACTTGATAGCTCCCGTTTGTGATTCACGCTCAGCAGTGTTGCTGCGAGCGCGAAACGAAAACGGGAGTTTTTTGTTTCATACAAAACCTAGATGGATTACAACGTCGACCTCGACATTTTTCGCGGCCCGCTCGATCTATTGCTTTTCCTGGTCAAGCGGAACGAAGTGGACATCGTCGATATTCCCATCGCCAAGATCGCCGCGCAGTTTCTCGAGTATCTCAACGTTCTCCAAATGATCGACGTGGACTGGGCGGGCGAGTTTCTGGTGATGGCCGCCACGCTCATGGAGATCAAGAGCCGGATGCTGCTGCCGCAGCAAGAGGAGTTGACTGCCGAGGAGGAGGATCCGCGCCAGGAACTGGTCAAACAGCTGATCGAATACAAGAAGTACAAAGAGGCGGCGGCTTTGTTGGAAGAGCAAGCGGAAAAGCAGACCGCTCGCTTGCCGCGCTTCTCGTTGGAAGCGCCCGCGCCGCTCGATCCGGCGCTGCAGCCGTTGCGCCGGGTCGAGCTCTGGGACCTCGTCAGCGCTTTCGGCCGGCTCATGCGCGAAACCAACGCGCTCGCGCCCAAGCAGATCGAGATGGATGAGACGCCCATTCACGTACACATGGAGCGCATTCTCGAGCTTCTGCGGGTTCGCTACCGCGTGACGTTTACCGAGGTATTCGCACCGCCTCATGATCGCGGCCGGCTCTTGGGATTGTTCTTGGCGATATTGGAATTGATGAAGAGCACGCAGATTGAGGCGGAGCAGCCCGAAGCATTTGGCGATATTTGGCTGAGGTTGGCAGCTGCGTGAAAGTCGAGCAGGACCGCGCTACGCTCGACTGCCCTACGCTTGCTCCCTTGCGCCGGCTTCGCCATAATAATGCAAAGTGAATGACACCGCGAGGAACGGGAATATGGCAAGTCCGGAACCGCCGAGGGACGATATCTTTCACCCCGGCGGTCAGCTTGTTCCGGAATGCTTGAACGAGGCAGCCGCCAACGCACTCCGGGAAGCTTGCCGGCTGGCGCGGGACACCCACTGGGACACGATTCGCAGCCCGCACATTTTCATGGGCTTGCTGTCGGCGCCGGACAAGGGCATGCGCGCCTGGGGCCAACGGCTCGACGCCGATCTCACTAAACTGCTTGGCCAATTCCAGGAATTGTTTCATCAAGAACACGGCGACAGCGACGCCTTGCTGATTCTGAACCGCGAATTCATGTCCGACAATGTGATTCGCCTCTTGCGCGATTCGCACGCGCGGGCGGCGCGCCATGGCCGAGCTTGCGTCACGCCCATGGATATGCTCATCAGCCTCCTCACGACATCCGATTCCATCGTCGCCGAGTGTTTCGAACGTGTCGGCGTCACTGCGGCGAAACTGACGGAATTCGCCGTCTTGGCGGAGCAGCAATCGGGCTCGGAGTGACTATCGTAGCCGGCGCTGCCAGCGTCGGTCTTCGCGCTGTCAGGCCGACGCTGGCAGCGTCCGCTACGGCGAAGAATTCACCTCGCAACCCGCGCAACCGGCAAAGTCACTGCAACTTAACCTCCATTTCCAAGCGCAGTGTCCATCCCGCGCCGTGACGGTCGAAAGGCTTCGTTAAGATGGAAGTGGATTGTTGCGCTGCGCGCGGAGGTTGCACCATGTATCGGCATCTTTGGACAGTCGTTGTGGCGGGTTCGCTTGTGACCCTAAGCGGTTGCAGTTCCACGGGAGAGCGCAAACCGCTCTTCCAATGGGGCCACAACCAGCCACGCACACCGATCAACATGCCGCCGCCGCCGGCGCCGTTTGTTCAAGGCAATACGCAACCAGGCGGCGCGTTTCCCACCGTGCCCGGCAATGCCTTTCCGACGGCGCCTCCAAACGGGGGCCAAAGTTTCCCGTCGCTGCCGCCTGGCGCGTCGCTGAATCCCTTCCCGACAGCTCCACCCGTATCCCCCTCCGGCGGTTTCTCGACGGCCATTCCACCTGAGATCAAAACCGAATCGAAGTGGCAGCCCGCCGACTCCGGCGTGCAATTGCAAAAGCCGGTGCCGATCACGGGACAGACGAAACCCGAAGCACGAATATCTTTGTCGCCTTCCACGCTGCCCGTCGGCATCGCGCAATTCGCCGGCGCGCTCGATAGCGTCGCCGCAGGATTGCGTCCAACGCCGGACGAAGGTCTCGAATGGCTGGCGGCGCGCGGCTATCGCACCGTGCTCTATCTGCATCAGCCGGGCGAGGATACCCAATCCGACAAAAAGCACGTCGAAAAGCGCGGCATGAAGTTTTTGAGCCTGGAAGTGTCGCCGCAATCGCTCGGCAAGATGACCGTGGAGGAATTCAATCGCGTGATGCGCGCAAAGGCCGGCCAGCCCCTGTTCGTTTACGATCGCGACGGCGCATCGGGCGGGGCACTGTGGTATCTCTACTTCCGGATCGTCGAACAAGAGTCGGACGAAGTGGCGCGCATCCGCGCCAGCGCGCTGGGTCTGCGGGAAAACCGCGAGGGCCTGCACCGCGACATGTGGCTGGCCGCGCAAAAGTACTTTCAAGAAATCGACCGCTGAGTTTGCTCAGGCTTTGCCCCCTCACCCCTACCCTCTCCCCCCGCCCATTACTGTATTGCAAGCGCGCTGTCCTTGCAGGGCGGGGGGAGAGGGGAACCGATTGGCCGCGCCACCGAAGAAAGAGGCGTCGAGCGCGGACAAACACGTCGAGCGCGGACAAACACGTCGAGCGCGGACAGAGACGTCGAGCGCGGACAGAGACGTTGAGCACGGACGGAAGCTTCGCGTCATGCCGGGACTTCCCCTCTCCCCCCGCCTGCAACGACTGCTCGTTTCCAAAGCAGTCATGGCGGGGGGAGAGGGGCAGGGGTGAGGGGGGGCCATCACGGACTCGTACGCTGCACGCACGCTTGATAGATCGCTTCCTTCACTGGCTCTAAATCGTCGTAGACCTGCGTATTCCAATAACGCAACACCAGCCAGCCTTCACTTGCCAAGAAGTCAGCGCGCGTCTGGTCTTGGCTTCTTCTTGTCAAATGACTTTCACCGTCGACCTCGATGACTAGTTTTGCTTTTTGGCAAGCGAAATCAACGACGTAGCGGCCAATGGGATGTTGTCGGCGAAACTTGAATCCGGCGAGGGCGCGATTGCGCAAGGCGTGCCAGAGTACCGCCTCCGCAGGAACCAGGTTCTTTCGAAGGCTGCGCGCCAACGGAATGTTCTTCTGCTTGCGTGTCATGCGAACCCCCCTCACCCCTACCCCTCTCCCCCGCCCATTACTGTATTGCAAGCACGCTGTCCCAGCAGGGCGGGGGAGAGGGGAACCGTTTGGCCGCTCCACGAAGAAAGAGGCGTCGAGCACGGACAGAGACGTGTTTTTTCATTTCTTCGATTGCATAGTAGCGCCAGTCACCAGATAATGTCGCTAAAGAGTTTGTGCCCAGGAGAAAGGCGGCTCCCATGCGGCATTGGCTGGCGGCATGTGTGGCGGCGGTTTTCGTGACCGACGCCCAGGCGCAGATTTTGTGGTCGCCTTCGGGATTTCCCGGCGGCCACGTGCATCAGGGCAACGGAATCGGTTTTCACTACCAGCGCCGCCATCTTACCGTCAACGGTTTCATCACTTCGGGCTACTGCAATTCGTTCGTCCCCGTGTATCCGGTCCTGGTCGCGCCGATTTATCCTGCGCCGCGCGTCGTGGTCCATGTCGTGCCGGCCCCGTTCATCATCGGGCCGCGCGTGCTCGGCCCTGGACCCGACGTCGATTTGAGCGGCGTCGATTTGGACGTGGTGGGACCGGAAGCGCTCTGGCCCAACGGCAAGTTCGAGCCGCCGAAGTTTCCCAAGTTTCAGCCGCCGCCGCCGGTCGAGCCGCCCGCCCCACCCAAAAAGATGCCCAAGTTGCAGGCGGAAGAACTTCCCAAAAAGCCCGAGCAACCGGCCATCCCCGAGCCGAAAAAAGTTTGGTTCAGCGAATCCGACCGGCTGATCGACCTCGGCATGACCGCGTTCAAGAACAAAGAATACGGCTTGGCGGCCATGCGTTTTCGCCAGGCGGCGGAGGCGGACCCGAAGGAGGCCAAGCCGCACTTTTTCCTGGCTCAGTCGTATCTGGCAATGGGCAAGTTTCGCGACGCCGTGGCTGCAATCGAGGCCGGCCTGAAGCGCCTCGATAGTTGGCCGCTCGCGCAGTTCCAGCCGCGCCTGGACATGTATCAAGGCTTGGAGGACGAATGGCTCGACCACAAAAGACAGCTCGAAGAAGTGCACGCTCGGCATCTGGAGCAGCCGGCCTATGCGTTCCTCTTGGCTTACGTCCTGTGGTTCGATAACGAACGCGACGAAGCCGCTATGTTGTTTCGCAAGACGCGCCCGCTCATGAAAGATCCGTCGTTCATCGACTTATTCTTGAAAGTCGCGCAGGAAGTGGCGGCGAAATGAAGTTGGGGCTACTGTTCGAGAACTCGCTGCAAGAACGGCCGCAACGTCTCTTCCGGGTACAGGCAAAACGCGAAGTCCCTTCGTGACGTGACTTGATTTGCCGCTGCCGCGAGCCGTGCATGGGCCAGTTGGTCTTCTAGCTCGCCTTTTTCACTTTCGACGAGTAAGCGCAGCGCAGCAGTCAGCCTGCGCAGCTCGGTATAACGAATGCGCCGCTCGGCTGAAGTCTCACTGGGCGCATCGATCCAGCGTTGTTTCTGCGCCGCGAGTTCCTGCGCAGCGTCGGTCTTCGCATAGCGTTGCGGGTTCCAGTATAGGTCACGCAGCTGACGCTCCAGCCCTGGCAAACAAGAATGTTCGCCCCACTTCGGAAACGGCAACAACAATGTCCCGCTCAGGATCAAGTACGCGGGCGGCGACATGCCGAAGAAGTCGCGAAACAAACGATCAGTCAGCTCGTCGTATTTGCCGCCGCCGATGCCGTGGACAAATAGGTCGGCCAAAAGAAGCCGGGCGAAAAGCGTGGTCGTCAGCGCCCGCGTGCGGACTTTGCAGCCTTGCTTCTCCAAGTCGCGAAAGGCGGCGACCAGGTCTTCTGAGCGCGCACCCCTTGGCAGAGCGGGCCATGGCTCCGCGCCGGCGCTCCACATCCCCTCGCCCCTGGGGGGGAGAGGGGCTGGGGGTGAGGGGGCGCCACAGCGTAGCTCCATCGTGGCCGAGGTGTGCCGAACCCACAACCGCTGCCGGCGGCCTTGACCGGCGCGCCAAGCCCAAAACGGCGCCTCCAGCCAGTCGCCCTCTTTGGCCAGGTCCGGCACGGGATGATTGCGGCTGCGCAGTCCATAGCGGCGGCGATAGTCGTGCACAGCCGTGTTGTAGACCGAGTGCAGCTTCGGCAGCTCGCTGAGCAAATGACACGCGAACCAGGCAAACGCCTCTGTCTGACACAGGCAGCTGAGAGGGGCTTCCAGATTGTGGCAGCCCCAGCGCCGTTCCCAATGCCGCCGCGCACGCACCATGCGCTCTCCCAGAAGCGGCGTCGATTGGTCCCGAAGGTCTTGCCAGAAATCTTCGCAAATCGGTTGAAAGGGCCAGTCCGAAAAATAGGGCTTCACGCGGGCGGCAAAGTCGCCAAACTGTTCGGGCGCTAAAATCGGCCTCTCCTCGAAGGGTGCCTCGCTGCCGCCGTGGTCAAAAGGAACCTGTGCAACATGGGGGTGCCCGTCCGAGCCGCGACCGTGAGGGAGCGGAAAACCCGCGGGTAACCGCAGCAGCGTGTTTTTAGCCGCATCGCTATCCACAATCAGATTGAGCGGCGCGACGCCGTGCTTCTGACCCAATCCGTAGAGGGTAAAGTTTTTCAGCCAAACGCCGGGATGAAATAGCTCGGGTTGATGGCCGGCGACGAGCAATCCTTGACGTAGTCCTGCCGGCGGCGACTCCTTACGAACGCTGAACGTTGAACGTTGAACATCCAACGTTGAATTCGGAGCCGCGCACGCTGTAAGCGGTGAATACGCGCCGAGCGATTCCTCCGACAGGTAGCTGCGTGCGGTTTCCTCGGCGGCGGCCCGCGCCTGGGCGCGCAGTTGGCTTAGGGGACAATCAAGAATGGAAATCGAGGCGCCGGCAAAAAGACGCCGGTTTCGTTCCAAAAGTGAGCCGACTTGCTCCAATGCGGGATAGGCGAGAACCCCGCCGTCTTCCTTGGGCGCCGCCAAGTCATGCACGCTCACGGACAACTCCCGCGCGGCAGAGCTCCGACGAAGCACTCCCAGTCAAAACCGGCGTGCGCGGCGAGCGCATCGGCAATGACGCCCCGGTAATAGGCGAGGCGCTTTTCCGCGTCGTCGAGCACGCCGCCGAACGCCCGTTTTGGATCGAGATAAATCCGCGGCACGCCGACTTCTTTGATGCGCAAGCCCGCCTGCGCCGCCTGCACCCAAAGCTGCAGCGGCATGCCCCAGCCGGTTTCGCTGATACAGACCTGCGCCAACGCCTTGCGGCGATACGCCTTGAAGCCGCAAAAAGCGTCGGTCAAAGACAGGCCCAGCGTCTGGTTGAGTTCCGAGGTGATGATTTGGTTAATCTGCCGGCGGTCGTGCGGCGTCGGCAGCGTAAACTGGCGAAAGTCGCGCAGGTAGCGGCTGCCGCTGACGATGTCGGCGTCGTGAATCGCTTCGAGCAGCACCGGAATGCGCGCCGGTTCGTGCTGGCCGTCGCAGTCCATGGTCACGAGCACATCGTAAGCATGCCGCAGGGCATAGTCGAAAGCGGACATAAGTGCAGCGCCGTAACCGCGATTCTTCGCATGCGTCACGACGCGCAAGTCTTTTTGCTTTGCCAAAATCTTCGGAGTGCGATCCGTCGAACCGTCGTCAATGACGAGGATGTGCGGACTATAGCGGCGCACTTCATCGAGGACCTTCTCCAGGTGCCGTTCTTCGTTGTAAACCGGTATTGCAGTCAAAAAACGCATGGCGCCTCCTCGCCCAACATCGAAGTCATTCTAACGAGCTCACAGCGGCTGTCAAACTGGGCCACTGTTGGTCCGTCACTTAGATTAGATCGGAAACCGTTCGCCAGGATTCGGCTTTTTGGTAGTCAGCTTGGCAAGTTCGTGGGGCAGACATTCCTGTCTGCCGGCAGACAGGAATGTCTGCCCCACCAAACTGACCCACTACTGGCTTTTTGCAATGGTTGACATGACCCTTGGTCGTTAATCTGAGAAGTCCACCTTCAACAGTTTCCACAGGTGCAATATGGCCATCACTGGCATCGACGCTGTCCCCATCGCCGGCGACATCAAGCCTGATCTCGCGATCGTCAGCTCGTTGGGCAAACACATAGTCGGCCAATATGTGCTGGTGCGCGTGACGGACGACGCGGGCCGGATCGGACTGGGTGAAGCGAGCGTGACAGCGGTGTGGAGCGGCGAAACCCAGGCGGGCACGATCGCGCTGGTGAAGGATTACCTCGGTCCGATGGTCGCGGGCGCTGACCCGTTCGACATAGAGTGGATCAGCCGGCGCATGGACAAAGCGGTGCACGCCAACAGCTTCGCCAAAGGCGCGATCGAGATGGCGCTTTTGGATTTGCAGGGCCAGATTCTCGGTGTGCCGGTGTACAAGCTCCTGGGCGGCAAATCGAGCGGCGACAATCCGACCACGCAGGAAGGATTCCAACCGGAAGGCGAAAGAGCGGCAGGGCAGGGGATTCGTCTGAAGTTCGTCGTCGGCGCTGTCGAGCCGGAATTGGCGGCGCAGCGCGCCCATCGCATGGTTCGCGCCGGCTGGAAGGCGATCAAGGTCAAGGTCGCCCGCCATCCCGACCCGCAAGTGGATGTCGAACGGCTCAAGGCGGTGCGCGACGCCATCGGCGACATCTGGCTTTCCGTCGATGCCAATGGCGGCTACACCGTCGATCAAGCGATCTGGGCGGCGGCGAAATTCGAAAAACTGAACGTCATGCTGTTCGAGCAACCGACTTGCCGCGGCGACCATCTAGCGATGGCGGAAGTGCGCAGCCGCAGCGGCATTCCAATCATGGCCGACGAAAGCGTGTTCACGCCGCATGACGCCTTGGAGGTGATCCGCCATCGGGCCGCCGATGTCCTCAGTCTTTACCCCGGCAAGCACGGCGGCATTCGCGCCACGCAGCACATTGCCAAAATCGCCGAGGCGGCGGGCATTCCATGCACGATCGGTTCTAATCTGGAGCGCGAAGTCGCCACCGCGGCTATGGCCCACGTCACGGTTTCAACTGCAAACATTCAATGCGAGCGCTTTCCAGGCGACCTCATCGGACCGGTCTATTTCGAGAAACACTTAACGAGGGATCCGCTCAAGTATCAGGCGGATCGACTGTGGGCACCAGAAGCACCAGGACTAGGCGTCAGAATGAACTGATTAAAGCTGGCACGAGCTAATAAGGGCAATCGATAAATTCGTTTCATTTCGTTCCATTCGTTCCCATTCGTTTCACGGCGGGGGTGTCGGTCTGACATGAAACGAATCCCATAAACTGTTCCTATTCCTTCAGTTACAACGACAGATTTGTTCCAACGTAGGACTGCCAAGTTGAAACGAATTTAGCGAGTACTCAAACCCACAACCTCCCAGCCCTTGCGATACGTTCGGCGAATGAGACGGTCAGCGTCCGGTGTTTTTCGGAAGCTCAGTTTCACGGCGTCCCATTCGAGTGTTGTCTTCGGGAAGTGTGTCGCCACTCCGCCTAAGAGCACCGCTTCGGTTAAAGGGCCGGAATAATCGAACGAAGCGCTCGTCTGGCGCTTGCCGAGCACCGCGTCAATGAACTGGTGATAATGATTCGTGCCTTCCACCTTGGGCATGGCGAAGCCTTCGAATTCGCGCTCGGGCAACAAGACCGGCCGGGCAATGTGCGGCAACAGAATCACGCCTTTTGTGCCGATGAACAGCGAACCTTGGTCTGGCGGTTTGCGCCGGCCGATGTGCGCCATGATTTCGCGCGGTGGTAACTGGTCGCCGTCGTACCAGGTGACGCGCACGGTTTTTTCCGACGTGTACTCTGTGCCGGGGAAGACGTAATGGATGACGGCGTCATTCGCCCAGTTGTGCCGGGTGGGCGCCGGGCCTTCCGATCGGACGGAGATAGGCGCGGTCAACGCTAGTGCCTTGAACACCGGGTCGTAGATATGGCAACCCATGTCGCCGAACGTGCCGGTGCCGAAGTCGAGGCGCCTGCGCCAATTGCTCGGATGGTAATAGCCGTTGAGGTAGGGCCGTTCCGGCGCGACGCCGATCCACCAGTCCCAGTTGAGCGTGGCGGGCACAGGGTCTTTGCGGTCGGGCAGGGGATTCGGATCGCCCCACTTCTTGTTGCTCCAGGAATGCACCTCGCGAATTCTGCCCACTGCGCCGTCGCGCACCAGTTGCACCGCCAGGCGATACGCTTCGTGCGAGTGAATCTGGATGCCCATTTGCGAAACGCGCTTACGCTCGCGGGCGACTTCCGTCAGCCGGCGCACTTCGTATATGTCGTGGGCCAGCGGCTTCTGGACGTAGAGGTGTAGGTTCCGTTGCAGTGCTGACATGGCCTGTGGGGCGTGCATATGATCCGGCGTGCTGACGTTGACGCTGTCGAGGTTCTTGCCCTCCTTGTCGAGCATCTGGCGCCAGTCCTGATAGACGTTCACCTTCGCGTTGGGCACAAGCTTGCCGACTTGATCGAGCCGAGCGGCATCCACGTCGGCGACGCAAACGATCTGCACATTGGCGTGACTGGCGATGCTGCGGATATCGGACGCTGCCATGCCGCCC
>JAKEHV010000361.1 GCA_022614915.1 Gemmataceae bacterium | reverse complement strand
GGATCGGTCCCATCCTGCAGGCCACGCACGCGCGCTTCCGCATCGCGCTTGCCTACCCCGACTCCGTTTCGATCGGCGCGCGCCTCACGTCGATCGAGGAAGACCGCTTTCACCTGGAGCATGCCATCGTGAGCCATCGGCTGCAAGAAGTCGCCGCGGTCGGAGAAGGCACTGTGGTGAGCTTCCATTACAATGAGCAGCGCAAAGTGGAATTGCCGGAAGTGATTCGCGAGAGGATTCTTCGTCTCGAGGCGGAATAACATGGTCTTTGCCGTGCAGTGTCCCAATCCGAAATGCAGGAAGTTCATGCTGGTCGAAGACCATCAGAAGGGGCAGATCGTGCCATGCCTATTGTGTAAGACGCAGATCAAAGTCGGCGGCACTTCTTCTGCAAAGCCGGTAGTTTCTAAACCGGGCCAGTCAGGACCAACGTCATGACGCTTAGTCCACAAGCCTATGGCGCACGCCGTTCGGATAATGACCGCTCAGCTCGGGTAATTGGTATGGATTGAACTTGCCCTTCGCGGCGAAATGAGCTTGCAAGGACTTGATGGCCTCCGCCAACGTGCACTGCTTGGGGAATTCAGCCAGGTCGACCTGTTCGCTGAACAAGGCGGACAGTTCGCGGATGCCAACTGTTTTCGGAGTAGCAACGTCCGGCGTCGACTTCGTCTGCTGATCGTTCGCGCACGCGGAATTGGGCGCGAATTGAAGGCAGGCGAACACTACAAGCCACAAAAGCATTCGCGCAGTCATGATCGCAACTCCGCTGCTGGTGACATGGAGTCGAGTGGGATCTTGGCTGAACGAAAACGCTGCCTCGAGGCGTACTTGCGCTACAATGCGCAAGAAATCGTCTACGAATTGCCGATCAAATAGACTGGTTCGTTCAAAGGATACCATGAAGCGGTTTGCCGCGCGCCGCCAGCGCATCGACGCGGCGCGCAACTTGCGGGTCTTCGACGAGCGGCGGCGCGTGCTGCGGCTTGATGCGGGCATCGATGACGAACGGCCCGTCGCAGCCCCAGTGCTTCTGCTCGACGCGCGCGCCGATGCCGTATGTATCCGCCGCGGGATTCGAGCGCGTGAACGTGACCCACAAGAAATTGCTCAGTGACCGGGCCGCGAAGTCACTGTCATCGACGAGCACGACCAGCGGGAACGCATTGATCGATGAGGCCTGGACGGTTCGGCAAAACCGTTCCGCCTCCTGCTCGTCGCGTCCCCTTTCCGGCATGCGGTACGGCGGTGCTTCAAGCGCCAAGACGCCCGGCATGCACAGCTGCGGCTTCGAGAACCCATCGGGCAACGCTAAGTCCCCGTTCAACTTCGTCGGTAATTCGCGCCGCTTTGGCCCGACCGCGGCGACGACCAGCTTCGAGCCTTCGTTGAAGCCGCTGCCGGAATAATCCAAGGTGTCGATGGTCGTCGACGTTTGAAAGTGCAAATCCTGACGCCAATCGACGCGCTCCAAGAGATGCCGGAAGAACGCCGGGATGTCGTGAATATTCAAGCTCGGGTTGTCCTCCTTCGCGACGATGAACAAGTACTTCGCCAGGGAAAGTTGTCCCTGGCCCAACAAGGCGTTCGCCGACGTCAGCAACTCCTGCGGCCGACGCCGAGTCGCATAGGGCACATAGCGCTCGCTGCCCACGGCCAACAGCAACGGATGCACGCCCGCGGCGTCCACCGCGTGCACCGCGTGCACGCCGTGCACGACGGTCGGGATGATCGGTCCGGTCAACTCGTGGATGATCTGCCCAAAGCTCGTGTCCTCCTGCGGCGGCCGGCCTACCACCGTGAACGGCCAAATCGCGTCCTTGCGGTGATAGACTTTTTCCACATTCAAAACAGGAAAGGGATGCTGCAAACTGTAGTAGCCCAAGTGATCGCCGAACGGCCCCTCCGGCAGTTGCAATTCCGGATCGACGACGCCGGTGATGCAGAAATCCGCATCCGCCGCAATCGGCGAGCGGGGGGGATGACCTCGTAGGATAGGATTCCGTTCCTGTCCGCTGCGTGGGACAGGATCGGAATCCTGTCCTACGGGGGGTGAGATCAGCCGCACGCGCCGCCCGCCCAGCGCTCCGGCGAACGTCAACTCCGGCATCCCTTCCGGCAACGGCATGACGGCCGACAGCGTCATGGCCGGCGGGCCGCCCACGAAAACACTGACTCGAAACGGCACGCCCCTGCGCAGCGCCGCGGCGTGATGCACGCCGATGCCGCGGTGTATCTGGTAGTGCAGTCCGACTTGCCGGTCCGTTTGGTACTGATTTCCAGCCATCTGCACGCGATACATACCAAGATTCGAATGTTGCCAGCCCGGTCGATCCGCGTCCTCGGTGTAAACCTGCGGCAGCGTGATGAACGGCCCACCGTCCTTGGGCCAAGCGGTCACCTGCGGCAGTTCAGTGATGCGCGTGTGGCATTCCAGCACCGGGCCGGAAGACACGAACTTGGGCCGCAGAAACCAGAGCGCACGCGGCACATCGCGATAGCGCCACGGGTTCTTCCAGAAGTTCGCAGGATCAATCTTCAGCTCGACGAGATGGCGAACGGCTTCGAGCATATCGCGAAACAAAAAGCGCGTGCGTTCGATGGTGCCGAAGAGATTGCTGACGAGCGGGAACTTGCAGCCTTTGACGCGCTTGTACAGGATGGCTGGCCCCCGTGCCTGGTAGACGCGACGCTGAATCTCGGCCGCCTCGAGATAAGGATCGACTTCCTCATCGATGCGCACAAGCTGCCTGGTGCGCTCCAGGTCCGCCACACACTCGCGCAGACTGCGATAGCCCATGAAATTCTTTCGTGGGGCAGACATTCCTGTCTGCCTTGCCAATCGGCAGACACGAATGTCTGCCCCACGCTGTTCTACCGCAGAAACTCCTTCATGGTAACGACCCGGTGCTCTTTCGCCGCCGCAAACACCGCCGCGCACAAAGCTATAGTCTCCTCGTTGTCTTTGCCGCTGATCTCGGGCTCCTTGCCGTCCTCCAAGGCGCACAGGAGTTGCGCCATCGTGCCGACGAACGCGTCCGGAAACCACACTTCAGGCCAGCGCGGCTGCAGCCAATACCCTGGCTGTTTCTTGGTCGTGAAGTCGAGCGTGCTCGGCGTTTTCGCGGGATAGCTGGGCCAACCGATCGTGCCGCGCGCCAGCCCGTCGGTGCCTTCGACGCGCCAGCGGATGTAGATGTCCCCTTGCGAGCCTTCACGCACCGGTCCGGTCCAGACGTCGTCCCAGCTCGTGGCGCGGCAGCCATTGTCATACTCCAGGATGTAGAGATTGATGCCGTCCGAGTGTGGAAAACGCGTGCGCGGGTCGGGCCGCGTGCTCGCCAACACGCGCTCAGGCGTGCCGAACCAGTATCGAAACGTATCCAGGTGATGGATGCTCATGACAAACGTGGCCAAGGACGGCAGCTTTTCGCTCCACAGCATCCAATGTGGAATCGCCCGCATCTCGATCGTCCCCAGCACCGGCTCGCCCAACCAGCCGCGCCCCAAGATATCCTTTAAGGCGCGAATCGATTGGTCGTAGCGCATGTTCTGATTGACCGCGAGCACAATGCCGGCCTTGGCGCAGCGCTCGACGCAGTCGCGCGCGTCCTGGACCGAAAGGGCCAACGGCTTCTGCGCTAGAATGGCGCGGATGTGGTCCTTGTGCTCCACCGCCCGCCGCAAAATGTCCGGCTGTGCGTCCGGCGGCACGGCCACGTCCAGCACCTCGACGGACTTGTCGCGCAAAAGCTCGTCAATGGTATTGTGCACGCGGCCGATGCCGTGCTGCCCGGCCACGGCGCGGGCCGTTTCCGGCTTGCGCGAGGCGATGGCCACCGGGTTGAAGCCGGCTTGACGATAGGCGACCAGGTGGCAATCGCGCATAATGAAGCCGGCGCCGACGCAGCCGATGCCGAAATCCTTCTTGCGCGGCAGCCGCGGCAGGTATTCCAATCTGGGATCAAAATCCATGGGAATCTTCCTCAATCAGCGTTAGAGTCTGCATGCATTGTGGTGTGGCACAGTTTGGGCGGCAAACGAAAAACTCGGAAACTGGTCTACCACAACTGTACGAGCATGCCGTAACCTTTCGGAAGATTGCCTTCAATGTCAACGCAAGATTAATTGACAATCGGATCAATTGGAGACAAAATGGCAAAGGTCGTACTGACCAAGGAAGCCGCCGAAAATCTCGAAGAGTTGAGTCGAACAATTCACGGACGCATGCTGGAACTGTTGCAACGCTTGGAGGAATGGCCAGACGTCAGCGGCGTCAAGAAACTAAAGGGAGAGTTTGCAGGATTCTATCGACTGCGAACCGGGGACTATCGGCTTCTATTCCGCGTCCAGAAAGACAAGGTGCTTGTCGAGCGCATTGGCCACCGGGATAAGTTTTACGATGAGTAAGAAAGCAACAGTTCGTTTGGACGGCAAAGCGTATGTCATCGTCGAGAAGGGCGAATTCGACCGCTTGCGGGAGCGCCGGCTCCCCACCCTGCCCGCTGCGGACGCCGATGGGCATTTTCCGGCGGTCGCTTATGCCCGAGCTTCTTTGGCGCGAAAAATCGTGCGCGACCGCACGAATGCCGGACTCACCCAGAAGGAACTGGCGAAAAAGGCCGGCATTCGTGTCGAGACGCTTTGTCGCGTAGAGACTGGAAAGCACACTCCTTCTCTTGCCACGCTTCACAAAATTGATCGCGCGCTGAATGCCGCGCCGGTAAAGAGGCAACGGGCTTGAGCAGTCCATGCAGACACACGTTTTGCCGGTCGATGCAGAAAGGCCGGAGCTAAAAGTCATTTCGAAAGCCGCCGGCATCTTGCGCCGCGGCGGCCTCGTCGCGTTCCCCACCGAAACGGTCTATGGCCTCGGCGCCAACGCTTTGGACGAAGCCGCCGTTCAAAGAATCTTCGCGGCGAAAGGCCGGCCGGCGACCAACCCGGTCATCGTCCACGTCGCCGATATTGCTTCTGCGCGTGATCTGGTTGCAGAATGGCCCGAACAGGCGGAGCGCCTGGCCGAGCGATTCTGGCCCGGACCGCTCACCTTGGTGCTGCCGAAGATCGACCTCGTTCCGAATATGGTTACTGCTGGCGCTTCGACCGTGGCGCTGCGCGTGCCGGCACATCCGGTGGCGCTGGCGCTTCTGCAGGCCGCGCAGTTTCCGATCGCCGCCCCTAGCGCCAACTGCTCGACGGCATTATCCCCCACGCGGGCCGAGCACGTGCTCTACGGCTTGGACGGCCTCATCGACCTCGTGCTCGACGCGGGGCCGGTGCCGGGAGGACTTGAGTCCACCGTAATCGATCTCACTGTGAAGCCGCCGCGCATCCTGCGCCCCGGTCTGGTCACGCCTGCTGAGTTGGAAGCAGCCATAGGGACCGTGCTGCGGCCGCGGGCGCACGCATGGGCCGATTCGTCGGAGCCGAAAAAATCCCCGGGAATGCTGGAGCGGCACTATGCGCCCAGGACGCCGTTGGAAGGCGTTGCCGGCAACAGCGTCGAGCGCGTGCGTGAGCTATCAACGCAAGGTTTACGTGTCGGCTGGATTGCATTCTCGGATGTCGCGAAGCAAGGCGCGACGGCAACAGTGGTGCGCATCCTTCCCGCTGATCCTGGCGCCTGCGCGAAAGAGTTGTATGCCGTGTTGCACGAACTGGACGCTGCCGGTCTGGACCGGATCGTCGTTGCCTTGCCGCCCGCAACTGAGGAGTGGCTGGCGGTCCGCGATCGCTTGCGACGCGCCGCGACCTGTTTCGCCGACGGGAATGGATTTGAGGACTAATCTACATTCTTTTCCTTTTAATTTCTCTGTGTCTTCGTGTCTCTGTGGTTCAAGATTCGCTCTCCGCCGCCCACGAAAGTACCTCGGCCGCGACATCGACACCAGTGGTCTTGCGGAGCGCGCGCCAGCCGGGGACGGCGTTGACTTCGAGGACGAAATAGCCGCCTTCGGGGCGCGGCAGAAGATCGACGCCGGCGATGGGGGCGCCAACGGAGACGGCGGCAGCCAGGGCGAGGCTTTCTTCTTCGTGGGTGAGCGCGACCGCCGTCGTCTTGCCGCCTTGGGCCACGTTGGTGCGCCAATCGGCGCGAGCTTGGCGGCGCATGGCGGCGATTATCCTATCGCCCAAGACAAACGCGCGTAAGTCCCAGCCGGGATGGCGCACGTATTGTTGCACGTACAACATGGCCTGGGTGCGTTCGACCGCGTGCAGGACGCGCCATGCGGTCTCTGGGTCGCTGACGCGCACCAGGCCGCGGCCTTCGGAACCGAACAGCGGCTTGACGACCACGTCGCCGCCAAGCGCGGCAAAGGCTTCCATGGCCTGGTCCGCGCTTTGGCACACGACGGTGGGCGGCACAGGCAAACCCGCCTGCTCGAGCCGCACGCACGCCAGGTATTTGTCGATGCAGATCTCCAAGGCGCGCGGCGGGTTGAGCACGCGTTTGCCCTTGGCTTCCAAGCGGTGCAGCACGTCCATGCGAAAGACGACTTGCTCCAAGGAGCCTGCGGGCATTGTGCGCACGAAAAAACCGTCGAAGCGATCGTAGTCGGCGGCGAGCGCGGGCAAGGTGTCGCGCACCTGGCGAAAATCGAGTGCCGTCGTTTCGTGACCGAGCGCGCGCGCGGCTCGTTCCAGATCGCGCACGTGCCAACCGGTCCCGGCTGAGAAAATCGCCCAATGCATTCCTGATCCTGCGGTGTTGTAGCGAAGTGCGACATCGCATCGGCCCAGCCCGGTTCACCGGGCTTTCGCGCAGCGTCTAGGCCCGCCGTTGAGGGCGGGTTACTAATCGCGACACCGCGTGCCGAGCCCGGTTCACCGGGCTTCTCGTTGCTTGGCTTGAGCCCAGTGTCGCCCGATTGGCTAAAGCCCAACATCGAGAAGCCTCGTGAACGAGGCTAGCACGATGAGCAGCGGCCTCGTCAACCCGCCGTCAATGGCGGGCCTACATGCTCCGCGAAAGGCCCGTGAACGGGCCTGGGTCGATGACACTTGCTGTAGCCGGATTCGCAAGAATCCGGGCAATGCCGTCCAGCCCGAATTCTTGCGAATTCGGCTACACCCTGACCCAAGTCCGCGCGTCGGCGATAGTGCCGCCCAGGTTGCGCACGGCGATCAATTCAGCCACGATGCTGACGGCGATTTCGGGGACGGTCTGCGAGCCGATGTCGAAGCCGAGCGGGGCGTGGACTTTGTCCAGCACCTCTTTGGAAATGCCGCGGGCCAAAAGGTCTTCATAAATTAGCTTGATCTTGCGCTTGCTGCCGATCATGCCGACGTAGCCTGCTTGCGTGGTTGCCAGATGAAAGAGCGCTTCCTCGTCGTGGGAGTGGCCGCGCGTGACGATGATTGCATAGACCGACGGCGTAATCTCGTTCTTCGCCAAGTCGCGCAAAGTCTGGCCGATGTCGCCAAACAGTCGGCGCTCGGCCCTGGGAAAGCGCTCTTTGCCGGCGTAGGCTTCGCGGTCGTCGAGGACCCAGACGTCGAAATCGACATCGGCGGCCAGCTGGGCCACGGCCTGGCCGACGTGTCCGCCGCCCACGATCAGCAGCGTGATCCGGGGCAAGATCGGCAAATAGGCGACGCCGGCCTGATGGTACGCCTTGGGCCGTTGCCGGAGCGGAATGAGATTGCGCACCAACGTCTCGGACGGCGCGCTGGGCGCGAGTTGTCCGGCGAGTTGCCCGTCGACGTCGAAAAGAAAGCGGCTGCCCACAGGCAATTTCTCCCCTCGCCCCTGTGGGGGAGAGGGGAGTTCTTGGATGACGACGGCTTCGGTGCAGCCAGCGCCGGTGTCGGCGAACGCGCGCAGCGCGCGATAGTAGTTGCCTTTGATGCCGTCGCCGTCGGCATTGAGCGGTTCGGCGAGAATGCTCATGCGGCCGCCGCAAATAAGACCGTCATCCCAGCCGTAGTTGTCGTCGAGGCAAAACGTGAATACGGCTGCCTGTGCTGGCTCACCAGTGGACAAAGTGCGCAGGGCTTGGCGTTTAACTTCGGCCTCAACGCAGCCGCCGCCCAAGGTCCCCTTTTGCGAGCCGTCGGGAAAGACAAGCATCGAGGCGCCGGCTTTCTGGGGCGTCGAGCCGCGCGTTTCGACCACGGAACAGTAAACACAAGGCCGCGCTTGATCGAGCGCTTTTGTGAGTTCGGCAAGGAGTTCGCGCATGATTGTCATGATACCCGCGCGCGCACTGAAATGTGCAACTTTCCAATTTTGCGGAAAACCCTTGCCGCAAGGTAGGCAATGTGATGAAATATCGCAAGCTTGGTAAGGTTGACCAACACTTTTCACTCAGGGAGGGACATCCATGTCCAGAGCCACTTCGGCCCCGACCGCTACAGCCGCTCCGATGACCGGTGGAAACAGTGCGAGCGTGCCGCATGAGAAAATTGCCATGCGCGCCTATGAGAAATGGTGCAAGCGCGGCTGTCCGCAAGGAACAGAACAGCAAGATTGGTTCGAAGCGGAGAAAGAGCTGCGTCAGGAAATGATGCAGACGGGAACGCCGGCGGGCCGCACGGTGAAGCGGTAAGCAGGGACAGGACGGCACGAAGAAAACGTGAACACGGATGCTCCTATTCGTGTCCGT
>JAKEHV010000360.1 GCA_022614915.1 Gemmataceae bacterium | reverse complement strand
TGGGTTGGTTTACACCCAATCTGGCGGCTGTGCTGTATCGGCTCGTGCTCATGGGATTGTTGTACGTGGCGCTATTGTTGCCGCGGACCTACTTCTTGCCGGCTGCCGCCGCCGCAGTCCTAGGCTACGTCGTGTTTGGGGCGGCGCGCGCGGGCGTTGCCACGGAGCTTACTTGGGGCGAGGAATTCGCGCGCGGATTAGTCAACGCGGCGTTCGTGCTGATGTTGTGGGCTGCTGCGACCTGTTTGCGCTTCATCATGCTGTCGCGCTCCTTGCAAGACAAAGCATTCGTCGGGACCGGCATACTGGCCACGTTTTTCGGCCTGTTCATGCTGCTGGTTTTCTTGTGGCAGATTTCGGTCGAAGTGGGCGAGTGGTTCAGTCACGTGCCCAAGCTGGTGGCGCGGCAGAACGAATTGACGTTACAGGCGCGCAAAGACTTGCAGCAAGTCGAGAAAATCCGCAAGGACAAGAAGGACGACCTGGACCGCGAATACCGCAGTGAGTTGATTCGCGGCGACTTGGGTGAGCCTCTTAAGGAATATCAGGACGCCTTGGCGCAGGCCAAGAAGACAGCGCCGGCCGAGAAGCTGAAGAACATCGCCCAATTGGCAGCCGACATTGCGGGTGCGGAAAAAGGCGCGGAGAAGGCGAAAGCGGCCCTGGAAGCGGCGTCGAAAGATTTCCGGGCGGCAGTCGCGGACTCCGCCAAGGATTACCAGACAAAGCTCAAAGCGGCCGCCGTCGAGTTTGAAAAGTTGTTTCTTTTGGCCCTGAAGGCGCAGTCCGACTTGGCGACGGCGGAATCAGACCCGGCCTCGCAGAAACTTCGACGAACGAAGCTCGAGGCGCTCAAAGCCGTCCACAGCGAGATCATCGGCGCGGCCGACTGGTACAAGCCGATTATCAAGAACTTTCGTACGCTGCAGGGCTTGCTCCGCGACGACGTGGAATTGGCAAAGCTGCGTCTCATTCTCACTTTGCAGGAGCAATTGGAAACAAGCGACGGCGTCTACGCCAATGAACGCCGTTTTCAGGACGCTTTGACCGTCGCGCCAAACGCCAAGGTCGCCGAAAAACTGCAAGCCGTCCGGTCCATTCAGGAGCAATACGACGGCAAGGACGGCCTTTACAAGACAAAGAAACGCTACGACGCGGCGCTGGCGCTGGCCCCAAACGCCCTGGTCCAGGAAAAGCTGGCCAATCTCAAGCTCTTGCAGGAACTCTTCGAAGGGCCCGGCGGGGTTTATGAGCAGCAATTCGCCGATCTGGAAATCGACGTCGCCGAGAAGAAAGTCGTCGCTGACATGCCGCTGCGCGAAACGAGTGGCTGGAGCGTATTCACGCACTTTCTAAGCCACGGCCCCAGCAGCCAGCCCCAGGACGCCGGCATCTATCCGGCGCTCTTAGGCAGCCTGTGGGTCGGCCTGATCACGCTCTTATTTGCGGTCCCTGTCGGCGTCGGCGCGGCCCTTTACCTCGAAGAGTACAAGCATTCCGGCTGGCTCGGCAAACTCATCCAGGTCAACATCAACAACCTCGCCGGCGTGCCATCGGTAGTCTACGGCATCCTGGGTGCGTTCGTGTTTGTGGAACTCATCTTCAAACAGCTCGAAAACGCCTATCCCGACTCCGGCATCGCGGCCCGCAACGTTTTGGGCGGCGGACTCACGCTCGGCCTGCTCACGCTCCCCGTTGTCATCGTCGCCGCCCAAGAGGCCATCCGCGCCGTGCCCTCCTCTATTCGTCATGGCGCTTATGCCCTGGGCGCAACCCACTGGCAAGTCATTTGGCACAACGTCCTGCCCATGGCCCGCCCCGGAATCCTCACCGGCACGATCCTATCCCTCTCCCGCGCCATTGGCGAAGCGGCCCCGCTCATCCTCTTCGGCGCGCTCCTGTTCGTCAATCAGGACCCCAGTCTCTTTACCCGTTTCACCATCCTGCCCATGCAGATCTTCGGCTGGGCCGATCGCCCCGCCGTCACCGTCGACGGCGAGACCATCGAAATCTGGAAATACAACGCCGCCATGGCGATCGTCGTCCTTATGGTCATGCTCCTCGCCATGAATGCAGTGGCCATCGTGCTGCGCAACCGTGCCCAGCGGCGTATGCGTTATTGACCAGAGGTCCGCGAATCAGGCGGCGTCGCGCCGCGCTGATTCCCGCCCGCCCCGCGACGCGAAGAAATGCCGATACCAGTCGATCGTCTCCACGAGCGCGTTGTCCAAGAGATAGCGCGGCGTCCAGCCCAGCATCCGCCGCGCCTTGGCGGCCGACAAGCACTGATGAGGAATCTCGTTGCACGCTTCACCGAGCACGACCGGCGTCAGGCTGGAATCCATCAACTGCAAGATGCGCTCCGTCAACTCAAGCACGGTCAGCTGGATTTCGTTGGAGAAGTTGAACGCTTCGCCCATCACGCGCGGATCGCGGGCCATGCACTCCGCCAGATGCAGGTAAGCAGCCGCGCCGTCTTTGACGTAAAAGTAGTCGCGAATGAAGCTGCCGTCGGAACGGATGACCGGCCGTTCGCCCTTCAAGATGGAGCGGATCGTACCGGGAACGATACGGTTCCAGTTTAAGTCGCCGCCGCCGAAGAAGTTGCCGCACCGGGTGACGCAGACGGGCAGGCGGTAGGTGTGGTGATACGTCTGCGCCAAAATGTCCGTACATGACTTGCTGGCGTCGTAGGGATGCCGGCCCAGGAGCGGAGCGTCTTCCACGTAGGGGAGATTGGTTTGAGCCCCATACGCTTTGTCTGAAGAGGCCACGACCACCTGGGCCTGTCCGCCCAAGCGCCGCACTGCCTCTAACAGGCACCAGGTTCCCTTGATGTTGGTTTCGAAGGTAGACAGTGGATTGCGATTAGCGATGCCTACAATCGTCTGAGCGGCGAGATGGAACACCGTTTCAATCTCGTACTCGCCCAGGGCGCGTTCGAGCACGGTGCCGTCCTCCACGCAACCGCGGACGACGTCGATGCGTTCGATCCATGCGCCGCGCACAAGTTCGGAACCGCATACCTGGTCTCGGATGAGACCGACGACGTGGGCGCCTTCTTCGAGCAAGCGGCGCACAGTCCAAACGCCCACCAGACCGGTGCAACCGGTGACAAGGACGCGGCGGTCGTGCCAGAAACGGTGCATCAATGAGTTCACTTGCTCGGTCCTCTGTGGCTCGCTCGTGATGGACCCGTATTGCGTAAGTCGCTACGCCGCAGGCCGCAGACGGCTCGAATCCCAGACGCGCCACGGCGCCTGGCGCTGCTCCCAAAGCTCGTTGAGATGCCGGTAGTCGCGACTGTTGTCCATTGGATGCCAAAAGCCCTGATGCAGGAAGGCCATCAACTCCCCGTCTCGCGCCAGATCTCCAAGCGGCGCCTGTTCGAGCACCAAGTCGGGCTCGTGGGAAAGTCGATCGAAGAAATCCCGTTGGAAAACGAAAAACCCGCCGTTGATGTAGCCGCGCGACAGCAGCGGCTTTTCCGCAAACTGCTCGACGAGGCTTCCATCCAATTCGATTTCGCCAAAGCGTCCCGGCGGCCGCACTGCGGTGACGGTGCCGAGTTTGCCATGGCGGCGGTGAAAGGCCATGAGTTCGTGAAAATTCACGTCCGCTACGCCGTCGCCGTACGTCAGGAAGAAACTGTCCCCTTGAATGTACCTCTCGATCTGTTTGACGCGGCCGCCGGTCATCGTGTCGAGCCCGGTTTCCACCAGGCTCACTTCCCAATTCTCGCGCGCATTCGGATCATGGATTTGCACGGCGCCGTGCTTGCCAAGCGCGACCGTCAGATCCGAGTGGGCCAGGTGATAGTCCAGGAAGAAGCGCTTGATGACCCAGCTTTTGTAACCGAGACAGAGAACGAAACGTGTCACGCCGTGCTGCGCATACATCTTCATGATGTGCCAGAGGATGGGCTGGCCGCCGATGGGAATCATCGGCTTCGGTATGTCCTCGACAACGTCGCGAATGCGCGTTCCTTGGCCTCCGCAGAGAATGACAGCTTGCATCGGCAGTCCTCGTGCTGCTCGCCATCGGCTGGAAACAACGGCAGTCGATGATAGCAAGGGACTAAATGGTAAAAAAAGTCCATTTGAGCGCAGGGTACAGCAGGCGCAAGTCGGGGTTGTCTTCGACCTTGGAAAGAAGTAATGTACCGCCCTCGCCAGCAGTCTAACGGAAGTGAACGCATGGAAGAGGTGCTGTCTCGGCAAGATGCGGAGACGGGGCACGCACTGCATCGGGAGGCGATTGGAGCGCCTCGCCACGCGGAGCGGCGCTGGCCCGATAAGGCCCTTTGTGCATTGCTTTTGGTGTACGGGGTCCTCTGGTTTCCCTTGGTGGGGCGTTCGACATCCAACCCGCATCTCTTGGCCGCCTTCATCAATGACGAGCCGCCCATCACGCAGCAATTGCTGGGCATGACCGTGCCGCCATACGGCAATCCGGCCAACTACCTCCAGGCGCCGCAGCGAGTGCCGGAATACTGGGGCAACCTCCTATTCTCGGATTACATTTATTACGGCGGCGCCTATCTGGATTTTGGTTTCTTGCTGTACATGCCCCTCAAGCAACTTGGAGCGGCGGACTTTCCGGCGGCGGCCATTTGCCTGCGTCTCGTCTCGGCACTGGCCGGCATGGTGGCGCTCGTGATGGCCTACTTGCTTGCGAAGCGCCTGGGCGGGCCGGCGGCGGGGTGGGTTGCCGGACTACTGCTGCTGACGGACATTAGTCTTTCGTGCTACAGCAGCATCATTCATCCGGACACCACCATGTTGGCATTCGCGCTTTTGGCGCTTTGGGCCGGCATCCGGCACGCGGAAACCGGTAGGTTGGGCATGCTCCTCAGCCTGGGCGCATTAGCCGGCCTGGTGCATGGCGCCAAAATGGGCGGCCCGTGGACCGTGCCGATGGCTGTCACGGCGGTGCTACTGGGTGCGCGCCGCGCCAGCTTCGGCTGGAACGCCAAGGGCGTCCGGGCGTTGCTCGGCCGCTTGGCGCTATGGGGAACTTCCGCGGCGGCCGGTTTCTTCCTGTGCACGCCCTACGCTCTCTTCGACTCGTACTACTTCCGAATGATAAGCACCAATGCGAGCTTCTTTCGGACGAGCCCGTGGAGCCAAGCCAACGCGATCACATGGATCGAAGAGCTTTGGGCCTACTTAGGCCCGTTTCTGGGCAGCTTGGCGCTGGCGAGCGTAGCCTGTGTCGCGCTCGCCTGGCTTTTCCGCCACAACCAGAAAACCGGCCTCCTTTTGACTGTCGTTCTTGGACTTTCGGTTGTGCTCTGGTACAGCCTGGTGATTCGCCTGTGGGTATGCGTCCCTTATCTTTTGACCGCATTGGCCGTCCTATATGTCCTTGTGGGAGCGCTGGTGAGTTTCAGTTTCCATTGGCTGCGACGTCAAGGATCCATGGCCAGGGCGCTCCTGGTCCTGCTCTGCTTAGTGGGCATCGGACTCATCTGCATCACGCGCGGCGTTGATGTCGCCATTTATGCACTGGGCGAGCACTGCCGCGATCGCATCAGCGGCATTGCGGTCGGGCGCTGGGCGGTAGATAACTTGCCCCACCACAGCAAGATTCTCTACGACGACGCCGTTTACTTCGACAAGACGATTTTCCCCAATGCGCGGCTGCATGGCGGGCTGTTGACGTACCGCGACCTGGAAACGCAACGACCGGACTATTTCATTCTCAGTGCGAGCGTCTACAGCGCCGAACACTATGTCGGCCTGCGCCGCACACAGACGTTCGCGCGCGGCAGCGAGGGAGAATTCTCCGTGCTCTTGTATCAGGACCTTCTCGATCGCGGCGGCGTTCCGGAGGCGGAGCTCGTGAAAGTGTTTACTCCCTCGTTTCGAGGCGGTCGCTTCGAAGCGCTCCTAGCATACGCCCGGGGATTTTTGGGCCAGGAGGAGTTCCTGATGGGACACGAACTCCGTCTCTTTCGCTATCGACCCGAACGGGCGGCGACTGTCGTGCCGGCAGCCGATCCGCCGTCTTATGTCGATTCAGCAAGTGACCAGAGCCGTCCGTAACTATTTCGAGGTGGAGCCTTGTTTCATGACCATAACACAGCGGCTTTTTAGTCTGGTGGTGCCGGTCCTCAACGAGGAGGACGTGATTGCGGATACCTACGCGCGACTCAACGTAGTTCTCGAGAAAGTGGGCCTGCCGTTCGAAGTGATCGTCGTGGACAACGGCAGCACGGACCGGACGCCGCAAATCTGCGCGGCGCTTTGTGCGCAGGACGCGCGCTGGAAGTACATGCGCTTGAGCCGCAACTTCGGCTACCAGAACTCCATCACCGCCGGACAGCTCGCGGCGCGCGGCGACGCCATCATGGTGATTGACGCGGACCTGCAAGACCCTCCGGAGCTGATTCCTGAGTTCATCGCCAAATGGCGCGAAGGGTACGATGTGGTTTACGGCGTACGCAACAAGCGGGAAGGCGAGTCGCGGCTGCGCGTGATTCCCACGATGTTGGCCATGCGGTTCATCTCGTGGATGAGCGATGAGGTCAAGCTGCCGCTTCATAGCGGGGATTTTCGCCTCATCACCCGGCGCGTGCGCGACGCCTTCGCCCAGATGCCCGAGACGAACCGCTACGTGCGCGGCATGTTCCACTGGCTGGGCTATCGCCAAATCGGCATTGCCTACGTCCGCCAGGGGCGCCGCAAAGGGTGTACGAAGGTCAATCCCCTGTTCCTGCTCGAATTCACTTGGAACGCGATCTGCAGTTGCTCGCACAGGCCGCTGCGCTTCTTCGCCGTGCTGGGCCTAAGCATGATTGCGGTTTGCTGCGGGTTGGGACTTCTTACACTGATTGGGATTCTCCAGACCGGTGAGGCGCCGATCAGCGGATTCACGTTGCTGCTGTTCGTCATCCTCACGATCCAGTGCGCCGGCTTTGGCGTCTTGGGCGAGTATATCGGGCGTATTCACGCCGCCAGCAAGGGACGACCGCTTTGGCTTGTCGATTATACGTTGAACTTTGAGCAACTGGCTGTGAGCCAAGACGTTCAAGGCGAGAGCCAAGCCAGGGCAGCATGAGTGCTCGGCAAGGTGCAGTCCACGCGCGAGCGAGTGGACGACTCTCGCCTGCGGCCCTTCACGGGAGCGCCCTTTACCACGAACTTGCTAGGATGCTATGCACGTCACGAACTGCCGCGTCTGCGAAAGTGATAAGCTCGAACTCTTCCTGGACTTAGGGGAAACCGCGCTGGCAAACCAATTCGTTTTGCCGGAGCGTGTCCACGAACCCGAGCCGCGCTTTCCGCTGCGCCTCGTTCTGTGCCGGGTTTGCGGCCTGGTGCAGATCGACGAGGTGGTTCCACCGGAAGTGCTCTTCAAAAACTACGCTTACGTGTCCGGTACATCCGATCTGATCTATCGGCACGCTCGGAGCCTGGCCGATCATTTCTGCTCGACGTACAGCCTGGGGCGGAGCGCCATGGTCGTGGAGGCCGCGAGCAATGACGGCACGGTCTTGCAGGCCTTTAAGCGTCACGGCGTCCGCACCGTCGGCATCGATCCAGCGGAGAACATCGTCCGGTGCGCGAACGAGGCCGGGATCGAAACGGTGTGCGACTTTTTCAACGCGGCCACCGCCCAGGCGTTGCGGGATCGATACGGCCCGGCGCGATTGGTTCTAGCACGCCACGTGCTGGCGCACGTCGCCGACTTGCAGGATTTTGTCCAAGGCTTTGGCATCCTGCTCGATCGAGACGGCGTCGCGGCAATCGAGGTTCCTTATTTGCGCCCCTTTCACGATCGCCTCGAATATGACACGGTCTATCACGAGCATCTCTGCTACTTCTCGCTCAGCGTCCTCAAGACGCTGCTCGAACGGCACGGCCTGGAAGTCCTCAACGTGCAAGAGGCGGCGATTCATGGCGGCTCGATCCTTGTCACCGCCCAGCGCCGCGGCGGCTTGCGTGCGCCGACAGACCTCGTGAACCAGCTGCTTCAAGAGGAGAGACAGCGTGGCTGGCATCGCCCGGAATTGTGGCACTCGTTTGCCAGGGCCGTTGCGCGCAGCAAGACGGCGATACTCAACGAGATCGACGGCCTCCGCGCCTCCGCCCGAAAGCTGGCAGGCTATGGCGCTCCCGCCAAGGGAATGACATTGCTGGCCTATTGCGGCATCGGTCCGGACCGTCTCCCTCATCTCGTAGACAAAAGTCCGCACAAGCAAAATCTGTTGACGCCCGGCCATCATATCCCGATCGCGGGGCCGGAGCGGCTGCAACTGGATCCCCCCGATGTGCTCCTCGTCCTGGCTTGGAATTTCGCCGAGGAAATCGTCGCCCAGCAAGCGGAGTTTGGCCGTCGCGGCAAGTTCCTCCTGCCGCTGCCCGAGCCGCATTACTGGCGCGAGCGCAACGCCGCGGCATAGCTCATAGGAACGCCGCCAATGGCAAAAGTCCTCTTGACCGGCGCTAGCGGGTTTATCGGCGCCAACCTCGCACGTCTCCTTCTGGAAGCAGGCGAGGACGTTCACATTGCCGTTCGTCCCGAAGCAAATCTCTGGCGCTTGAGGGAAATCACCCATCGACTTTCCATCCATCATGCGGACTTGCTGAATGTCCATTCATTGCGCCGTGTTGTTGCCGAGTGCCGGCCAAACGTCGTCTATCACCTGGCCGGCTATGGGGTGATGGCCGGTCAAACGGAGCGTGCCGCGATTCTGGCAAGCAATGTCGTGGGCACGGGCAACCTGATCACCGCGCTCGATGAGCACGACTACGAGCGCCTGGTCTTTGCCGGAAGTTCTGCGGAGTATGGACCGAAAAGCGGGCCGCTTCTTGAAACCGATGCGCCGAGTCCACGGAACGACTATGGCGTCGCCAAGGCGAGCGCGACGCTGCTGTGCCAAGCGGCGGCTTGGCAAGGCCGGCCCGTGTGCGTGGTGCGCATCTTCACGGCGTACGGTCCTTGGGAAATGCCGCCGCGACTCGTTCCCTACCTTTTGGAATGTTGGCAGAGGCAACAGGCGCCGCAACTGTCGTCCGGTCGGCAGAAGCGCGACTTCATCCACGTGCGCGACGTGTGCGAGTTGCTTCGTGTCGCCGGTCAACACCCGGATGCTGCCGGGCGCATCCTGCATGCGGCGACAGGCAATGTACACAGCATTCGGGAGCTGGTCGAGACGCTCAGGATGATCGCGGGAGCATCACAGGCGCCCGTGTTCGGCGCCCTGGCCAATCGCAGCGGGGAGCCGGAGGACTGGAGCGCGAGTAATGCCGAAACCACGCGCCTGACCGGCTGGCGACCCGCTCTCGATCTGGAGTCGGGACTGCGTCAAGTCTGGGAGTGGTTTCACACGCAGCGGTTCGTGTACCGCCAAGCCAGTTGAGTCCACTTTGATGATCGCAACATAACGCCCTTTTTTCTTGACATCCTTGCCGAGCGCCGTAACCTCAACAGCGTCATTTCCCCGCGCACCGGTTCGGAAAGGACTCGGTATGAACCGCTCCCCGTTTATGTACGTTCGACCGGAAGTCGCCGAAGCCGTCGAGCGGCAGCGGCCCGTGGTGGCGCTCGAATCCACGCTCATCGTCCACGGACTGCCTTGGCCCTTGAATCTGGAAACCGCTTTGGCGGCGGAGGCGGCGGTGCGTGCTGAAGGCGCGGTGCCCGCCACGATTGCCATTTGGGAAGGCAAGCCGGTCATCGGCTTGGATGCCGAGCAGCTGCACGCCTTGGCCCAGCAAAAGAACGCGCTCAAGGCCAGCCGCCGCGACTTGGCTGTCGCCGTCGCCAAGAAGCTGTCCGCTGCCACGACCGTGGCCGCCACCATGTATTTGGCGCACCTGGCGGGCATACGCCTGTTCGCCACCGGCGGCATCGGCGGGGCGCATCGCGATTCGACGCATTCGTGGGACGTGTCCGCCGATGTGTCTGAGTTGGCTCGCACACCGGTCGCCGTCGTTTGCTCGGGGGCCAAAAGCATCCTCGATATTCCAAAGACACTGCAGGTGCTGGAAACCGCCAGCGTGCCCGTCATTGGTTATGGCACCGACGAGTTTCCGGCGTTCTACATCCATTCAAGCGGCGAACCGATCACGGCGCGCGTCGATTCGCCGCGCCAGGCCGCCGAACTACTGCGTGCCCACTGGAACCTGGGCGGGGCCGGCGTCATCCTCGCGCAGCCCATCGACCCGCACGTAGCGCTCGAGCCGGAATCGTTCATGAGCGCGCTGTCAACCGCTGAGGAAGAAGCGGTGGGCACGGGGGTGCACGGCAAGGAATTGACGCCGTTCTTGTTGAGCAAGTTGGCGGAGATCACCGAAGGGCAAACGCTGCGGGCCAACCACACGCTGGTGTTAGCAAATGCTCGCTTGGCCGCCCAGGTGGCGCGGTCGCTTTGGGGCTAGCTTGGATCAGACGGGCCACCAGTCTACACGGCTACCTAGTTGCCGAGCGTATTTGCTGAAACTTCATAAAAGAAACTTTGGAGAAGTGCAGCTGGAACTGTTATACTTTCGTTGACGTTGACAATTAGGATGTCACACTACCACTAGGTGTGTTGTCGCCAACGTGCCTTTGAGGTACCCGCCACGATGGCCAACGATGCCGATTTCGTTCGTCAGGCAGCCGCCTTGCCTTTGCGGAACGGGCGCGTCTGCCTGGTCACCTCTTCCAACGGCAAACGCTGGGTCATTCCCAAAGGACTGATCGAGCCCGGTCAAACCGCCGGGGAAACCGCGCTCCAGGAAGCCTGGGAGGAAGCAGGCCTCGTCGGCGTGCTGCAGGCCGAGCCCATCGGCAGCTACGTCTACGAGAAATGGTGCGGCAAGTGTCACGTCACGGTTTTCGTCATGCACGTGACCGAGATCGCCCAAGCTTGGCCCGAGCGCGATCTCAGGCAGCGCGTCTGGCTGGGACCTATGGGCGCCATCGAGCGCATCGAAGACCCGGGGCTGGTCGATCTTGTGCGCCTGGCCACGGGCAAGCACACGCGCGACAAGGTTGTGCTAGGTCATTGACGTTGGAGCATTCTCGACAGATTCTTGTTTCGCGGCAAAGGCGGCCGCTATGGGATGGCGGCGCAACGGCAAAAGTGGAATCGCTTGTCAGCCACGCGCTCTTGCGAAATAATATCAAGATGCCTCGAAACACACATTCGTTGGAAGCTCGATTGGACCGTGTTGAAAGGGAGCTAGCCGAACTCAAGGCCGTGCTCGCGCCCCAGCACGGCGAACGATGGTATCGCGAAATCGTCGGCGCATTTGCCGGTGACAAAGCGTTTGCCGAGATTGTGCGCCTCGGACGGCTCATCCGCCAAGGAAAGCTCAAGAGGTAACCGATCGTGGCGGTGCTGCTCAACACGGATCACTTGTCGGTGTTGCAGTGGCAAGAGCAGCCTGCCTGCGATCGTTTGCTCGCGCGATTGGATCGAATGCCGCCGGACGACATCGCCACCAGCATCGTCAGTTTTCACGAACAAATTCAGGGTTGGTTGGCCTATCTCAACCGCAGCCGCAAGCCGGAACAAGTTGTCACGGCCTACCACAAATTGGAAGTGATTTGGCGGTGGTTTCTCAAGATGAACGTGGCTTCGTACACACCGGAATCTCAAGTTTGCTTTTCGGGAATCAGGCGACAATGTCCGCGTTTGAAAACGATGGACTCGCGCATCGCAAGCATCGCCCTAGCAACGGAGACAATGCTGCTTAGCCGGAATCTGCGTGACTTCGCCCAAGTGCCTGGGCTTCGGGTTGAAGACTGGACCAAGGAATAATGGAATGGACTCCCTTCCACTTTGTCCGTCGCATAGCGTGGTCATTCCTTGGGCAGCTCTTTGCTACCCACAATCGTGAGATTCATGCCGATTTGCACCGACACAGGCGTGCCGCCGACGCTGATGGTCGTCTTGCCGTTCAGGTACCAGCCCAAGGAACCGGTGGAAAACTCTTTCACGTCTGCCAGCATAGGGACGCCGTTGATCGTCACCTCAACTGCTTTGGCGTTTTCCTTGAAATGTTTGCGAGTGATCGGGCAACTGGTTTTCACGGCCATTAGTTACTCCTCACGATTTCGTTAGACATAATGCATTCTTGAATTTAACGACACGCTACTTACACTTTTGGAGACGTAACAGAATTGCCCTTTAACTGCTTGTCCAACGTCCAATTCGTTGGCATTTTAGTCGCGTCGAACCACGGGCATCCATCGTCTTTCCATTTCATCAGATAATCCTCGAAAGACTGCCCTTCCCCGATTCCTGGTTCGTCGTTGAAGCCAAACTCATAACCACAGCAAGAACACACGTCATATGAAGCGTCCCCAAAGTGAACGCAATAAGGAAGCGAGTACCCTCTGATCAACGTGTTATCGGTAAGATCGCGATAAGCCGGAATCAAAAGGTCTTTGTAGCCGCAGCAAGGGCACGTCCAATTGTCCAATACCAAGACTCC
>JAKEHV010000359.1 GCA_022614915.1 Gemmataceae bacterium | reverse complement strand
GCCAGGTGGTGCCACGCCGATTGTTCCGGTATCTGACTGATCGCGTCGGCGAGCAGTTGGCGTGCGGCTTGGGCGTTGCCCGTGAACAGCTCCGCCATGCCACGGTTAAAGAGCACCGGCACGCTGGCGGGCAGCTTGCTCCAAAGCGCTTTGGCTTCTGCCGTCTTGCCTTGGTGCCAGGCCAAGGCGGCTCGTTCATTGTCCCAGGCGGCGCGCAACTCGGCGGGCACGTCAGCTTCCAGCGACTTGGCCAACGCCTCGGCCTGGTCGAACTGCTTGGCCAACCTGAGCGCGCCCAGGGCCATGAGCGCCTGCGGAAACTGTTTCTTCATGGTCATTTCGTTGGCCCATTCCAAAAGTCCCTGTGCCGGGACGGGTCGGGCCGTTTCCGATTTGAATTCGTTCAGATTCGTCTTGGTCAGGATCAAGTGGAAATTGCGTACAAGCTGAGGGAAATTGCCCAGCGCGAATGCCAACGCCACCGCCGGCTCATGGCTTGCCACGAGTTGCGGCCAATGGGGCGGCGTCTGCCAGCGTCCGTTCTTAACGCCGTAAAAACCGGCCACGGCGAGCGTTTCGTCCCAAGCCAGTTTCGAGTCGATCGGTTGGACGGGACCCGCTTCGTAAGGCGTCACTTCTGCGGACGGATCAAACGCAACTAAGCCCGCTGCTTGGGCTTGCGCTTGCTTTTGCAAGAAGTTCGCCAGTAAATCCGCGAGTTTCGGCGGCTGAGCAGTTTCGAAAGACATGACACAAGCTCCCTGAGTATCCCCATCTTACTCGAAGTGAAAACGTCCACGTAGCGGAAACTTGCGCGTGGGCAAACAGGAATGTTTGCCCCACTCAGGTTGAGACCCCTCGGGTAATCCGGTCTTTGCCGCCCGGCATCCACTTCCGCAGCGCTTCGGGGATGACGACGCTGCCGTCGGCTTGCTGGTTGTTTTCGAGCAGCGCTACCAGCGCCCGGCTGACGGCGACCGCGGTGCCGTTCAGGGTGTGGACGAAGCGCGTGCCTTTGTGCTTGGGGCTTTTGTAACGGATATTGAGCCGGCGCGCTTGAAAGTCGGTGCAGTTGGAGGTGCTGGTGACTTCGCCGTGCTCGCCGGCCTGACCGCGCGCCGGCATCCACGCCTCGATGTCGAATTTGCGATACGCCGGCCCGCCCAGGTCGCCCGTGCACGTGTCAATGACGTGGTAGGGCAAACCCAAGCCTTGGAAGATCGCTTCCTCCATCTCCAGAAGCTCCCAGTGAATGGCGTCGCTCTGGTCCGGCGTGCAAAACGCGAACATCTCCACCTTGGTGAATTGGTGCACGCGGTAAAGGCCGCGCGTGTCCCGGCCCGGCGCGCCCGCTTCAGTGCGAAAGCAATGCGATAGGCCGACGTATTTGATCGGCAACTCCAACTCGTCGAGCACTTGGTTGCGGTGCATGCCGCCCAGCGTGATTTCCGCAGTGGCAACCAGGCACAAGTCGCTGTTTTCGATGCTGTAGATCTGCGTCTCCGGCCCGCGCGGCATGAAGCCGATCCCTTCGAGCACCTCTGCCCGGGCCATGTCCGGCGTGACCACCGGCGTATAGCCGCGCTCGACCAGCTTGCCCATCGCATATTGCACGAGCGCCAATTCCAGGAGGGCGGCCTCGTTCTTCAGAAAATAGAACTTCTGGCCGGCGACCGCGGCCCCCGCTTCAAAGTCGGCCAGCTTCAGCCGCTCGGCGATCGTGACGTGGTCCTGGACCGGGAAATCGAAGCGGCGCGGCGTGCCCCAGCGGCGGATGACTTTGTTGTCCGCCGGCGTCGCGCCGACCGGGGCGTCCGGATGCGACATGTTGGGAATGGTCAAGAGCACCAGCCGCAAGTCTTCTTCCACTTGCTTAAGCTGTGCCTCCAGCACGCCGACTTGGTCGCGCAACTCACGGCCTTCCTGGATCAGCGTTTGCTTTTTGTCTTTGTCTTTTTCCTTGGGGATCAGCTTGGAGATTTCGTTTTGCCGCTGCTGGAGCACTTGGGCGTCCTGCACGAGCTTCTTGCGTTGGTCGTCCAGCGCCACGACCCGGTCCACGTCCGGCTGCACGTTGCGGTTTTGGCAATTGGTCTTAACTGCCTCGAAGTTGTCGCGAATGAAATGCGCGTCGAGCATGGGGAGTGAGCCTGCCTTTCCTTTCTCCCCTTTTTATTGGCGGACTATCGAACTGTGAACGTTGAACGCTGAACTTCGAGGTTCAACGTTATTCCAGTGTGATAGTGATGTCGTTGGCGCCTTTGTCGACAAAATACTGCTTCTTGAGCACGAGGGGCTGCATGTCCTGGTCTTGCGAGGCGGGCATGACGGTCACGTTATGGAGGCCTTCCATAGCGCCTGGCTTGCGGCTGTTGCCCGCAGAAGTCATGAGGAGAAAGGCGCCGTCGGGCTGGATCATGCCCGTCGCCGAGAACTCGCCCTTTTGCACGTGTTCAAAGGAGATCAAGCCGGCGCCGGTGTAGGGTTTGCCGTTTTTCTGAAGGATAATGCCGGAAACCGGAAATAAACGCGGCGCTTCGACCGCGGGCCGTCCCCCGCTGCAGCCCAAAAGCGCTGTCCCCAAAATCGCCCAAAGGCCCATGCGCAGGTGCATTGCCGCACGCTCCTCGATCACCAATCGTCGCCGAGCGGTTCGCCGTCGCGCGGATGGCACGCTCTGTGCCAAGTCGTGGGTGTAATGCCCGCGGCCAGAAAACGCACGCTGCCGTCGGCCAAGAGCACATTGATGCCGCCCGTATGCGGCGATTGAGCCCGCGACGGATCGCACTGTGTCGCCCAGTTGGGCTGCACCTGAAACATGCGGCAGGAGGTGTAGCCCGGACCATGGGGGTCTTTGTGCGTCGTGTTGGTGCAGAAGTGAGGACGCCAAATGCTGTTCGAGTCCGCCCACAAGCTGCCGTACATGAAAGCGGTGTCGCCGGTCCAGCCGCAGGTGCCATAGACCTCGGCATGCGTGATGGTGTTGGAAGTGCCGTCCGGGAAGCTGGTCGGAAACTTCCCGCCTCCTTCGGTGTGTCCTAGTGGCGGATAGCCGAAGACAAGATAGTTGACGGCATAGTTCGACACACCCCAGTTATGGGCGCCGCCAAACGTCGTTTGGCACTTGCCGTCGCGCGAAGAGGGATCGCTGGGACAAAGGAACGTCGGGATGACCTGCCAATACTGAAGGCCGTTGTAGGTTTGATTCGGATCAAGCGCCTGGAAGATGTTGTCTTGCTCGATGTACGGCAGAATCCAATGAAAGAAGGTGCGCCCGAACGGCCCATTATAGGGAGGCGCCGCGCGCGTGATTCTCTGGACAGCGCTGGGCGCAAAGCCAGGCGGCAGATTGCGATGCGTGTCGTGGACATGATGCATCGCCAGCCCAATTTGCTTCATGTTGTTGGAGCATTGCAAACGGGAAGCGGCCTCGCGCATCTTTTGCACTGCCGGCAAAAGCAGCCCCACTAAGATGGCGATAATGGCAATGACCACGAGCAGCTCGATCAAAGTGAACGCGAGCCGCCGCGATTTCCGAAGCGCACTCACCATGGTCCCCGCAGCAATGGGAGATTACGAGCTTGGGCAGGAAGGAAGTTCGCCCCACATTGGCAATTTTGAGCGTATGCCGTAATCTCTGTAATGTCAATACGATCCGTAACGGGCAAAGGTTTCGGGTTAGGAAATATTGCGCCCTCCTCGTTACAATATTCACACTAGCCCGACGCGCGAGCGAGGGCATATTCAAGGAAGCCACGTTCCAAAAAGGAAAGCTGCTTTGCGTATTCGCGCCTTTTACGACCGGCGGGATCCCACTATTTCCTTCGAGTTTTTCCCTCCCAAGAATGACGACGCGGAAGAGGCCTTGTTCCGCGACGTCGTGCCCGCGCTCAAAGACTTGGGGGCGTCGTTCATTTCCGTGACCTATGGGGCGGGGGGCGGTACGCGCGAACGCACCTTCCGCATGGTCCACCGCATCATCCGCGACTTCGGCATGCAGGCGATGGCCCACTTCACTTGCGTCAGCGCCACCCGCGCCAACATCGGTGAGCAAATCGACGAATTGCACCGCCTGGGCATCGAAAACGTGCTCGCACTCCGCGGCGATCCCCCTAAGAGCCAGGCGGAGTTCCGCCCCGTCGAAGGCGGCTTCGCTTATGCTGTCGATCTCATCCGCTATCTCCAAGAGCGCGAGCAGTTTTGCATCGGAGCGGCCTGCTATCCCGAAGGGCACGTCGAATGCGCCGTCAAGCACCTCGATTGGGACCGGACCGCGGCCAAAGTGGAAGCCGGCGCGGAGTTTCTCATCACGCAGCTCTTCTATGATTGGAGCGACTTCCTCGACATGGAGGACTATCTCAAAAACAAGCGCGGCCTTGGTGTCCCGATGATTCCAGGCGTGCTTCCCTTCCAGAGCACCGAGCAAATAAAACGCTTCACGCTCCTATGCGGCTCCAAGCTGCCGGGGCCCATGCGCCGCAAGCTCGAAGACTATGCCGGCGATGACGAGTCAGTTAGGCAATACGGCATTGAAGTATGCACGGAGAATTGCCGCCGCTTGCTCGACCACGGCGTGGCCGGCCTCCACTTTTACTGCCTCAATCGCACTCCCAGTGTTACACAAATCATGAGAAACCTAGGGCTAGCCCAATACTGATTCAGAGCCGTCCACGCAGTAAGCGGCGAATTGAAGAGTATTGTTAGCAAGTGCCAACATCGAGAGGGGTATGCCTATGCACAAAGTGGCAAGAACGAGTGTTTTCTGGATTTGCAAGATGTTTTGAATAAATAGGTTATGACAATTCTCCCGTTCTTGCCAACTGGGCGCAAAAAGTGGCAAGAACGAGCCGTTCTTGCCACTTCCAACATCCGCAAATGTCATCGGCGACGGTCGTTTCGATTCCTTTGGATTGAACTTGACCCAATCTGCAGCCGCGGTTATCCCAACCTCCCCCACACCGTTCCCGCGTCACCGGTGCGGACCATTTGGAGATTGCAATGGTTAGCAAGCGCTTCGGGTTGTTGGCGATGGCTGTTTTGCTGTTGGCAAGCGTGGGATGTTGCCGCTGGTGCGATCGCTGGTGCGGGAATTCGCAACCGCCGATGACTGCGTATACCCCGCAGCACTGCGTCCCCTGTTGTCCCGTGCCCGTCAATGCCTGTTGCCCGGCCGGCTCCACACCTGCCGTGCAGACGATTCCGACGACAATCGGCGGCAGCCAATGGCAGCGCGGGCCGTACGCACCTTAACCGGGAATCACCCGGACCATAAACGGCACGCCCTTCTTGACCGGATCGCCGGCGGTAAACAGAAGGTCGTTGTCCTTCGACCAAAACCAATTGTTGTTCGACTGAAAGTAAACTGCTTTGGCGCGCTTCCAGGCGAAAGTCAAGCGCCACTCGTCGGGCCGGTCGATGTCCAGGCGCAGCTCGACGCGCGGGACCTTCCTGCCGCCGGCGTTGTCCCAAACGCCGTGCATGCCGTGCGTGAGTTCCAAAGTCCAAACACCATTGAAGGCGCTGCGTTTGTCGGTAAACCCTTGCGCCTGGACAATCCAGCGCTTGGGGGCCAGTGTCGGCACCTCTTTGAAGCGCTGGGACTGTAGGATCAGGCCGCCGCCGCATTCGGTGTCGTTGGCGCAGACACCACCAAAATTGACATCGGTCGATTCGATGCTGCCGTCCTCGTATTCGCCCCAAACCCGAAGCCAGTTCGAGGCCGGATTGTTCGGGTCGTTGCTGCATTGGGCGCAGGGGATGTCGCTCGATGATGTGCGTTCGATGGCCCAGGTCCGGGCGCCGCTATCGAACGTCCCTTCCACGGTGCACGGATCATCTGGGTCCAGCTCCGGATCTCCGGTCGCGCCGATAATCTTGCCGTACACCGCCTTAAGATCCTCGCCGGCTTTGAGCAGATAGCGTCCTTCCGCGCAGATCAGGCCGCCTTGACAATCGCAACTGCCGACGCCAAGGCCGGTGCCGATGCGAACCGGTGTCGGCCCGGAGGCGGCGGGCGACGGTTTGTCAATGATGATGAACTGAACAGGAAAAACTTGACCGAGCGGGCCTTTGGCAACAACCATGCGGATTACCTTTCCAGGAACATAAGTCGGCCATCGCGAAAGATGGCCGTGTAGCTAACAACGTAAATCCCGAACGCGCCGCGATGATCTTCATCGGTGAAGCCGGCATTGTGTTCGTCGGTGGTCAGGTCGGTGAGTTCTTGACCCGCCCAAAACACTTTGAACAAGCGCTGGCCGCGAACTTCTATGTCCAAGGTCTCCTCCGGCAAGATCGGCCGCGGCACGGTCTGCTTGGCCAAAACTCTAGTCTGGCCGGTTTTCTTTCCTTGAGCGTTGACGGTCTCGGTTCGGGAAAACCTCGCCACGAAATAGGTGTTGGCCCCCGGCGCCACCGGCTCCAGTCCGACACCTTGGTATTTCGTAAGCGGCTTGCCTTGGGCGGTGCTTTCCTGGAAACCAAAGACGACGCCGACGGCTCCGGACCAGGGCGCTTGCTCGATGCTGACGCTAAAGCGGAAATAGTCTCCCGCACCGACTTCCCCCAGGCCGAGAATGCCGTAGTCGCGCGCCGGAGGACACGTTATCTCTTCCCGATGTTCGTCCCAATGAGGTTGCGGTATGTTCGGGGACCAAATAAGCCGTTTCGGCGCTTTGCGAAACAGCCGAAACCACTTGCCGACTTCCGGCTTGTCCGCATTGGTTTGCTTCTTGCCGTCGTCGCTTGGTGGACGCAGCGCGAAGAATAAGCCCAAACCGACGCTGCCGATGACAAGAGCCAGCAGCACAAGAGCGAGCCAGCGCTGCCCCGTCGACCATTCTGTCGCCGGCGTGGCCGGCGCGCGAGCCACGGTGGCACTCGAGGATTTGCCTGGGACCGGTCCGGTCTGTACGGTCACTAACGCGGAAAGGTTGTCCGCGCTGGCGAACGCCGCCAACGCCTCGGCCACCTCACGGGGCGACTGATAACGGTACATAGGATCCTTGGCCAGCATCCGGTCGAGAACCAGTTGGATCGCCGCGGGCACATCGGATTGCAGGGCGGCCAGCTTGGGCGGCTCGATGTCCAGGTGGGCGCGAATCTTTTCTCGGTTGGAGTCGTAGGGTGAACAAGCGAACGGCGCCCGACCGGCCAACAGCTTGAAAAAGGTGCAACCCAGGCTGTAGATGTCGGCGCGGATGTCGACGCTGTGGCTGTCCAAGGCCTGTTCGGGAGAGATGTAATCCCAGGTGCCCATGACCTGGCCCGTCATGGTCAACTCGTCCTCGTCCAGCGCCGCTTGGCGTGGAAAAAGCGCAAGGCCCAAGTCGAGGATTTTCACTTGTCCCGCCGCGGTCAGCATCAAGTTGGACGGTTTGATGTCGCGGTGAACGAGCTTTTGTTCATGGATGTATTGCAGTCCGTCGGCGGCTTGCCGAATGATCGCACACGCCTCGGCGACGGAAAGCTTGCCGCGCTCCTTGATAATCTTGTTGAGGTCTTTACCCTCGACGTACTCCATGACCAAGAAATAGCGGCCCTGGAATTCGCCGGCGTCGGTAGCGCGCACAATGTTGGGGTGGTCGAGTTTTCCGACCGCAATCCTCTCTTGACGGAATCGTTGGATGACAGAAGGGTCGAAGAGACGCTGCGACGACAACAGCTTGAGCGCAAAGTTCTTCTGCAGCTGAGTATGAATCACTTTGTAGACCGCGCCCATGCCCCCTTCGCCGAGCTTTTCCACAAGCAAATACTGCCCCACCGTCTCTTGTGTGGGAGTATTCGACGCCGCTCCGCCGAACGTGGTTTCGGTGTTGCGCTCTGTGGTAGTGTCGCTCATGAAGCGTCGTGACCGTCTTGCGCTTGGTTCGTGTCGCTTATAACAGCGGCGGAGGCGGTCTGCCAGCAAAATCAGGCAAGACAAGCCTCTTTCTTCGTAGAGGAATTCGCCAGAATTCCAATTCCCGTTATTTTGGCTAATTCCTACAGTTTACCTCTCCGAAAACTGACATTGTGCGGATTTGTATCACGCGGGTATAACCTTTCCGGCGCAAGCTGCGCTCGCGAGGACGGAGCCTCGCGAACTCGTGGGACGGGCTTCCAGCCTGCCCTCGCCCCACTCGTGTTTCTTCAAGGAGGAAGACCCCATGTGCGGCATCGTCGGCTATTTAGGCCATCGGGAAGCAGAACCTATCTTGCTCGAAGGACTGCGGCGGCTGGAATACCGCGGTTACGATTCGGCAGGCGTCGCCACTCTAACCGGACCGCAGTTGCATCTGCGCAAACGCGCCGGCCGCATTAACGATCTGGCTCAGTATCTTGAAGAGAAGCACGCCCCTGGCTGCCATGGCATCAGCCACACGCGCTGGGCCACGCACGGACCAGCCAGCGACAAGAACGCGCACCCGCATCTGAGCCAAGACGGCGCTGTCGCCGTGGTCCATAACGGCGTCATCGAGAATTACGCCGCGCTCAAGCGTCAACTCCAGGACGAAGGCGTCGTGTTTCAAAGCGACACCGACACCGAAGTCATCGCCCAGCTTATCGCCCATCATTATCAAGACGATCTGGTCGATGCCGTTCGCCACGTCATCCGCATGCTGAAGGGTACGTACGGCTTGGCGGTAGTCAGCAGCCGGCAGCCCGACCTGATCGTCGGCGCGCGTTTGGGGAGTCCGCTCGTTCTGGGCGTCGGCCAAGGAGAAATGTTCTTGGCCAGCGACCCGGCAGCGCTTTTGGGGAACACCGCGAAAGTCGTGTATTTGCAAGACCATCAGATGTGCGTCGTGCGCAAAGATCGCTGGCACGTTTTGGACGCCGATCATGCGCCGATCGACGCGACCGTGCACACTATCGATTGGGACCCGGGCGACGCCGACAAAGGCCTTTTCGACCATTACATGCTCAAGGAGATCTTCGAGCAGCCCGAATCGCTGGAAAACGCCCTGCGCGGCCGGCTCAACGAAGAAGAAGCGAGCGCACATTTCGGCGGCCTCAACCTCGATCCCCGACAACTGCGCCGCGCCGAACGATTCATCTTCACAGCCTGCGGCACCAGCTACCATGCGGCCCTGGTCGGCGAATATCTCATGGAAGAATTCGCGCGCATCCCGGTCGAAGTGGAGTACGCGTCCGAGTTGCGCTATCGCAATCCGCCCATGGACCGAAACACGATCGTATTGGCCATTACACAATCGGGCGAGACGGCGGACACACTGGCGGCATTGCGCGAATCGAAACGCAAGGGACACCCTACCTTGGCCCTGTGCAACGTCGTCGGCAGCTCGATCGCCCGTGAAACCGACGGCGGCGTTTACCTGCACGCCGGTCCCGAAATTGGCGTCGCCAGCACCAAAGCCTTCACGAATCAGGTCGCCGTCCTCGCCATGCTCGCGCTATACATGGGCCGGATGCGCCACCTCTCCAGCATTCAAGGCGCCCGCATGCTGCGCGAGCTGAAAATGCTGCCCAATGTCATTCGCCGCACGCTGAACTGTCACAACAAGGTCAAACAGATCGCGGCCAAATACCAACATGTCAACAACATGCTCTACCTGGGACGGCAATATCTCTTTCCCGTGGCTCTCGAAGGCGCTTTGAAGCTGAAGGAGATCAGCTACATCCACGCCGAAGGTTATCCGGCCGCGGAAATGAAGCACGGGCCGATTGCGCTCGTGGATAAGCACACCCCCTCGGTCTTCTTGATACCGTCGGGCGGCGTTTTTGACAAAGTGATGAGCAATCTGGAAGAAATCAAGGCGCGCGGCGGTCCGGTCATTGCCGTCGCTCCCGACGGCGATCCCGAATTGGCCAAGCACGTCGAAGAACGGGCGGATGAAGTGGTCTTTATACCGTCCGTGCCCGATTATCTGCAGCCCTTGGTTACGGTCGTGCCGTTGCAACTTCTGGCTTATCACATCGCACTCTTGCGCGAGTGCGACGTGGACAAACCGCGCAACTTGGCGAAAAGCGTCACAGTGGAGTAGAGGACTGTTTACGTTTCGCGCTCGCAGCATCCATGCGATGGCGCGAGAGACAGCGAGCGCGAAATGTAAACGCGTAGTCTATTGTTCGGTTTCGGCCGCTTCCTTCGCCGCTTGCCGCAGCGGACCGCGGAATGTGATTCTTCCCTTTGTCAAATCGTAAGGCGAGATGGCGACGGTGACGGTGTCGCCCGGCAAAATGCGGATGAAGTGTTTGCGCATTTTGCCCGCGATATGGGCAATGATCTCGTGGCCATTGTCCAACTTTACACGAAATTGCGTGTTGGCCAACGCCTGCATCACCTTGCCTTGCGCCATATATGCTTCTTCTTTGGCCATATCGTCCCCTCTCGAACCTCCCACGCATTGAACAAACGTATCTTAAGCAAAAAAAGAGAATTCGGCCAGACCGGATTGGCAAACGAAATCGACCCAAGTCTTGACGAAAGGCCTTGCATCGAGTCTCCTAACACTAGCCCGACGCGCAAGCGAGGGACACTAGCCCGACGCGCAAGCGGGGGCCAATAAACGCCATGATCGACCTTTGTCGCATTCTGGTGCCAACCGATTTCAGCGAGCACTCCCGTCACGCGCTCAAGTATGGGGCGGCGTTCGCGGAGAAGTTCGACGCTGAACTGTATCTATTGCACGTTTTTCAAGACTTGGCGGTCTATCAGCCGGACGCGGTTACAGTCGGTCCACCGGTCGTGCCGCCGCTCGACGAACTCACCGCAGCGGCGCGGGCCTCACTAGCGCGGCTCAGCGAAGAGAATGACCTGCGGCGGCTCAAAGTCTTTTCTGAAGTGCGCGAAGGCTCGCCGGTGGAAGAAATCATCGAATTCGCCGCGGAGAAGAACATCGACCTTATCGTGATTGCGACACACGGCCGCGGCTGGTTCGCACATTTGCTGCTGGGGAGCGTTGCGGAAAAAATCGTGCGCAAAGCCCCATGCCCCGTGATGGCCGTGCATTTGAAAGAGCATGAATTCGTGAAGCCGGGCTGAGCTTCATTCTTCGATCACCAACCCCAGTTTCTTCATCTTGCGCTGCAGCATCTGGGGCTTCATTCCCAGCGCATGGGCCGCCCGGTCGAAGTCGCCGTTCGCGCTACGCAGGGCCTCCTTGATCTTATCTTGCACTTTCCAGTCTTGGATGACGCGGTACAACGTGCGTTCGCCGATGCCGAGCCTTTGGGCGGCTTCTTCGCGGTTGCCGTCCGTGAGTTCCAGCGTTTTCTCGATGTAGTAGCGCTCGATCTCGGACAGCGGCCGGCCTACCAGGTTGTCGGCGCCGGCTGGTTTGCTGTCCGCCTGCAGGACGCCGTGCAACGGATCGCCCTCCTGAACATCGTCCATGCCCAGTGTGCCGTCGGTGTCCTGCACGATCATGCTTTCGATCAGGTTGCGCAGCTCTCGAACATTTCCGGGCCAGCCGTACACGGTCATGGCACGGCGGACAGACTCCGCTATGGCGCCGGCCTTCTTGCCGTGCCGCTGATTGAATTCCTTGAGGAAATGAGCGGACAACAGGGGTAGATCGCCTTGCCGCTCGCGCAAGGCCGGCAACCGGATCGTGACGACTTTCAATCGAAAATACAGGTCTTGGCGAAATGTCCCGGCGACGACCGCTGCCTCCAAGTCGCGATTGGTCGCCGACAGCAGGCGGACATTGACTTTGATCGGCTCGTTGCTGCCGATGCGAAAGACCTCCTGGTTTTCGAGCACGCGCAGCAACTTGGCCTGGAGGGACAGGGGCATGTCGCCCACTTCGTCCAGAAACAGCGTGCCGCCGTTGGCATGCTCAAAACGGCCTTTGCGCAAGCGGTCGGCGCCGGTAAAGGCGCCAGGCTCATGGCCGAACAACTCGTCCTCGAGGAGATTCTCATTGAGGGCGGTGCAATTCATGGCGACGAAGTTTTTGTTGCGGCGCGGACTGTTGTTGTGGATGGCCTTGGCGACCAATTCCTTGCCGGTGCCGGTTTCGCCGTGAATGAGTACGGTGGCGGCCGTAGGGGCGATGGTCTTGAGCTTGGCGATGATATCGTGCATGCGCGGGCTGTTGCCGACCACGCCCTCAAAGCCGAATTTCTCGTTGAGTTGCTGTTGCAGCTCCTTGTTCGCGCGGTTGAGGCGGAAGCGCTCGGCGGCGCGTTCCACCATGGCGCGCAGCTCGGCAAGATTGACCGGCTTTTGCAAATAGTTGGCGGCCCCCGCCTTCATTGCTTCGACGGCGCTCTGCACGTCGCCGTGACCTGTGATGACGACCACTTCCGAGTCGGGCAACTCGTCCTTGGCTTTGCGGAGTATCGCCAAGCCGTCCAGGCCCTCCATCCTGAGGTCGGTGAGAATGACGTCCGGCTCGTCGCGCTCGATATGGCGCGCTCCGGCGTGGCTGGTGGTGGCCACCAGGCACCGATAGCCGACGCGCTCGAGGCTCTCGGCGACGACCTCGGCATGGCTGGGCTCGTCGTCGATGATCAAGAGCTTGAGCCCTTCGCTCGCGGACGAGACCTGCGGCGCGGGCTTGGGCAGCGCCAAAGGCTGCTTGCGGGTATTGCCGCGCAACAGCGCACGCGGTTCGACGTTTTTTTCCCTGGGTTCCATGCGAGATTATTGTATAGCTCCGAAGTCTTAGACTGTGCCGCCAAATCCCCCACTTTAACTTCCCCGAATGCTTTCCCAAGGCGTTGCCTGATTTCTGGCCACGACGGGCGGAACGATGCAAGCAACCGTTAGAGTTTGCCGATTTTGACGAAAAGGCGGACCGCAATGACGACTGCTGACCGTGGGGCAAACATTCTTGTTTGCCCAACCTCGCTGAGGTTCGTTTGGGCAAACAGGAATGTTGGCCCCACGTAATTACGGGCGGCGTTCTGACAATACGCTTCCGCCGGCAAAGGCCTGCACCATGACGGATACGAAGGCTCTTTTGAAGAAGATTGCCGACTTGCGGATGCGCCTGGATCAAGCGCAAGCGAAAAAGACCCAGAACGCCGGCGCTACAGGACAAGCGCAGTCGGCCGACGTGGAAACGAAAGCGCGCGCCGGCGCCTGGCATAACATCCTGTTGGACAGCGCGCTTCGGGAAATCGCAGTGGACGCGCAACGGCCGCCCGCCTTGCCCGCCAAGCTCACCGCCCGCGCTGCACGACTCTTGCATCGCGGCCGCGACCTATTGCACGACCTGCGCGGCCTGCTCGAAGACCCCATTCTGCAAGCGGAAGAAACCGATCCCTTATGTTCCCTGCACGCCCAGACGGCCGCCATGCTCGATGTCGTGCTGCGCACCGTACAGGCGTTTCCACCTTCGCCGGGAGCTCAGCTTCGGCTCTGTCAGGGACTCGAATGCACTTTGGAGCTTGTCGAGCACCGTCTTGGCTTGTTGCACGCCAGCTTGAGCGACCGCCGCGCCGCCAACGACGCTTTGGAAAAACTCACGCACCTTTTGCGCAAAGCCGGCGCCGGCCAGCAAATCGCGCTGCCGTCGTTGTTGGAGATCGGCGACTCGGTCGTGGAAGACGCCCGCGCCAACAAACCGTTGCGCTTTTTGTGCGCCGGCGCCGAAGACTCCGCCAAGTTCGCGGCCGCCCACAGCCTGAACGTCGCCCACGTGCTCGCACGCGTGCTGCTTAGGGACGCGGAAGAGTGCCGCCGGCTCGATGAAGCCATGCTGGCCGCGCTCATGCACGACGCCGGCCTGGCGCGCGTCCCCGCCGAAATCCTGGCGACGCCGGGTCCCTTAACCGACGAACAGCGCCGCATCATGGAGCGGCACTGCGCCGCCGGCGCTGCCATCGTCCAGCAATTCCTGCCGGGCGGCGGACTGACCCTCGAAGCCGCCCGCGACCACCACGAACGCGTGGACGGCACCGGCTATCCCGCCGGCAAAAAAGAACTTCAATTGGATTCGGTCGTCAAGCTCCTCGCGGTGTGCGACGTCTACGCCGCCCTGTGCGCCCGGCGTCCTTACCGCTCCGCATACGATACGCGTACGGCGCTGACCGACACGCTGCTGTTGGCAGACCAGGGCGCGCTCGACAAGAACGAAGCCGAAAAGCTGCTCACGCTTTCCTTTTATCCCGCAGGCAGCGCCGTCGAGCTGAGCGACGGGTCGGCGGCCATTGTCCTCGGCGCGCATCCCGGCGAAGTCGGACTCCTAAACCCAGCCAAACCCGTCGTCTGGCTGCTCCACGGCCCGCGCCATCAAGCGCTGTCCATGCCCCACGTCGTCGACCTGGTGCTCGAAGGCCGCAGCGTGGTGCGCGGCCTGGGCGACGAAGAACGTCGCGCGGAACTGCTGGGCCGATACCCGGCGCTAATCTAGAGCCCATGCAATTCTTGAGCGAATCTTACTGGCGCGGCACGCGGCATCCGTGGTCCTGCGTGGCTTTCGTGCTGCCGCTTTTGTGCATTTACGAAGTGGGCCTGCATTTTCTGGGTCCGACGCCGCCGGACCAATTGCGCAACGGGGCGGATGTTTGGCTGCGCTCGGCGCTGGCGGCCGTGCACCTTTCACCCGTCTACGCCGCGCCCGCACTTTTGGTGTTCATTCTGTTTGCTTGGTCGGTGTTCTATCGCGAAGAGCGGCCGGGCGATTTAGTGTCCATTTGGACCGGGATGGTTTTCGAAAGCGCTCTGTTCGCGGTCGCGCTTTTCGGCCTGGGTCAAGGTTTGGACCAACTCGCCCAGCTCATCCGGCCTTATTTGCACGTGCCGGCCGATGCGCAAGCCCCGGAACCTGTCGTGGAAAACCTGGTGCGCTACCTCGGCGCCGGCCTCTATGAGGAAACGCTGTTCCGACTCTTGCTGTTCTCAGGACTGTTGACGTTGTTGAATCTGGCGGCGCTGCCACGCCTCGGAGCGCTCCTGGCTGCCACGCTGTTTTCCGCCCTGCTTTTTGCCGGCGCGCACAACCTGGGCCCGTTCGGCGAACCGTTCCACGCCTACGTATTCCTGTTCCGCACGCTGGCCGGCATGTTTTTCACTTGGCTATTCTGCGTGCGCGGCTTCGGCATCGCCGTCGGCGCCCACGCGGGTTACGACGTGCTGGTGGGACTGATCGCGCGACCATGATTTATCGTTTCGCGCTCGAGTGTCCTTTACAGGCGGCACCTGTGTGCAGGAAACGAGGGATCATTCGCTTAGCCATCGCTTTGTCAAACTCCCGTAAGCGTCAATGCGGCGGTCGCGCAGGAAGGGCCAATTGCGGCGCACGTCCTCAATGCGCGCCGGATCGCAGCGGGCCAAAAGAATCTCTTCCTTATCGTGAGATGCCTTGGCCACAAGTCCGCCGAAGGGATCGCTGACGAAGGAAGCGCCCCAGAACTGGAGCCCAGCGTCCGCGGGCCCTTCGTGGCCCAGTCGATTGACCGAGGCGACATATACCCCATTGGCCAGGGCATGGCTGCGCTGGATAAGCTCCCACGCATTGTGCTGTGCCGTGCCGAACTCCGCTTTTTCGCGCGGGTGCCAGCCGATCGCCGTGGGGTAAAAGAGGACCTGCGCCCCTTGCAGCGCGGTCAGGCGCGCGCCTTCCGGAAACCATTGGTCCCAGCAGACCAAGACGCCGATCCGCCCAAAGCGCGTGTCGAATGTCTTAAAGCCGAGATCGCCCGGCGTGAAGTAATACTTTTCGTAGTAGAGCGGGTCGTCCGGAATGTGCATTTTGCGGTACACGCCGAGGAAGGCGCCGTCCGCGTCGAGGACCACGGCTGTGTTGTGATAGACACCGGAAGTGCGCCGCTCGAATAAGGAAGCGACGATGACTTTGCCCAACTTTTTTGCCAATTCCTGGAAGCGCTCTGTGGTCGGGCCGGGGATCGGCTCGGCAAGATCGAAAACAGCGGGGTCCGTGCGCTGGCAGAAGTAGTGCGACTTGAAGAGTTCGGGCAGGCAGATGATGTCCGCGCCGGCGCGGGCCGCCTCCTCGATGCGCGCCTCGGCCTTGGCGAGATTGTCCTCCGGTAACTTCCCCCCTCGCCCCTGGGGAGAGGGGTCGGGGGTGAGGGGGCCGCCCTCGGGCGTCGTCGCGCACTTCATCTGGACGAGACCAACGGTGAAGGGCTGTGTATTGCTCATATGGCTGTTTTATTTGCCGATGCAGAATCGGCTAAAGATGCGCTCCAACAGATCTTCGGTATAGACCGCGCCGACCATCGCTCCGAGCTCTTCCAAGGCCGCACGCAGCTCGGCTGCCAGAAGTTCCGGCGGCTCCTGCTCCAAGACCTGGCGATGGGCTTTGCGCAGGTGAGCCAGGCACGCGGCCACGTGATTCCGGCACCGGCTGAGGCTCGGCGCCAGCGGCGGCTCCTTTTTCGAGCGCGCCCATTCCGTCAGCGTCCGTTTCAATTCCTCGACCCCGATGCCCGTCCAGGCGCTCGTGCCGAGCGTGCCTTCCGTCGTCGGGCCTTGGTCGCACTTGGTGCTGATTCTCAAAACGCGTTCGATGGCGACGCTGGGCAACCACTCTCTCCAGTCTTCCTGAGGTCCGCCGGACTCCTGGCACCACAGAACCAAGTCCGAAGAGGAAACCTGGTCCCTTCCAAGAGACTGCGAGGCGCTTTCGATAGCGTGTTCAGCGCTGCGCAGGCCGGCGGTATCGACCAATTGAATCGTGATGACGCCTGCCCCGCTCCCCGAAGCGGCGGGAGTCGTGATGTTCGCTTCCAGATAATCGCGCGTGGTGCCCGGCTGGGAGCTGACCAAAGCGGCGTCGCGGCCGGCCAGCGCGTTGAACAGACTGCTTTTGCCCGCGTTGGGCGGGCCGGCGAGCACGACGCGAAACGGCCGCGGCGCAGCGGCGCGGCGATCCAGTTGTTTCTGCACCAGCGTGACAAGGGCCAGTCCCTTGGTCACGCGCTCCAACAGCTCGCGCTCGTGCACGAACTGAATGTCCTCTTCCGTGAAATCCAGCCCGGCCTCCACGTCGGCCAGCAAGTTCAGCAAGTCGTCGCGCAACTCGTGCAGCGGACCGGCCACGCCCCCCGCCAACTGCGCCAAGGCCTGCTGCAAATCCGCGCGATCTTCCGCCTCGATGACGCCGAGGACGGCTTCGGCCTGCGTCAAATCGAGCTTGCCCGCGAGAAACGCCCGCAGGGTAAACTCGCCGGGCCGAGCGGCGCGGGCGCCGGCTTGCAGGCATTGCGCGACCAAAAGCTCCAAAAGCGGCGGGCTCGAGATGGTGTGGATTTCGACCACATCTTGGCCGGTGTAAGTGCGCGGCGCGGGCCAATAGCAAACGTCCGCAGGCAGTGTCGAATGCAGGCCCGGTAGAACGAGATCAACCTGCTGAAGCAGCCGTTCGCGCGGCTTCTCTTGGCTTGCGGCCGCTGTAGTAGGATGGACATTCTTGTCCGTCGAAGCGCCAATTAGGTGTCCCGTAGGATGGACATTCTTGTCCGTCGTGTTGGACAGGAATTGGGCGGCGACCGACCAAGCGTTGCTGCCGCTCATGCGCACGATGCCGCGCAAACCCGGCGCCAGTGGCGTGGCCAGGGCGACAATGGTGTCTTCGAGATCGGCCAGCATTCTTTCGTTTTCCCTTGGAACAGTCCCGGTAAACGAATCCTATGCTGCTAGGTCCGCAACGTCACGCCGGTTAAGTGGCGGGGTGTCAACAATGTGTCAGTCATTTGTTTTCCACAACTGATTGCAATGACAGGAGTAACAGAAATGACTGACATGATGCCCAAAATGAGTGATGTGTCAGTCATTTTTGAGGCCTGTTTTTGACGTAAGTCTAATATTCAGTTCAACTTAATTGGCTGACACATCATGTTTTATGATGTGTCAGTCATTCTGCTGCCACATGAATCTACCTCTCACCTTGGAGGAACACATGATCGCCCAACACTTCCGCACAGGCGCCTGGGGTCGAAACCTCGGGGCCAACGTGATCACCTCCGCCGATTGGATTTGGCCCGGCTATTTCGCGCGCGGCTGCGTCACCATGCTCACAAGTTTGTGGAAGGCCGGCAAGACCACGCTTATCTCGCTCCTCCTGTCGCGGCGCGGCAGCGCAGACGTTGGCAGCGTCGGCTACGATCCGGCGTCCGAACCCGCCGACAACGCAAGCTGCGTTGGCCACAATCCCGTTGCCAGCGTCGGCGCCCAGCTCGCCGGCCGTCCCGTCCAGCCCGGCCAGAGCGTCGTGCTGTCCGAAGAGCACGAATCGATCTGGGCCGGCCGCTCCAGACGCCTCGATTTGGGCAACGTTTTCTTCTACTGCCAGCCGTTCGACGGCAAGCCGACGCAAGCGGCCTGGTGCGCGTTCCTCCAAAACCTCGTCGATAAGAAACCGGCGGACAAAGCCAACTTTCTGGTCGTGGACACGCTGGCGTCGTTC
>JAKEHV010000358.1 GCA_022614915.1 Gemmataceae bacterium | reverse complement strand
TTGCTGATCCAACAGTCCGGCGAGCGCGAGCATGCCGCAGCCGCCGCCGACTTTTTGCAAGAATTCGCGGCGCGAGCTGTAGAAGTTGCCGGGCGGCGGGGCGAAGAAACGGGGTATGTTCATACCACGGCCTCAAGAATCGTTTCCCTTATCGTCTAACTGAATGAGGCAAAGGTCAAGAGGAGCGCCGCCGCAAGCGGTTCGACTATCATCCTCGAATCACCCAACGGAACATCTCCTTGAGATTCGCGCCTTTGCCTTGCAGCAAGATGCCGACGCGGAAGATGCGGCCCGCACAGTAGACGCAGAACACCGTCGTTGCCAACACCAGCGCCATGGCCAAAACCGGCTCCCACCAGGGCAGACCCGGCGGAGCGCTGATGCGGCCAATCATCAGCGAGGGCGTCGCGAACGGGAAGAAGGAGAAGCCGCGCACAACAGGGCCGTGTGGATCGCGAATGACGGTGCCGATCAGGAACATGGGCAGACAGGCAAGCAGCATGACCGGCCACATCAGGTTTTGCGTTTCGCGCATTTCGGTGCAGGCCGCGCCGATAGCGATGAACAGTGAGCCGAACATTAAGGCGGCTAAAGATTGGAACAGGATGAACCAGAGTACGAAGTCCACCGAGATGTATTCGGCGACCTCGAAGCGCTGCGCGGCCCAAATCGCGCCCGAGAGGTAGACCGCAGACACCGTCAATGTCACTGCGACCATGCCGAGCAGCTTGCCCATCATGATTTCGAACGGGCGGGCCGAGCCGAGCAGCACTTCGGCGATCCGGGCCGTCTTCTCCTCGACGACGCCTTGCATGAGCGGTGTCGCGCCCATCAAGACCAGCATGAACATGAAGATCATTGCCACCATGGGGACGATGATGCTGGCGAAGCGGCTTTGGTCCGGCGAATCCGTAATTTTTCCGGTAGCTTCGTCACGGTTGGTCAATCCCTTATTATCCAGCACAGTGGGTTTGACGAGCGCCGGCATGTCGACTTCTTTGATTTTGAATCTAGCAGCGGCTTTCTTTCGCAAGAACTCCCCGGCCTTCTCTTCAGAGAGGGCGGCAAACTCCATGAAAGTGGGCCGATTGGTCTGGTAGCGCAGATCGACCTGATCTGCCACCTTGGGACTCTTCAATATCTCCAGAAAGCCAACAAACTCGCCGCTGCGTACTCGCTCGGAAAGTTGAAAGCGCTGCCTGTCGATCTCGTCTTGACTCGTCCCGGCTGGCTCTTCGGCAATGACGACGAGACGCGGCTTCGTTTGTTTACCCGTGCTGGTGTCGACTGTTTTCGTCTTGTTATGCACTTCCATGGATTCCAGAATGAAGTCGGTCAATCCCTTGTTGCCCAGGCGATCCACCATGACGAATTTCTTGTCGCGGATATCGACCATGTCCTTGAACAGGTACTGCAAGAGCGCGCTGCCGCCCATCAGGATCGGCATCATAAGGAGGCCGATGACAAAGGTCTTGGTCTTGACCGCGGCCAAGTATTCGCGAACGGCGATGACCCAAATCTTGCGCATGTATCCTCCAACCGGTTCCGCTTGCATTTCTTGCTCCGACAGTACCTCCGAGCGCGAAACGCAAGCGGTCTAGCTGCTGGCTTCGTTTCCGGCTATGCGGACGAAAATGTCGTGCAGCGTCGGGTGGGCGACTTCGAAATGCGTGACCCGGCCGCGCGCGGCCAGTTCCTGCAAAAGCTGCTGCGGGTCGCCGCCGCGCTCGAGGCGCAGCTCCTTGTATTGGCCGAAGTCGGTGACCTTGACCACGCCGGGCCAACGTTCCAATTCGCCGTTGCCGTCCCAGCGCACCTTCACGGTGTCCAGGCCATACTGATGCTGAATCGATTGGAGCGTGCCGTCCAGCACTTTGACGCCTTTATGGATCATGAACAGGTAATCGCACATCTTCTCGGCGACGTTCATGTCATGGGTCGAGAAAATCACTGTGGTGCCGGCCTTCTTCAAGTCCAGAATGGCCTCGCGCAAAACCACGGCGTTGACCGGATCGAGCCCGCTGAAAGGCTCGTCGAGCAAAACCAATTCCGGCTTGGCGATGATCGCGGCGATAAACTGCACCTTTTGCGCCATGCCCTTGGACAAAGTCTCCACCTTCTTCATGGTCCAATCCGACAGGCCCATGCGCTCCAGCCAAGAGGCGATAATCGCGTCGCTGTCCCGGCAGCCTTTGAGCGCGGCGTAGAAGCGCAACAGGTCGCGCACTTTCATCGTCTTGTACAGTCCGCGTTCCTCCGGAAGATAGCCGACGCGGTCGTTGGCCGCGCCGTAGTGGTATTCGCCCAGCACTTGGATCGAGCCGTCATCCGGGTGGAGGATGCGCATGATCATGCGCAACGTCGTGGTTTTGCCGGAGCCGTTGGGGCCGATAAAACCGTAAATGACGCCCGCCGGCACGCGCAGGGAAAGCTCATTGACCGCGACGTGTTGCCCGAAGCGTTTGGTGACCCGATCGGCAATGACAGCATCAGTGATCATGAGAATCCAGGGGACGAACCTTCTACATTATTCTTCTCTGGGCAAACAGGTTCATTTAGCTGCTGCCGCGGGATAATATACTTGACAGCCGCACAGTGTACGCACAAGTTGAGAGACTCGTGGGGCAAACATTCCTGTTTGCCGTCTGGGGTGGCAAACAAGAATGTTCACCCCACTTACAAGAAAGGGACGCGAATGCGTTGGTGCTTCGTTGTTTTTCCTCTTTGTGCTCTCTTGATTCTGACTGCGATGCCGACTCCCAAGCAGTCGGCTTGGGCAGGCCAAGACGAAAAGGATTTGGCCCGCGCTGAAGCTCTTATCCAAGAACTCTACAAGGATGACCTCGCCAAAGCCGAGAAGGATCCGTTGATCAAAGCCCGGCTCGCGCTCTTGTTTTTGCAAGAAGCCAAGGACACCAGCGACGATCCGGCGGGCCGTGCGGTGCTGTTACGGCATTCGCTCGATTTGGCGTCCGGGGCAGGCGACGTGGCCACCGCCTTTCAAGCCATCGAGGAGATGGCGCTGGCAAGCAAACTGCCCGCCGCGCGCATCTTCCAAATGAAGTCCGAGGCGCTCACCACCGCGAGCACCTCCGTCACCACCAACGACGCCTATCAGACGGTTTACGAAAGCGCCCTCGCGCTGCTCGAAGACGCGCTGGCAGTGGACGATTTCAAAGCCGCGCATCAACTCATCACGACGGCGGATAACGCGGGCCGTAAGTTACGCAACGTCAACCTGGTATCGGCGGTACGCAAACGCGCCGAAGACATTGCCAAGCTCGAAAAGGAATTCGCACGTTGGGCCCCATTCGCGGCAGTGCTTGCCAAAAACCCGAACGATCCAAAAGCGTGCTACGAGATGGGCCAATACCAAGCGTTGATGAAAGGGAATTGGGAAACCGGCTTGCCGCTGTTGGCGCGCGGCGTCAATCCCGACATGAAAGCGCTGGCGACAGCCGATCTGGCGGAGCCGAAAACCACTCCGGAACAAATGGAGCTGGCCGGGCGCTGGATCAAGCTGGGCCTTGACCTCAAAGGCAACATGCAAATCCACGCGCTCTTGCGTGCCTATTCGTGGTATCAGCAAGCTTTGGCGGATGCCGGCGCCGATCAACTGGCCGGCATCGAGAATCAGATGAAGTCCATCACCGAGCGACTGCCCGCTGAGTATCGCATCGGCGAAATCACCGCTGAAGTGAAAAAGTGCGACGGCCATTTCGGTCCAGTTTACGACGGCGCCTTCGCTCCCGACGGCAAGAAGTTCATCACCGCCGCCGGCGACGGCAGCCTGCGTTTGTGGGACGCCAGGTCCGGTAAAGAGCTGAAACGCTTGGAAGGGCACTCCGGCCGAGTCTGGACCGTAGCGTTCGCACCGGACGGCCGGCGCGTCGTCTCCGGCGGCTTCGATTCGACCATTCGGCTTTGGGACCTCGCATCGGGTCGAGAATCGCGCCGCTTCAACGGTCACAGCGACTACGTCCGCAGCGTGGTCATCTCCAACGACGGACACCGTATTCTCTCCGGCGGCGACGATCGCGTGGTGCGCCTCTGGAACGCGGACACCGGCATGGAGATCCGCTCTTTCGGCGGCCACGGGCATTTCGTCTGGTGCGTCGCCCTGTCGCGCGACGGCAAACATGCCCTCTCCGCCAGCCTCGACAAGACCGCACGTCTTTGGGATGTGGAGACGGGTCAAGCGCTCAAGACATTGGAAGGCCACAAGGACACCGTGCTCGCCGTCGCATTCGCGCCGGACGGCCGCCGCGCCGTCACAGGCAGCACGGACCATACGCTTCGAGTTTGGGACCTCGCGAACGGCGAATGTTTGAAGATCTTGACCGGGCACAAAAGCTACGTGCACAGCGTCGCCTTCTCGCCGGACGGCCGCCGCGTTCTTTCCGCCGGCGCGGACCACAC
>JAKEHV010000357.1 GCA_022614915.1 Gemmataceae bacterium | reverse complement strand
GTTGAATGCCGTATTACAGCTGTATAATGATATCAAGGACAACTCGTATGTACGAAATAATAACCACGATGACATTGCGATAACAGTCGGTCGCAATGGCGAGTTAATTCATTACGATGGTCGTCATCGGTTGGCCATCGCAAAGCTGGTTGGCATACAGGAGGTGCCGGTGCGGATTGTCGCGCGGCATTTGCAATGGCTAAAATTCAAGAACGAAATTCTGCAGTTCGCCCGGGAGCATGAAGGAAAAGTATATGCGCCGCTATTGCACCCGGATCTCGAATGGATCCCATCCTTCTACGGTCATAAGCGCTTTGAAATGATACAACGCGCCGTTCGGGCGAAGCCCGGTGCGTTGCTTGATATCGGTTGTAATTGGGGGTATTTCTGTCATCGTTTTGAGAAACTCGGCTTTGACTGCGTTGGCGTTGAAGAAGATGCCCACTGCGCATACTTTCTGAGGAAACTTCGCGCGGCCTGCGGCAGATCGTTTCAAATCGTGCACCGTTCCATCTTCGACTACGTGGGCCGGGAAAACCCCGCTCATTTCCAGGTGGTCCTTGCACTGGCGATCTTTCATCATTTTATCAAGACCAGGCAAGGTTGCGAGCGTTTACGTGAAATGCTGCGCTGCCTGAACACAGTGGAAATGTATTTCCTGCCGCATCTCCGAGATGAGACACAGATGCAGAATGCCTATTGGAATCCCTCCGAAGACGAGTTCGTCAGCTTTGTCAGCGAATCGGCACGACTTCCAAACATCGAGTGCCTCGGATCTATCGAAGACGGCCGCACGCTGTTTCGGCTTAGCTGATTTCGAGCGTTTCCAATTACAAGTCCACAGTTAAACCTTTGAATCCAAGTCGCATGGCGGCATCACTTGGTGCGATCGCGCCGCCGATGGCGATTCCATAAAGCGCCCACGTCTGCGCGTTAGTAAGGCCTTCTACAGGGGAGCCAAGCATATAGATAAAACTCTCCCATGTCTGGGTCTTGGGCACGACAAACGTCGACGCCTGCTCAAGATAATAGACTCGAAAATCATCGTTTGGATCGCCGTTGTAGTTGTAGACGAACACTTCATCGAGTTGGATTAAGTTGCGCACCGTTTCCGGTCTAAAGTCCATTTGAATTGCAAGTGGCGCGATGCCTCCAATAACTGGCGCTCGGGCGAGGTCAAAAAACACGTTGTCGACGACGATCCTGCGCGGCGCCAGGTGGGGAGTATCTGCCCGCGCTCCCGAGGTCCACAGTGTGGTGACTTTTATGTTGACGAAATTGGCAAGGTATGAATCGCGGAAGGTTTGAACAGTGCCGGCCGAGACCGAGGACGGAATAATTCCGATTGATTGCGACTGGATGTCGGCGTTTTTGAAAGTCAAGTTTCTGCTGAGATAGTCGTTGGCGATGAAGCCCGTCGCCCCGCTGCCTCCGCCAAAGAGTGCGTTATCCCCGCGAATCGTCAGGCCGTCAAAAGTCAGATTGTTGCTTTGATAGCCAAAGACGCCAAGATTGTAATGGTGCCACACAGTAAAACCAGAAATGACGCTTTCGGGCGCATCGGCATAGTAGTCTTCGGCCATAGTTCCAATCCACCAGTAGCTAAGGCCGCCCGAGATCGCTCCATACGTCTCATTGCCCGAGAATTCGCGAATGGCTGTTGCATTCATATTGGCCAAGACGTACTGGCCAGCTTGCGAGGGATCGGCTCCTTGAAATCGGGGGATACGTACATCCCTGACATTGATGAAGGCCAGAATGAATCCGTAGCTAGTAACACTCGAATTCACAATCGTTGTAGCAACATTGTCGCGCACATAGTTGTTTGGACCCCGAAGCCAAATACCGGAACCTTCACGGGCGATCCCTTGAGGTCCGATATCGCCGTCGGCTCTCCCGCCAATTCCGGAGACACGAGCGACAAAGTTGTGCTCAATTACATTAAAGCTCTCGGAGCCAGTCTCAGTAACCAGACCAGACCCGGCCCAATTGTAGAGTACGTTGTCCTTCACCAGGCCATAATGGCTGTCATTGATATCGATGCCCCAAATGAACGGCATCGGGTTGAGTGGGCAAACAACTGCATTCCCTACAAACGTGTATTGGTAGCCGTTTGTTGGCGCTGCGGCGGGGCCGACCAAATGACTGAAGTGAACCGGGTATCGACCTGCTTGGTTTGTGCCGACATGCGTGAGATTACCGTTGGCGTCGTACAGTGTGTTGTCGAGGTCGGCAATGGTCGTTCTGCCTAATCCTCCAAATCTGGCAAAGCGAATATCGACATCGGCGCGTCCAATGAACATTGCATGTCCACGCGTACCAGTGGCGCTCTGGGAGCGAACGACAACATTGCGCGTAAGATTGGCAATGTGAGGCAGAAAATCAAGCGTCCCATCGATGCCTCTTGCGCCAGGATGATTGAAAGCGAGTGGGCTCGAAAGTGTGACTGTTCGACCATCGAGCGAAACGGCGGCGATGGTCCCGGTTTCCCACATTGGCACGTACGGGTAGTACGGATCAATGCCTTGTTCGTTCCAAGCGAGTTGCCGGGAGTCGGGAAGTAGTATTTGATCCCCCACCCGCCAACCCGTTACCGCCTCCGACAGCGTCAGCGTCGTATCCCCCGCCCGCGGCTCCACCGCCAGCCGCACGAACGTGTCGTCCTTCACCGCGCCGTGCATGGTCACCTTGCCCAGGGCGATGAGGCCGTTGCCATATTGAGAGGGGTCGAGCGCGGTATTGAGCGGGATGTTGGCGAAAACGACTTCCGCTTTCACATTGGCGGCCACAGGATTGGCTTCGGTGCCGATGGTGAGCTCGCCGCCTTCGAGGACCAGGAAGTTGACGACGGTCAGTCGGGTGCTGACGTCGGTGCGGAAGATGAGTTTGCCGCCGGCTTGGATGACGACGGTGTTGAGGGCGGCGTCGCTGACAAGGTCGTAGGTGACCGTGAAGGTGGAGGCGATGGAGACGATGTCGCCGGCGCCGGGCAGTCGGCCGCCCCAAGTGGCCGGGTCGGACCAGTTGCCGCTATGCAAGCTGACGATGGTTGGATTCGCGCCGAAATTCGGAATCTTGTCGTAGGGGGTGATGATGAATTGGGCGTTGGGGTCGGCCGCGGTCGTGAAGGTGGAGGTAAAAGTCGCGGTCATGGCAGTGCCGGCCGCGTCCTTGACACCGCCGGCCCCGCCCAACACTTCGACGGTATAGCTGGTGGAAAAAACCAAGCTGTTGGCCGGGTCGATGGTGGCACTGTTGTTCGCGGAGTTGTAGGAGATTGAGGCGGCGAGCACATTGCCGGCAGCATCTTTCAGCCGCACGGTGCCGGAGTGGATGGTCGCGGCGTCCATGGCTTTGCTAAATACAACGGTGATGTTGCTGCCCACGGCAACACCGGTAGCGCCGCTCGCGGGAGTGACAGACGTCACGGAAGGGGCGGCGTCGGCCGCGGTCGTGAAGGCGGAGGAAAAAGTCGCGGCCATGGCAGTGCCAGCCGCATCCTTGACGCCAGCGGCGCCGGACAACACTTCGACGGTGTAGCTCGTGGAAAAAGCCAGGTCGTTGGCTGGATCGATGGTAGCACTGTGGTTCGCGGAGTCATAGGTGACTGCGCCGGTCAAAACGTTGCCGGCGGCATCCTTCAAACGCACGGTGCCGGAGTTAATGGACGCGGCGTCCATGGCTTCGCTGAACACGACGACCATATTGCCGGCCACGCTGACGCCGGTGGCGCCGCTCGCGGGGGTGACGGAAGTGACCGTTGGGGGCGCATCAACGGCGGTGATCGTGGCGGTGGTGCTGCCGTAGTATGAGCCGCCGTCCTTGTCAGTGATTTTTAAGGTGACCGTGTACGTGCCGGCGGCGACGAAAACATGCGAAGGCGAAACTTGGTCGCTGGTGGTGCCGTCGCCAAAGTTCCACAGGTAGGTGAAGCCGGCGTTGGTGTCCGTGGACGAGGGATCGCTGACGCTTGAGGTGAAGGCGACGGGCTGGCCGGCGTCGCCGGTGTAAGGCCCGCCGGAGCTGCCCGTGGGCGCGACGTTGTTTACCTGCACGCTGGTAGAAGCGGTCGTTTGGGCGTTGTTATTGTCCTTGACGCTGACCTGAATGTTGAAACTGCCGTTGGCCTGGCCGGCCGGATTGTCCGGATACAGATGATTGGCTGAAAAGGTCGTGACGTTGGCGGCGAGGTTGAGCGTTGAGGACGTGCCGTCGCCCCACTCGATGACGACCTGGTGCGTGTCGAGCGTGCCAGGGTCCGCGAAGGAGCCGTCGAGCGTGAGTGAGTTGTTTTCATCGATGGAAGCGGCGGAGCGAGTCAGATTCAAACTCGATGGGGCCGCGTTGTTGACCGTGACGAGTGCGGTGTCGGCGCCGACGAGGCCAAAAAAGTCGGTGACGGTGAGGGTGGCCGTGTAAGTGCCGTTGTCCGCGTAGTTGTGATCGGTTGTGGGGCTGCTACTGGGGCTGCTCGTCGTGCCGTCGCCGAAAGTCCATTGAAAAGTGTAGGGACCGCTGCCGCCCTGGACCGCGGCGTTGAAGGTGATGCTGGCGCCTTCGTTGCCAGTCTTGTCCGGTCCGGCACTTATGGAGAATTCCGCCTGCACCGGCGTGTTCATGTCGGTCTGAATTTCGCTTTGGGTCAAAGCGCGATTGTAGACGCGCACATCGTCAATGTTGCCTTTGAAGAATTCACCCCAAACGGAATTGCCTCCGATGGTCAGAGCGCCGTTGGAAACGATGAGGTTGCCGCTGACGGCGCGTGAGCCGACCAGGACGCCATTGACGTAAAGGCGCAGGGTCGAGCCATCGTACGTGCCGGCGAGGTGGGTCCAGCGGCCGGTGCGGATCGTGCTGGTGCCGCGAAGTGCGTTGAAACTCTCGCCGTTATAGGCGTAGAGGGCGGGTGTGTTTTTTCGGGCGCCGTCGCCGTTTGCATAAAGGCCATACGAAAGAGTTTGATTGCCTTCTTTGAGGAGGACGGAGCGCCAACCACTGACTTCCTTGGGCCTGATCCACGCTTCCAGGGTCATGCCGTTGGTGAGATCGAGTGAGGCGGAGTCGGCGATGCGAACCGTGGCGTCGACGCCGTTGAAGTAGAGCGATTCGCCGGACTTTGCGGTGGAGGACCAGGTGGCGTTGACAATGGCACCGTTATTGCCGGCGCCGGAAACGTCAGTGAGCACGGCGCCGACGCCTTGGTCGAAGTTGTACGCGGCGACGAGCCCGGTAACGGGCACCTCGCGCGCTTCCAAGGATTCGATATCCAGATGACTCTTGTTCGAAGTTTTGCGTTTTTTGAACTTTCTTTTCGATGTCGTAACCGCACTATGAATGGACTCGAGCGCATCCTCAAACAAAGACATGGTGTATACCTCCTACCGGACGGGAATCAACCTGTCGCGTGCGAGTTCCAGAGCCAACACGTTCATGTCAGGCGCGAGGAGGGGCACGCCGGTAGGGGGGATGATCGTAATCTGGTCAAAGCGACGGGAAGGGAGAACCAGGACGGGATCTAATTCAACTGACCGCGCGAGTTTGTTGTGTGGCAGCTTTTTCAAGACGGGCAACAGCTCAGAATGCATCCTCTACCTTCAGTTCCGATCAAAATGTAGCTTTGCGATTTTGAACTGTCAAACAAAACCAATGGCACAAAGCGCTTATGTACGGTCAAAGGTGCCAAGTGCGCTGAGCCATTCAGTTGCCCCGCTCAACTTTTCTCTGTGACCAAATCTCATATGGATCTTTGGACCGACGATTTTAACGACGAGGACGCCTGCTACCTCGTACTTCTCGGCGCCCTGCATGCGGAAGGCTTGGCCTGCCCTCGCTGCAATGCAAAGGAGGGCCTTGGGGTGCATCGCCGCCACCGGGCGCCGGTGTTGGATTACCAATGCGCTTCGTGTCGCCGCGTTTTTAATGCCTGGACGGGAACGAGTCTGGAAAAAACGCACCGGCGTCCCAGCGAGGTATTGCGCATTCTGCGTGGCATTGCCAGCGGCTGGTCGACTGCGGAAATCGCGCGACAATTGCATTGCCAGCGGGCCCAACTCTTGACGCTACGGCGACGTGTGACGCCGTTGGCCAAAGAGCTTTTCGGCAAGCCGCCGCCGGCACAAACGCCGCAAGTGAAGCCGGCGTAAGGTTGCGCACTGTCAACCAGGATGGACAGAAATAGACAGAGCGGCTCGTGACAGGCGGAACAGGTGAGAAGTGGCCAAGTCGCAAACTGCGATGTGGCAAATAGTTAGTAGAATCGGTTCCGCAAAAGCCAATCGGAAGCGGCACGGCCTGCTTTTTGCACCATCCCGCAAGGTTACAGCGTCCAGTTTTTTGGTCGATTCCTCCGGAATCGGAGTTTGACGGTGACGTCAACGAAGACAATCCTGGGTCTCGTCGTGCTGTTGGGCTGGCCCTGTCTGGGGCTGGGCTCCCGAGCGGACGCGGGATTCGTCGTTGGCACGTCCATTGAGGCCGTCGAAGGGAATCAGTCGCCGAGCTGGGAGTGGCTGGTCCGCAATTTCCGCCGCAGCGATGACAACACGCCCCGACGACAGGCGCCGGATTGGACGGGCACTACTGTGCCGCAAGACACGACTCCGCCGGAGTCGCCCGTTCCGACACGTGGCCCGCGCTTGGCTAATGCGGACGGCGAAGGCTGCCACAGCAACGCTCCCAGCGGGCCGAGCGGCCCAAGTCTGGTGATGAATGTCAACAGCCGGCCCGCGCTGGCCCAACCGACGCGGGTAGGGCTGCTTTTCCTTGCCGATTCTCCATACCGGCCGCAACCGGCGGCCTCACGTCTGTTTCGACCTCCGCGCTAATTCTTCGTACAAGTTTCTGACCGAAGGGCCAGGAAATCTAGCCCTCGAGTCTGATGACGTCGGCAACTCCTCTTAATTGGAGGCCGGCAAAAACTCCGGCCGCTCACCAGCGGCTAGGAAAAACGAAGACTGATCGCAATCAAACGTATACCAATCAGCTTGTACGAAAGGTAGAAACAGTCATGCGTAATCTAAAGAAACTGCTGCTTACAGCAGTTGCGGCGGTAGCTACGCTATTCGCCGTGGCCAGCCCTGCCGATGCCGACTTTCGGTTCTCCGTCACCTCGGGTGGCACCGGCTCGGTCATCACTGACGGGGCCGCCTCCGACAACAACCCCGTCGTGCTTCCGCCAAACGGCATCATCCTGTACACCAACCTGGGAAGCACCCTCCCTGGATTCACTATCCAGACCAACACCAACACCGCCCAGCCCCCCGTTATCATAAACCCGGGCGCTTTTGCCGCCATCGATATGACGAACTCCACCGTCTCCTCGGCCGCTGGTGGCACGCTCATACTGTTTCTCCAGCTAAACGGCATCACAGCTGGGGCTGGCCCACTCACCGTCACTTCCGATGTCGGCGGCACGCTGTCGGGGCCCGGCACGGTCACCTTTGAGAGCTTCGCCAACGGCGGCAATCTCGTGCCCATCGTCGGTGGCGACGTCGGTAACGGCCTCGGCGCGGTGGGGGCCGTCCCGGCTTTTGCCATTCCGGGCGGCAGCACTCCGGTGGTCTGGAACGTCGCGGGCAACCCGACCTCAGTCACGTTCGGCCCAGGCGCGTTCAGCGCCACCGGGGCGGCCGGGTTCGTCGCGGGCACGCCCTACTCGCTGTTTGCCCGAGTGACGATCACCTTCACGGGTGCCGGCAGTGTGACCTTCGACCACATGACCTCAACTGTACCGGCGCCGGCGGCGCTCATGCTGGCGGCTACGAGCCTGCCGTTCTTGGCAGTGGGCTGGCTCCGTCGTCGCAAGGCCCAGACACAGAACGCGTAATGCGCGTGTGCCACGCACTTCGTGAGGCGTGACTACATCGCCCGTCCGTGCCACCGGCGCGGTCTTGGACCGCGCCGGTGGCTTATTATCCTTGCACTGATTACGTTCCATTCCAGCGACTTGCCAAGATCGCCGGGGATGGTGCGCTCCTTGATCCTCGATGAGGCATGGAGCCGGTTTACATATGAACTGTCCAGAAGTGTCAACTGCCGTTGACAGCCATGTGGGCGACGACGGAACGACCGAAGATTGATTGATGTTAACTGCTTGACTGTATGAGGCTTTGTGGATTCCCTTGACATTGCGCGAGATTGCGGCGTGAGATTTGCAAACGCTAACCCGATTCAACGATGGCTCGATTGCCGTTTCTTGTCTCGGAGTGCACCCAATGCCGATTCTGCCTTTGGAACCGTTTCTTTATCCCAACGATCTCTTCGCCGACACGCCTTGGGAGGCTGGCGAGGAACGATGGTGGGTGCTGCACACGCGGCCGCGGGCGGAGAAAAGCCTGGCGCGGCGTCTCTTGACGCACGGCAATGGCTTTTTCCTGCCTCTGCACCAGCGCCGCTGGCAGAACAAGGCGCGGAAGTTCGAATCCCATGTGCCCTTGTTCCCGGGCTATGTGTTCTTGCATGGGACTCAGGACGCGCGCTTGGCGGCGCTGGCGACGAACCTGGTGGTCAATGTGCTGCCGGTGACGGACCAAAGCCGCCTCTACGAAGATTTGAGCCGGGTGCATCACCTGATGGTTTCGGGCGCGCCGCTCACGCCGGAACAAACGTTGTTGCCGGGAGCGCCCGTGGAAATCGTGGCGGGTCCGTTTGCGGGATTGCACGGCAAGTTCTTGCGCCGCGCCGGCGCGTGTCGCCTGTTCATCGAGGTGAGTTTTTTGCAGTGCGGCGTGTCGGTGGAAATCGAACCTTGGATGATGCAGCCCTTGGGGTCCGGCCGTTTGGCGTTGAGTCCTGCCTAAAGACTCGAGCAGACCTGCCTTTCCGGCAAGCACCGTTACTTTATTGTTGTGTAACCCACCGGGGCGGAGTGCGCGCTAGTGCCCAAGACTTCGATGGAAGAATGCTATTGCGATTCCGCCGCTTGACTCGATCTTTTCCTTGTCCCCAGTGTTACCTTTTGCAAAGGAGTTCGTGATGAAACACTGTATTGCCGTGCCTTGGAGGCGCGGCCGCGTCGCGCTTCTGGCGCTGACGGCACTAATTGCGCTAGGAGCGCCCAGCGTTGCCCGCGCTGACTTCTACGGGTTCACCAATATCTCGGCCAACAGTGGGGCAAACGCTCCATTGGTTGCTCAGCAACTCGTTGTCGAGGTTATTGACGTCGGCAGCGGGCAGGTCGCGTTCAAGTTCACGAACGCGGTCGGCATCGCCTCGTCGATCACGGACGTCTACTTCGACGACGGCTCGTTGTTGGGGATCGCCTCCATCTCGTCGAGTGCCGGAGTCGCTTTCTCCACTCCTGCCACTCCGGGAGATTTGCCCGGGGGCAACACTATTACTCCTCCCTTTGTGACCTCGGCGGGCTTCTCCGCGGATTCCAATCCGCCGGCCGCAGCGAATGGGGTGGATAGCGCTTCGGAGTGGGTGCAAATTACATTTGACCTCCAGGCCGGCAAGACTTTCGCGGACACCATTGCCGCGCTTCAGCTCGGGCTGACAAACGGGGACGACCCCAATGCACTTCGCATCGGTCTTCACGTTCAAGCCATTGGTGCGGGCGGCCAAAGCGACTCGTTCATCAACGGTCCGCCGACCACCACTGCCATCCCCGGACCCGGCGTGCCTGTTCTTGCCCTTTCGGGGCTGCTCGGGCTCGGCCTGGGCCGGGTGTTGCGGAGGCGGCAAACGCCACCTGCAACCGCGTAAATCTACTAAGCGCCTGCCAGCGGCGCATCTTAGCTTCGGGTAGCGAATCTCGCATGAATTCATGCGAGATTCTGCTACCTGGATGCTGCGCCACACCCGCCAATCGCATTTGCTTTCCTCCCTGCTGAGCATCTCCTTGGCTTTCCATCCCCGCAGCGGAGTTTCTACATGAACCGCGCCCTGACGTCTCCGTGGCGCTCGGACAAAGTGCATCCGTCCGACCGATCCTTCGACATGAACGGCCTGCAGACGATCCTCAGCTTCGACGTGGAAGAACATGACCGCATCGAAGCCGCCGCGCATCTCCAAGTTGATCCGGCAATGAAAGCGCATTATGCCCAGCGCTTGACGCCTTCAACCATGTGGCTGCTCGATCAATTGGACAACTTCGGGATCAAAGCCACGTTTTTCGTGGTCGGCCAAATCGCCCGCACTCATCCGCGTCTGGTAAAAGACATCGCCCAGCGCGGCCATGAAGTGGGCAGCCACAGCTGGGACCATCGCCGGGTGCACTTGCACACGCGCGATTCGTTTCGGCAAGATTTGCGCCTAAGCCGCGACGCAATCGAACAAGTGACCGGGCAGCGCGTGCAAGGCTACCGGGCGCCGACGTTCAGCATCGTTACACAAAACGCCTGGGCTCTTGACCTGCTCGTGGAAGAAGGATTCGCCTACGATTCTTCGATTTTTCCGGTGCGGCACGACCGCTACGGCGTGCCGGAGGCGCCGCGCGCCCCGTTCCGGGCCGCCGGTTTCGAGCATGAGATTTTGGAGATTCCGCCGGCGACGTTGCGCTTCTGGAGATTGAATCTGCCGGTGGGCGGCGGCGGCTATTTCCGCCTGTTCCCACTCGTGCTGTTGCGCGCCGCCCTGCGCCAGATCGACACCGGCCTCAAGCCGCCCGTGGCCATGCTCTATTTCCATCCCTGGGAATTCGACCCACAACAAGAGCGCTTGCCGCTGGGCAGGCTGAGCTCGTTTCGGACCTACGTCGGGATCGGCCGCAGCCGCGCACGCCTGATGCAATTGATGTCCGGATTGCGTTACGTCCGCGCAGCGGAAGTGGCGAAGCACCTCGACCAGCATTGGAATGTGCTGCCGGCCTACGCCGTTGCCAGCGAACCGCTAGCGAATGAGGACATCGAGCGCGCGCCGGACGCTGTGCCCAACACTGGCTGGGAGGGACAGCCACGCCTGGCTGAAGCATCTGTCATTTGACGGCCAGAAACTCAAATTCAAGTTCCGCGACGGAAGCCCTCTCCCGTCGTGTTGGCGTCTCCCGAAGAAATCGGTGATTGGTATGAAAAAACGACTCAATTTGAAACTGGTTGCCTGGCTGCTCGGCATCCTCGTGATCGTCGGCGTCGGCACGCACTTTTTGCATGCCTATCAAGTGGAGCGCAACGCCGCAGCGCTGCGCCATCTGGCCGAGGAAGCGGAGCGCGACGAGGAATTGGATAGAGCGGCCAAGTATTACCGCCTCTTCCTGACGCACGAACCGGGGGACACCGAGGCCCTGGCGCGGTACGGCGCAATTCAAGTCAAGCTGGCGAATTCGCCGAAAACGCGGTTTGCGGCGATGCAGATTCTCGAGCAAGTGGTGCGCCGCGATCCCAAGCGTGATGAAGTCCGCCGCCAACTGGTCGAATTGGCGATGCATCCACAATTGCAGCGCTTCAGCGACGCCAAGGATCACCTTGTCTATCTGCGCGGCGTGTTCCCGAAGGAGGGCGAATTGCAATGGCAGTTTGGCCGTTGCGAACACGTGCTTGGCAAATACCCCGCCGCTGCCGAAGCTTATGCGGCGGCGATCAAGCTCACACCGACGCTGCTTGACGCCTATCGCGATCTCGCGGAGCTGCAACATGGCCCATTGCGCAAGCCGGCGGACGTGCTTGCGACCTTGGGCGCCATGGTGAGCGCGAATCCCAAGCAGGCCAAGGCCTGGCTGCATCGTGGCCAATACTTGCGCATTCAAGGAAGTCTTCAATCGGACGACGAGGAACGACAAAAGCTCTTGGCTCAGGCGAGCGCCGATTTGGCACAAGCCGCGCAGCTAGCGAAACAAGATGCAGACATTCTGCTCGAATCCGCGCAACTTGCGCTGGCCCGCGGCCAAGTGCCAGAAGCTCGGGCCCTGCTGTCGAAAGGCACGCAAGCGCACGCCAAGGATGTACGGTTTCATGTCACGACGGCGAGTTTGGAGGCCAAATCCGAACGGCTCCCAGAGGCCGTCGCATGCCTTCGGCGCGGGCTGAAAGAGCTGCCGGATAACCAGGACCTCCTCTGGGCACTGGCGCACTTGGTCAGTCAAGGCGGCGCGTTGGAGGAAGCGGAAACCATCGAGGGGAAGTTACGCCAGAAAGGCTTCCCGCCCCCCATGCTTGATTGCCTCCAAGCGCGCTTGCTGGTGCAAAAAAACAATTGGCTCGAAGCCAGCCGTCGTCTGGAAAAGCTTCGGCCTCAGTTGACGCCCTGGCCGGACACGGCCATTCAAGCTGACGTGTTGATGGCTCGCTGTTACGCCCAGTTGGGCGACGCCGGGCAACAAGAGCTCGCCTATCGCCGGGCGCTCGGGGTCGATCCCT
>JAKEHV010000356.1 GCA_022614915.1 Gemmataceae bacterium | reverse complement strand
TGGGGATCGAAGTCGAATTGAGGGAGCTGCTCCCCTTGGACGGCTCGGCGGATGGTTTTGACAACGTCGGCGCGGCTCTGCATACGTCTTCGTTCTTAATGTAGAAGTACTTGGAAGCGGCCGACAAGGCCCTCAGCCTCGCCATCGCAAACAGTCCCCAGCCGCCCGTCATCAAGAAGCGCTACAGCATGAAAGACCAGCACCAGGTCAAGAGCACAACCGAGCGCGTCTTTCGCAAATTGGACGACGACACCGTGGTAATGTTCAGCTCGTCCGCTTGGCAAGCAGTGCATCTCTACCAGTTCTATCCGCCCGACCGCGGCAAATATCGCTTTCGCATTTCCGCCTCCAGTTTTCAAAGTGCGGGCAAATCGATCACCTATCGGATCGACGCCGGCGCGATGGGCATGGCGGGTAAGAACCACCTGGTCGGTTTTTTCGATGCGCCCGCCGACAACCCGAATGTCCTGGAGTTTGTCGACCATCTCGAGGCCAGGAGCACTATTCGACTTCATCCGTACGGTCTTGCGAGCGCCCAAGCCGTGCACAAGGTCGGTGCTGACGACTACCAGGGGCCGGGTCTGGCGGTTCATTGGGTCGAAGTGGAAGGCCCGCTGCACGACTCGTGGCCCCCCGAGAGCCATCGGCGCATTTTCGGCGACCTGCCGCAAGCGCCGGCGCCCGCTTTCAACAAACGCAATCGTGTAGAAGTGGTGTCGAAGAACCCCGAGGCCGATGCCGAGCGGATACTGCGCAACTTTGCCCACCGCGCTTTCCGACGCACGGTGACGGACGACGACATAAAGCCGTTCCTTGGATTGGTCAAAGCCAGGCTGGCCGACAAATACACGTTCGAACAAGCCGTGCGCGTGGGTCTCTTGGGCATCATGGTGTCGCCGAATTTCCTCTTTCTCCGCGAGCCTTCCCCCGTCGCCCCGGTAGTTCGGGGGGAGGCGTCGGGGGTGAGGGGGCTGGACGACTTTGCCCTCGCCAGCCGGCTTTCCTACTTTCTGTGGAGCACGATGCCCGATGAGGAATTGTTGAATTTGGCGGAAGAGAAGAAGTTGGGCCAGCCCCAGACGCTGCGCCTGCAAGTCGAGCGCATGCTCAAACACCCAAAGGCTGCGGCGTTCACCGAGAATTTCGTCAGCCAGTGGCTCGGTTTGCGCGACATCGACGCAACCATGCCCAGCCACATCCTGTATCCCGAATACGACGAGATGTTGAAATTCTCAATGCTGAAGGAGACCTACCTTTTCTTCGACGAAGTGCTGAAGAACGATCTAAGTTTAACCAATTTCATCGACTCCAATTTCACGATACTCAACAATCGGCTCGCGAAGCTCTACGGCATTCCCGATGTGTCGCATGGCGAACGTAATCCTGTTGGTAGTTGGGAATTCCGCAAGGTCTTGCTGCCGCCGGGTAGTCACCGCGGCGGCGTCTTGACGATGGCAAGTGTCCTCAAGGTGACCGCCAACGGCACGTACACGTCGCCGATCCTGCGCGGGGCCTGGGTGCTGGAGCGCATTCTCGGCACGCCGCCGCCGAGGCCGCCCGAGGGCGTCGCGGCGGTCGAGCCGGACATTCGCGGTGCGACGACCATCCGCGCACAACTCGCCAAGCATCGCAACCTCCCCTCGTGCGCGAGTTGCCATGTCAAGATTGACCCGCCCGGCTTTGCGCTGGAAAGTTTCGACGTGATCGGCGCTTGGCGCGAATACTACCGGACCAGCGGCAACGGCAAAGCAGTCATCATCGACGGCCGTCGCATGCCGTATCTACAAGGTCCGAAGGTGGACCCTGCCGACGTGACGGCGGACGGCCAGCGTTTCCGCGATATTGACGAGTTCAAACAACTGCTATTGAAAGATCGGGATCAGATCGCCCGCGCATTGACTTCAAAACTCGTGACCTACGCCACCGGCGCTGCGGTACGGACTGTGGACCAGCCGGAGATTGACACGATTGTGAAGACGGTTCGTGACAGGAACTACGGACTGCGGACGCTTGTCCATGCGATCATTCAGAGCAAGCTATTTCAAAACAAGTGAGTGCTCGCACAAATTCATTACAATCGAACGCCGGAGTGAACATGGAAGAGGTATGCGATGTCCGAGCCGGCGTTTTATTTGGAAACAAGCGTTTGGGGAAGCCTCGCCCCGCGGCAACCGCGCGATCGCAAACAGGTGGTGCACCGGCTGCTTCGACTTCTTGATGGAGTTCTAGGGCAGTGCGTGATCTCGGACGTTGTCCTGGCCGAAATCAAGCAGGCTTCCCAAGTCGACGCAGATGAGATTCTCCAACACATCGATCGAGCGCAACCCAGCGTTCATTCGATCAGCGAGAAAATGGAATCTCTGGCCCAAGCTTACATTGAGGCTGGTGTGCTTCCGAAGAATCGGGAGGCAGATGCTCTACACGTCGCAGCGGCCACGTGCCTTCAACTCGATTATTTGGTCAGCTGGAACCATCGGCATATGACACGGCCTACCAAACGGCTACAATACGAGTCGGTGAACCAACTGCACGACTACCCGAAAACTCCAATGATTTGCAATCCCTTCGAGGCATGTGATGAGCTCCGATATTGATGAATTTCTGAATCAGGTTGGCGAGTGGAAGCTGAGGCTCCACGCGGAGTTGAAAGACAAAAGTCCGAGGCAACGCAAGGCGTTTTGGAAACGGATTCACGAAGAGGCCCGCGCCAGAGGGTTGCCTGTCCTCGAACCGGAAAAGCCCGGGAAACGTCCGCACAAGCGGATTCGGCGGACTGGCTAAGGCGCGCCAAACGAGGACCATTTTATGAAGCTGGATCGCCGTCGCTTTCTGCGTGCCGCAGGCGTAACGTTGGCCTTGCCCTGGCTCGAATCCTTGGCCCGGCCCGGTTCTCCTGCCGCCAGTGCAGGGCCGCCGCGCCGGATGGTGTGCATTTGCACGCCGCTCGGCCTGCACGCTCCCAACTTCTTTCCCGAAGCAAGCGGCAGAGAATACGCGCTCACACCATACCTCGAAGTCGTGCGCGAGTTTCGCAATGATATAACCGTCATCTCCGGTCTGTCGCATCCGGAGGTCGGCGCCAGCCACGATTCGATCTTCAGTTTCCTGACTGCGGCCCCGCATCCAGAACGCCGAGCCGGTTTTCGCAATAGCATCTCGCTGGACCAGTTCGCGGCCGGGCATATCGGCGGCGAAACGCGCTTTCCCAGCCTGGCATTGTCCTGTGAGGGCTTCAGCCTGTCCTGGACCCGCTCGGGCGCCATCGTGCCGTCGGATTCATTCCCGTCCGCCGTGTTCGCGCGCCTCTTCCTGGAGGGACGTCCCGACGAAGTCGAGGCCCAGGCCCGGCGGCTGCGCGACGGCCGAAGTGTCCTCGATACCGTGCGCGAACAGGCCAAGACGATGCAGCCGCAACTCGGTATCGCCGACCGCGACAAGCTGGACGAGTACTTTTCCAGCGTCCGGGAGCTCGAGCAGCGGCTGGCTCGATCGCTAGAGTGGTCCCGAAGGCCCAGGCCCCAAGTCAATGCGGGGCCTCCTCAAGACATTACCAGCGGGGCCGATCTGGTGGGCCGCGCCCGGCTCATGTTCGACCTCATTCACTTGGCATTGCAAACCGACTCAACTCGACTCATCACGCTGCTGCTTTTGGGCACGAGCTTGGTGCCGCCGATTGCGGGCGTGAACTTGGGTCATCACGACCTGTCGCACCACGGCCAGGATCCGACTAAGATCGCACAGCTTCGGACCGTCGAATTGGAAAAGATGAGGACATTTGCCGCCTTCTTGACCAAGCTCAAGGATACAAGGGAGCAGGGCGGCAGCTTGCTCGACCGCACCATGGTGTATTTCAGCAGTAATTTGGGAAATGCCAGCAGCCATGCCACTCGAAATCTGCCGGTGCTTTTAGCAGGCGGAGGCTTCCGGCACGGTCAGCACCTCGCTTTCAATCCAAACAATCCACCGCCGCTATCCAACCTGTATTTGAGCATGCTGCACCGACTCGGTATTGATGCGAACAGGTTTGGTACCAGTTCAGGAACCCTGAGAGGCTTGGAACCTGTCAGTTGACCCGTGAGGCTTGCCGCCGCCAATGCCTCGGGGCGCAAAGTAGCTCGGATTCGTCGCAGGGCTCTGCTTTCGTCACCCCTTCTCCGGTCCGAAGCTGCACCACAACTTGTCGATACGTTCTTCGATGCGCCGGCCGCGACTCATCCGAGTGAGTATGCGTTGCGGCGTTAGGCCAAACGCCTTCGCCCTTGACCGGGCGGCTTCATTCTGCGCCGGTACATCCATGAACACCGGGTTGCCGCCGACGCACTCTTGAACGGCGGTAAGCAGTTGCAGACACGCCTCGCTTTCGCCTAAGCATGGGCCGATCTGCCAGGCGCGGCGTCCGGGTCGAAACGCGGCAAAACCGGCAATGCGCTCGCCGGCGCGCACGCACAGCAGCGAATCCAGTTGATGTTCCAGTTGATAACGAAGCAGTTTTTCGCGATTGGTCCGCGTAATCTCTTGGTCGAAGGCCACGACGGCGGCGACGCTGGCTGACGTGACGCGTTCGACGTGCGACGCGGTTTGCGGAGCTGGAGGCAAGACGCCTGCGAAGCGCGTCAGTTCGTATTCGACGACGAAGCCAAGCTTTTCGTAAATCGATTGGCCGAGCGGCGTGGCGTCGAGGCGGATCGTCGGAACTCGGCGATCGTCGAGGAATTTCAACACTTCGAGCATGAGTCGGGTGCCGATGCCCTTGCCGCGCTGCGCTGCCACCACGAGGACCAGGTTGATCCACGCTACATCGTCGAAAACGCAAGTGCACGCAGTGCCGATCACCTGACCGTCGTTTTCAGCGACGAAGCAGCCTTCCGGCTCGAGTGCGAACTGCCGCGCCCAGCTTTCGGGAAGTTGGTTCCAGCCGGCCTGCTCGCTGAGGCGCAGGCCGGCGGGGAGGTCGCCAAGATTCATTCGGCGAATGTGCATAGTGAGCTCTGCGTCCTCTGCGTTTCAGACGGACTTCCCGGTCATTCCGGCCCCTCCACCGTCACCGCCATAACCACCGGAGCCGTGATGTCGTCGCCCTTGACCAGCTCGATGCGCTCGATCCGGTCCGGTCGCTTCGGTTGGACGGCGAAGTACCGGATTTGCCGGCCGCCGAGGTTGAAGGCGAACTTGGAGCCGGGCACGTCTACCCGGCGAATGTAGTCCGCGAAGTGTTCACCGTTCTTAAGGGGATGGTCTTCCGTTTGGCCATCGTCGTAGTGCAGGCGCACGATCACGGAGACGCTGCCTTTCTCCGAATACGGATAGCCCCATCCACTGACCCCGCTCAAAAAGTGAATCGCCTTGGCGGGCGCGTTGCAGGTCAGACTGACCGATTTCGGCATGGTGGGCGGCAATTTGCCCTCGGGGCCGTAGAGCATCACCACGTTCGGCGTCTTATCGACCTGCGGATCGACGAGATGGAATGGCACGCCCTCGAAAGTCTTCGGCTTCCAGTCGCTAAATATGAGACGTTCGACTTTGGCGTCTTCACTGTAGAACAGGCCTTTCGTGCTAATCGCCGTCGCGACTTTGCCCAACGGCAACGGCAGGTATTTGCCGCGCACGCTAAGAAACTCCAACAGGTCGGTCAGTTCTTGCGGCTTGAGCTGCTTCTCGAAGCCGTCGGGCATGAGCGATTTGGCGGTCGCGGTAAGCATTTCGATGTCTTCGCGCAGAATCGTCAGCTTTTTCCCTTCGGCGTCGAACAACTCGACCGCCGTTTTGGATTCGGCCGCCAGAAGTCCGGTGAGGAAGGTGCCCTTGGTTGTGGCGACAGTGTAAATGCGAAAGTTGCCTTCGACACTGCGGCTGGGATCGATGATTTCGGCAAGCAAATGCTCCTTGGAGTGGACCGCCACGCCGCTTAGGTCAGGGCCGATGGCCGTGCCTTCTCCGGAATGGATGTGGCATTTGGCGCAAACGTTTTTGAAAACGAGCTTACCGGCCGCGACGTCGCCCTTGGCTTTCGACAACGGCAACAGTTCCTCTATGACTTTTTGGCGATCGGCGTTGGGGAGGATGCCGCCTTTTTTGAGAAGGGCCAAAGCGCTTTGGCGAATCGCGTCGGTGGGATGCTGGCTGAGCGCTTGCTTTTGATCGAGTGACAATTCCAACAGAGACAATTTGCTCTCCTGAACACTTTCGAGGAAGGCGGCGGTCCAATCAGATCGCGACAGCAAGACGCCAAGCCCGGCGGCGCGCACCGTGGGAGAAAACCCGGCGAGCCGTTCGAGGATGAGCGCACCAGTGTCCGAAGCTTCGCTTTTTTGCAGCGCTTGCAAAAGGCCGGCGGCGAGTTCCGGCGGCGAGCGCGGCGTGATCATCTCCAAGAAGGCGAGCACGGTCTTTTTGTCCTGCGGCTGATGCTCGATCAATTCGCGGGCGGCGCTCACGCGCTCGTCGATCTTTTGGGTCTCGTCCTGGAGCCGCGCCAACAGGCCCGCAGCGACCTCCGCCAGGGCTTTCTCGAATTGGCGGCTGCCCCAGGAAACCGCAAGTTGAATCAAGACGCCGCGTTTGCCGGGCGCCAACCGCGTGGCGATGCGGCCCAGGTCCTTTTCCATTTGGTCGTCGAGCTTAGGCGGCTTGCTTCTGGGCCAACCGCGCGACAGACCGCGCAGCACCGTCTCGGTGACGACAGTATCTCCGTCCGCGAGTTTGGCCACCAGATTGCCGATGGAATCCGCCGGCCCGCCGCGCGCGTAATGCTCGGCGACAACGGCGGCCACCGCGAGCGTCGCCGTGTTCGGGGATTTCTGCGCCGTCAATGCGCCCAGAAAATGCTCGCTGTTGTTGGCGGCCGCGCAGGTGGCGGCGTCGGGAATCCAGCGGTCGCTCGTGTTTTTGCTCTGGCCAAGCGCTTGCACAATGGCCTGGCCAGCTTGCGGCGCGGCGGGGAGGTCGGCCAATGCCAAAAGCGCGGCCAGTCGAACCAGAGGATCCGTGTCGTCGGTCAACCCCGCTTTCAGGATAGCGGCGACGGATTCTGGATTCCTTGGCAACACTTGGACGGCGTTACGGCGAACTCCCATGGATTTGTGCCCAAGCGCCGCGCTGGCCGCCGCAGTCGCTTCCGCGTGTTTACCATTCAACGCGCCCAGTCCGTGCATGGTCCACAAGGCATGGATCGCGCCGACGTTCAAGCCAATTTCATCGACGTTGGAGTCGGCAGCAAGTTTGCAGAGTGCCGGCAGCACGTCCAGTTGGCCACGTTCGACCAAAAGCCGCTGCGCGTGTTTGCGCCAGAATAGGTTGTCGTTCCTAAGCGCGGCTACGAGTTGATCGGGAGTCGCATTCGCCAGGGTGAACGGCTTTTTCTTTGCGGAATCATTGCTTTCATAGACAATGCGATAAATGCGGCCGTGCTTCTTGTCGCGCAAATCCGTTTCGTAGGCAGCGCCCTTGCCGGTCTTGAAGCCGATCGGCGTGGGATTGTGCTGCACGATGAAGTTGTACCAGTCAATGACCCAGACATTGCCGTCGGGACCGACTTCCGCCATGATCGGCGCGGTCCATTCGTCGTCGCTGGCGAAGAGGTTGAAGGGATTGCTGGAACGAAAACTGCTGCCTTCGCGGCGTAGGATGAATGTGCCGACCAGATGGCCCGTCGGCTCGCAGACGAAGGCGGTGCGGTTCCAGTATTCCTTGGGGTAGTTGCGCGCCGTGTAGAGTGCGTGTCCCGCCGCCGCCGTGTAGCCGCCGTGGAAATCCACTTGCCGCACTTTGTCGGTGGCGGGCTTAAAGCGGAAACTGTCGGCGATGCCTTTTAGAACCAGCGACGGCGTCCAGCCCTTCACCGCTTCGTAATAGCGATTGGGAATCGGCATGTAGACGCTGGGATTGCCGTTCGCCGTCGATCCGAAAACCAAGCCGTCTTCGCTTAGGCCGATGCCCCAGGTGTTGTTGTTGGTGGAACGCACGAATTCCAGCTTCGAACCATCGGGCTTGAAGCGGTAGAAGCCTTGTCGAAAGCGATGGAACTCGCCGCCCACCGTGAGGCGCGAGTCGTTGTATCCTTGCATGCCCCAAATCCAGTTGTCGAAGTCGTATTGCATGTTGCTCGCGCCGCCGTGCGTGTCGCCCATGGACCAACCGCCGAAGAGTGTCTTGCGCTCGTCGGCCTTGTCGTCGCCATTTGTGTCCTTGAGGAAAACGGTCTGCCGGCCTTCGAAGACGATGACGCCGCCGTGGGAAAACGTGAAACTCGCAGGGATGCTGAGCTTGTCGGCGAAGACCGTGAACTTGTCGGCCTTGCCGTCGCCGTCGGTATCGTCGCAAATGACGAGGCGGTCGTTGCCTTGGCCGGCGGGCTGTTGGTTGTGCGGATAGTCGACGGACTCGGCGATCCACAACCGGCCGCGCTCGTCCCAATTCATGCAGATGGGCCGGCGGATATCAGGGTCGGCGGCGACTAGCTCGGCGCGAAATCCGTTGGGCAAGACGATGTGCTTTTGCGATTCCTCGGCCGGCACGGGGAGCTGCATGAGGCTCAGTGTCGCGCCTTTGCCGCCTTTGTAATTGGGGATTTTCTTGCCGACGTCTTCATATTCGAAAGGCTTAAGGTCTTTTGGAAGCGGAATAATTTGCGGGACAGGGAATGGCTCATTGAAAGGTGACTTGGCGAGCCGAGTCGCGTTAGCGACCGGGTCTTGCCCCGCGGCGACCGCCCAGCGTATGCCCCGTTCGATCAGTTCGTGAAAGCCCGGATTGCCCCAAGTGCGGTGATCGTGGCCCCATGCGGTGTAGAAGACCCGGCCTCTGCCCTGCGTGCGCACCCACGTCCATGGCTCCTTGACGTTACCTTCCATGCGGTATTCCAGAACGGTACGGTCTTTCTCGTTGTGCTTGGTGTGGACGTAGGTCTCGTCCCAGCTTTCGAATCCTTGATAGCCCTTCATGATGGGATGATCCGGCTCAGCGACCGTCGCGCGAAAGACGCCGTCGCGGTGCTTCTGAAACTGGGCGCCGACTAGGGCGACGTACTTCGGTGAATTGAGGAAGCAATACGAGGCGCAATGAATGGGAATAAAGCCCTTGCCGCCTTCGACGAAATCCAAAAGCGCTTGTTCCTGCTCGTGTGTGATGCGCACGGTGTTCGCGTAAATGATGAGGCCGTCATAGGAAGCGAGCAGCTTCGCATTGAGCGCTTCCGCCTTGTCGGTGTAGGTGAGGTCGATGCCGCGCCGCTCGAGCACGGGCTGAAGCTGACGGAAGCGCTCGGCGGGGCGGTGGGCGCCGTTATCGCCGAGGAATAAAAGCTTCAGTTTCGATGATTGCGCCGCGACTGGGTTTGACAATACCAGCGAGAGAATCATGCTCGTCCAGATGAGAGTTCGTCGCATCGATTGCTCCGGTTAGTTGCACTGACCTTAGTGAGCGCCGACGGGTTGACATCCCGTCCTACGAAGTTAGCGAATTGCGTGCAAGAATTGTAATCCAATTTTCGCGATTTCTGCATTACTTTGTTGTGATTCACCATGATCGGTGGCATATATAGGGCGACCTCGGGCACATGTCTTTATGAAAAACGTATGAGAAAGGCAATTACCATGCGGCGAGTTCGTTTCACCAAGCAGCGAATGTTGCTGGCGGCATTGGCCCTTGCGGTAGGCGTTATTGCCGTGCTGGCATACGGCTGGTCCGAGCGGCCGAAGCAACGGCCTTCGCCTGTCGATCTGCAATTGCTTGATCAGCCGCGTCCAGAATACGCCGTCCTCGACGGCGCGGTGATCGACGCATCCACCGCGCCAGCGAATGAAACGCCAACGGCGCAAGGCGCTCCGGGCAAAGTCGATGCGCTCGACATCCAGAAAGCCTATCAGCGCGCCGAGCGCCTCGCCGCTCAGACCAAAGGCCGCGTTTTCAAAGACAAGATCACTCCGCATTGGTTTGGGGACAAGACGCGTTTCTGGTACCGCAACGATCTCCGCGGCGGCGCCAGGGAATTCATCCTGGTGGACGCGGACAAGGGCAAGCGCGAACGCGCCTTCGACCACGACAAGCTTGCCGCGGCGTTGTCGCAAGCCTCCGGCAATAAGTACCAGGGCAGCCGGCTGCCGTTCGACGCCATTGAGTTCGTCGACCAGGGCACGGCGGTCCGGTTTCAAGCCGGCGGCGCACGCTGGCAGTGCAGTTTGACCACCTACGAATGCACCCGCGTCAAGGACGCAGCGCCGGAATTGGAGGAACTGCACGAGCCACGGCGCAACGCGGACGTGGACGCGGAGTACGGCCATACGACACCAGTCTCGGAAGAAGAAACGCCGTTTTGGGAGGACGACGAGCCGCAGCAAAAGAAAAAGGGGTTCGGCAAGAAAGGATTCGGCAAACCCCCGGAGCGCGAGCCACGCTCACCCGACGGCAAGTGGACGGCACTGCTCAAAGACAACAACGTGTATCTCAAAGACAAAGACGGCGTCGAAACGCAACTGACGCAAAACGGCGTGGCGGGAGACGCCTACGGCAACCTATCCTGGTCGCCCGATTCCAAGACGCTGCTCGCGTATCGCACCATTCCCGGCGATCGCAAAGAAGTCTATATGATCGAATCGAGCCCCAAAGACCAATTGCCCGCCAAGCTGCACACGCGCGTCTATCCGCGGCCGGGCGACAAGTTCGACATGCACGAGATGTGGCTCATCGACGTCGAAACCAAAAAGCCTATCCAAGTCGAGACCGAGCGCATCGACGCTTTCAAAGGCACGCCCCGGCCGCGCTGGCGCAAGGACGGCTCGCGCTTCACCTTCGAAAAAACCGATCGCGGCCATCAGCGATTTCGCATCATCGAAGTCGATGCCCGCACCGGCAAGACGCGCGACATTTATGACGAAAAGGCGGAGACATTCGTCGACAGCTACAGTTACAAATACTTGCAATACCTGGATGACACCGACGAAATCCTGCTCACTTCGGAAAGGGACGGCTGGAAGCACCTGTACGTGATCGATGCCGGACAGGGAAAAATCAAATACCGGGTCACCAAAGGGGAATACGTCATCCGCGGCGTCGATCGCGTCGATGAGAAGAACCGGCAAATCTGGTTCCGGGCCAGCGGCAAGAACGCCGGCCAGGATCCGTATTTCATTCACTACTATCGCGTCGATTTCGACGGCTCGGACCTCGTCGCACTTACCGAAGGCAACGGCACGCACACCATCGAATACTCGCCGGACCGGAAATACTTGATCGACACCTATTCGCGCGTGGACATGCCGCCGGTGCACGAGCTGCGCCGCGTGTCCGACGGCACGCTCGTTTGCGAACTGGATAAGGCGGACGTCACGGCGCTGGCGGATACCGGCTGGCGGGTGCCGGAGGTGTTTGTCGCCAAGGGCCGCGACGGCAAGACCGATATCTGGGGCATCGTGTGCCGGCCGCAGAATTTCGATGAAAGCAAAAAGTATCCGGTCATCGAGTACATTTACGCCGGGCCGCAAGGCTCTTTTGTACCGAAGTCGTTCAGCGCGTACCGGCAAATGGCGGCGCTGGCGGAGTTGGGCTTCATCGTCGTCCAGTGCGACGGCATGGGCACGGCGAACCGGTCGCGGGCCTTTCACGACGTGTGCTGGAAAAACCTGGCCGACGCCGGCTTTCCCGATCGCATCTTGTGGATCAAGGCGCTCGCGAAAAACTATTCCTATGTCGATATCTCGCGCGTCGGCAACTACGGCACCTCCGCCGGCGGGCAGAACTCGACCGGCGCTTTGCTCTTCCATCCCGAGTTCTACAAAGTCGCCGTGTCTTCCTGCGGCTGTCATGACAATCGGCTCGACAAATGGAACTGGAACGAGCAATGGATGGGACTGGCGGGCGCGCACTACGAGAAGCAATCGAACGTGACCAACGCCCATAAACTGCAAGGCAAGCTCTTGCTCATTGTCGGCGAGCTGGACACAAATGTGCCGTTTGAGTCCACGTTGCGCGTCGCCGATGCCCTGATCAAGGCGCGCAAAGATTTCGACTTGATCTTTGTACCGGGCATGGGCCATTCCAACGGCGGCGCGTACGGCGACCGCCGGCAGAAGGACTTTTTCGTGCGGCATTTGCTCGGTGTCGAGCCGCCGGACCGCAACAGCGTGGCGGTTGCCGCCGGATCGTAAACGAAGTCACCCCCTCAACGTCAACACAAGCCCAACGCGCGAGCGAGGCAATAGACGAGCCCGACGCGAGCCAGAGCCAAGTGGCAAGAACGGCTCGTTCTTGCCACCAAAATCGACAAGGTGGCAAGTACGAGAGAGTGGACATAATTACTTCATTATGAATAACTTACAATTATTAAGATCACCGTTCTTGCCAGTTCATGCATAGGCATACCCCCACTTCATTTTTACCGTGCACTAACAACTGAAACTTGACGGGTGGGTCTGTGCCGCGCGTGGTGATGTCGCTACGGAGTATCGACCCAAGCCTTTGATTCGCGTTGAGTGAATACGCCCTCGCCGCCCAGTCGCGAATCGCGCTTGCGACCGGCCACGAATCGCTTACACTGATGCACGTCTGCAATAGCCCGCGGTTTGAAATAGTCCTCGACCCGGAGACTCGTTCATGAAGGAAGTCGATGCGACGTTGGCCGCGACGAAGCTGCGGCGCCTTCTGATCGGACTGGCCCTCCTAGCCGCGGCCGGCGCGGTCCTGTACTTCACCTCCGGGTTCGTGTTCCAAGCCTTCCGCGGGCCTCGGCCGATCGCCGACCAGGCACTGCTCGGAATCACCGACCCGGGGTCCGGTGACAACTACGTCTCCTTCTCGCCGTCCCGGCCGTTCCTCGATCCGGGACTCCAATGGGGAACGAAAGGCAACCCGGGAACTAAGTTTCTGCTCCTGCCGGTCGACGACCAGCACATGCTGTGTTCCGCCCGCATCGCCAACGACGGCCCGACCTTCACCGGCCGGTTGCAACGGATCGCCGGGGGCACCGAAGAGGAGGCGCTCAATCGGATCAAAGGGACGGCCGGCAACCTGCGGGTCATGCCGATCATGCTCCAGGCGGTGCGGAGCATCTGGTTCGATACGGCGGTCGCGTTGGCGGCCATTGTGGGATTGGCGCTCGGCGGACTGTGGATGGTGCTCCGAGCGCTACTGATGAAGGGGGAACGCGTCGCGTCGGAAATGTGAACTAAGACTGTGTGATAATCCAGCCTGATGCAGTCGACATTAATTCGGCGGATCAGCCTCGCGCTTCCACATAGCGACTAGGCACCAGGTAGCTCGTGCGCCTCGGAGGTCTCTCATGGGTCTCGATGCCAGTTTCACCGTTATTCCCCTAGACGAATTTCGCAAGTACCGCAAGGACCCGATGCACTACATATTCCCGGACACACTTGCAAAGATAGACTTGTACAGGGAATGGGATGGCTTGGATCTTGCACTGCAAAAGATGAAAAGCCCGCTAAGCCTTGCAATTCGCGGCGATCAGCCCGAGGGTGAGGCGTACGATAAGGGCTGGGACGCCTATTTCGCCTTCGTTACAGCCCCGCTCGTGAAGAAGATCAACAAAGCTCTTACAGCTGTTTCGGAAGAAGAGTTGATTGCGGCTTTGAAAGAGGCTGGCCTACGCTTGCGGAAGAACGAGCACAAAGACTACATCGGAGCGCTAAAGGGCTTGAAGGCCGCTTATCGCGCCGCGGCGAAGATCAAGGGATGTTTGTCAATTCTGATCAGTTAACTCGGAATTGCCTTCCGTTGATCATGTAGAAAAAACAACGCGTCAACGTCAGCGCGAGAGCTGATGAACAACGCGTCGAAGTTGACCGGGGCCGCCGTTTTTCGAAGCATGGCGTACAATTTCGCTAACGGCCACAGCACCGTAGCCTTGGCGTTCAGAGGCGAGGTACTCGATATGTCCGCAAGCATTTTTCTCCACTCTGCTATTCTCTCTGCGGCCTTATGCTTCCCCGCGATGTGCTCGACGCACGCGGAGCAACCGCAGACGGATTCGAAAAAACAAAAACTGACGCCAGAGCGTTGCAAAGAGGCCCTACTCAAGATGATGCGCTCGCAAGCGGGCAAGGACCTCGGCTGGTTCAAAGGCGACATTCCGGACGAGATGGCGAAGATGAAAATCCAAGAAGAAAAAGACGGCTGGTATGCTTGGACAGGCGCCTTTCGCTTCAACCCCTCCAAGGCGATCTACACGTTCGTCGTTCGACCTCGTCCAGGAACTCGCGGCAGTATTTTCGAGTACGAGGGTTCGTTCGTGACCAAAGACGGTGGTTGGGTTGCCACGCCGCCGAAGTTGGTGCGTACGGTGTTGCAGGCCGGAGAATAGGCGAGGGCGCGGCGTCCGGATGGCTTGTTCAGAATCTTACTTCCACTCGTTTTCCTTGATACATGACGCGCTGGCGTTTCCTTTCCGGCCAGACCTCCACCTCAAACGCGCGTTCCGTCAGTATGCCCCCAGTCTTCCGGGAGTCCGGCTCGATGACCAGGCGGCGGTTGGCGTCGTCCCAGGCGATTTTCGTCCATGATCCTTGGCCGCGCAGGTAATCGAGGCTGCGACCGTCGTCGTCGTAAAGGACGAATTCGCCGTCGGCGCCGCCGTACACCTTTAGCGTCGTCGGCTCGGACACGGTTTGTGCGGTGAACTGCCGGACGGGATCGAGCGGCACGATGGCCCCGGCTCGAACGAAGAGGGGCAAGGTCGCCAAGTCCACGGGACGGTCCAGCCAACGCTTGCCGGCGGTCTTCTCGCCGGTCCACCAGTCGTACCATATGCCGGGCGGTAGGTACAAGTGGCGGTTTTTTGTGCCTTTTTCCACGACCGGCGCGACCAAGAAGTCGCGGCCCCAAAGGTATTCGTCGCCAAGTTTCACCGCCGTCGCGTCGTCGGGGTAGTGCAGCCAGAGCGCGCGCATGGGCGGCAGCCCGGTATCGCATGCTTCCCGAATCAACGAGTAGTTGTAGGGCAGCAGGCGATAACGGAGCTCCAGGTATTTCCTGCAGATCGGCTCCACGTCGGCGTTGTGCAATTCGGATTTGTCGGGACCGCTTTTGGCTTCCACCGGACCGAAGTCGCCAGTGTTCCAACCCCACGGCAAGCGCAGTTTCCAGGTGCGCCCGTGTGAGCGGAACAGCGGATTGAAGGCCGCGAATTGAAACCAGCGGACATACAGTTCACCCGTGAGTTCCTTGGTGGGAACGAAACCGCCGATGTCGGTGCCCCAGAACGGCGTCAGGCTCAGGGAGGTATTCAGGCTCACCGGCACATGCGCGGCCAAGGTCGCCCAGCGCGATTGCACGTCGCCGGACCAGATCCAACCGCCATAGCGCTGCACGCCTGCGTAGCCGTTGCGGTGAAAGCTCCATGGCCGCTCGTTGGGCCGCTCTAGCAACGGGCCTTCGTAATAGCAGCGATGCCGGGCCAAGCGCGCTTCGATCGGCAGTTCGTCGCCGTCGTCGGGCCACCAGCCCGCCACGCCCAGTGCGAAGGCGTCGCGGTGCCGTGGCCAATAATTGCCGATGTGCAGCGCGGAGTCCGACTTCTCCGCGATGGCGTTGCCGAACATGTCTCTCGGCGCTTTGTTGATGTGCAATACGACCTTGAAGTCATGCGCGAACAGCGCCTTAAGATTTTCCGCCGGCTTGTCAAACGTCTTGGGATTGAACTCCAGTGTGCCGTGGCCGACGTTCCATCCCGCCGGGCAGTAGCCGGTGCCGAGGTAGATCAAAACATCGCAAGCAATTTGACAAACTTCAGTCGCTAGTCATCTCTGCCGGAAAAGAAGGCGATGCAGCTTTTTCACTGGTAAAGAAAGTCCCACATCTCCAGAAAGTCACGCTCGACGTTGCCGCAAGCGGCGCTACCGACGCTGGCCTTGCCAGTTTGAAGGGAGTTACCAACCTCAAAGGGCTCGTTCTAAGCTTTAGCAAAGTTACCGATTCGGGTTTGGAAATTTTGAGAGAACTAACAAGCCTGGAATTGCTGGACCTTTCTTTTACAAATGTCACTGACGAAGGGGTGATGCACCTTCACGGACTTACGAATCTGAAATCGCTAGACCTTTACAAAACTAAAGTTACAGACGCTGGCCAAAAAGCCCTTGAAAAAGCATTACCGAACTTGAAAGTGCCTCGCTGAGCAGGAGCTTTGCGCGAGAACTACGAACTTGCCTGGCATCTGAACTTTGTCGGAGGACGCTGCCATGGCCCGCTCCGTCGGGAGCATCCTGATTCTCGGGCTCATCTTCTCGCTCTCCGCGACGGCCGACGGAGTCCCGGCCACGCCGGCGGAAGATTACAAGGCGCTCTTGAAGGATTACCACGCCGCCAGCCTCGATTTCCGCGCGGCCACCACCGACGCCGAGCGCAAAGCCGCCGTCGAGCGTTTGGGCCCCTTCGCGCTGCGGTTCGTGGAGCTGGCCGAGAAGTATCCCAAAGACCCGATCGCTCTTGAAATCCTGCGTGAAGCGGTCCGGACGCTGAACGCCGTGGATTCCTTGACGCAGACGTCTTGGGAGATGAACCAGACGAATTTCCCGACGCCGACCAAGGACATTGCGGCGGGCCGGGCGGTCGCGCTCGTGTTGCGCGATCACCTGAAGAGCGATAAGGCCGATCTGGTCTGCGAGCGGATGCGCTACGGCATGCGCAAGGAGTATGAGACGTGTCTATACAAAGTGCTCGAGGCGAACCCGCACCAGCATGTCCAGGGAATTGCCTGTCTGGTGTTGGCCCAGTACCAACAAAACCGATTGCAAAAAATCGACGTGATGAGGGACCGGCCGGAAATCGCCCCGCGCTATCATGGCCTCTTTGGCAAGAACTATATCGAGGACTTGCGGCGAAAGGAACGCAAAGAGCATGCACAAGAAGTCGAAAGGCTGCTCGAATTGGCCGTCGCGAAATACGCCGACGTCAAGCTGCCGTTCGGCGGCACGGTGGGCGAGCGGGCCCTTGCGGACCTGTTCGAGATGCGCCATTTAGCCGTCGGCAAAGTCGCGCCGGACATCGAAGGCCCGGACCAGGACGGCAAGCACTTCAAGCTGAGCGACTATCGCGGCAAGGTCGTGCTGCTCGACTTCTGGCAAGAAATCTGACTCAATTGACGGGCGCAATGGCCCCACGAGCGGTCGCTCGTCAAGCACTTCGAGAAGAAGCCGTTCGCCTTGATCGGCGTCAATGTCGCCGGCCACGAGCCCAAGACACTGAAAAAAGTGATGGATAAGGAGAAGCTGACTTGGCGCACTTTTGCGGACAAGGGGGCGATTAGCGCCCAGTGGAATGCCGCCACGCCGACCTTTTATGTAATCGACCACAAGGGCGTGATCCGCTACAAGTGGATAGGCAATCCGGGCGCCAAGGCCATGGATGCGGCTTTGGAAAAGGTGATTGACGAGGCGGAGCGGGGGGGCGCGGTAGCCTATTCTTAACCGGCAAATTCACTCGACATCCTTGCCGCGCTTGTGCAATCTCCATTGGATCGAATGGAGGAAGTCACATGGAGACGATTCTTTGCTTGGCTTTCGGCATAGGCTGGAGCGGAGCTCATGCGATTGGGGGAAAAACTGTGGTGATTATCGCCCATCGTGGCGTTCGTACGATGCTCCGGAAAACACGCTGACGGCTATCCGGCTGGCCTGGAAGCAAGGCGCTGACGCTGCGGAGTTTGACGTGCATTTGAGCAAAGACGGCCAGATCGTCCTCATGCATGACAAGGACGCCAAGCGAACCGGTGACGTCGCGCGCAAGATATCGGAGATGACGCTCGAGGAGATTCGTCGGCTCGACGTGGGCAAATGGAAGGGCGCGCGCTTCGCCGGCGAGAAAGTCCCGATCTTGACCGAAGTGCTAGCGACCGTGCCGGCAAAGAAGCGCGTGTTCATCGAAGTCAAGTGCGGGCCGGAGATCATCCCGGAGCTCAGGCGCGTGGTCGCGGACGCCAAGCTGCAACCGCAACAGACCGCGATCATCAGCTTTTCGCCGGACGTGGTTGCCGCGGTGAAGAAGGCGCTGCCAAAGTTGCAGGTTTATTGGATCGTGGAAATCCGCAAGGACAAGAAACCGACTTGGAAGTTGGAGCAGTTGATCGAAAAAGCCAAAGAGATCCACGCCGACGGTCTCGATCTTTCGGCCGACGCACAAATCACGCCGGAGTTTGTGCGGCAAGCGCAGAAGGCCCAACTGCCGGTCTACGTGTGGACCGTGAACGACGCAACCCTGGCGCGGCAGATGCTCGACGCCGGCGTCCTCGGCATCACCACCGACAGGCCCGAGTGGCTGCGCGAACGATTGCGCGAGGTGAAAGGAATCGCAGATAAACGCAAATGTAGCTGATTAATCGAGATTCAATCACGTGGTGGAGCACGGCTGTTGTTCGACTTCCAGGTCCGCGTCTACTTCGTCGGCGGCGTCGGACAACGAGCGCAGTTCCGTCAGGCTGAGTCGTTCCGCGAGCTTGATGCCCATTCGGAAACTGCCGTCCGCCAACGGCCGAGCCCAAATGACCTCGCCGCGCCGCCGGATCTTTTGCTCGTCGTCGATGGGAAACACCATGTCGATCGTTTGCCGGCGTTCGAGATAGCGCGGCAACGCTACGGCCACGCCGGTCTCGGAAACATCGAGCAAACGGGCGTCGAACGGCGGACCGGACTCGCCCGGGACGCGGCACTGCAGAAGGATGAGGCGTCGCGTTTTGCGTCGGGGATGGCCCCGGCGTTCCTGATTGACGGATTTGGACAAGCCGTCCAGCGTTTCACGGACTTTTTGCATGAAGGCTTCCGCGCCAAATGGCTTGCGCAAAAGATCGAAGCCTCCCTCGCGGATGGCGTCGCTATACACGCCGATGTCCGTGTAGCCGGACATGAGCAACACTTTGGCGTCGGGCCTGAGCATCGCGACTTCACGCGCTGCGGAAACGCCGTTCATCTTGGGCATGACGACGTCGGAAACCAAGAGATGAATCCTGCCGGGAAAGTCCTGGCAAATGCCGAGCGCTTCTTCGCCGTCGCGTGCTTCGAGCACCATATAGCCGGCCTCTTCGAGGTAGCGCCTGGCCAGGGAGCGCACGCCTTCCTCATCTTCGGCCAGAAGTATGACCTCTCTGCCGTTGAGTGATGATTTGGCAGCGGGTGCGCGCGCTTCCAACTTGGTCGCTTCCGAGAAGCGCGGAAAGAAAATGCGAAACGTCGTGCCGCGTCCGGGCGTGCTGCTGACGACAATGTGGCCGTCGGAGTTGCGGACGATGCCGTAAACGGTGGCCAAGCCCAAGCCGCTGCCTTTGCCCACGCCTTTGGTGGTGAAGAAGGGCTCGAACAGATGGGCGAGCACGTCCGGGCTCATGCCGCTGCCGGTGTCGGTGATTTCCAGCGTGGCGTAGGCGCCCACGGGAATATCGGGGTGTTCCTTGTTGAATTCTTCGTCCGCGTCGAAGTCGCCGGTGCCGATCTTGAGCTTGCCGCCGTGTTCCATGGCGTCGCGCGCATTCACGACCAGATTCATCAGCACCTGTTCGATCTGGCCCGGATCGGCGTTGATGGGATTCACCTTAGGGGCGAGGACAGTCAACAACTCGATGTCTTCGCCGATGATCCGCGCCAGCATTTTTTCCAGGTTCTTGATGAGATCATTCAAGTTCACCGACGTCGGCAAGCAGACCTGACGGCGGCTGAACGCCAAGAGTTGCCGCGTCAGATGCGAAGCGCGTTCGCCGGCCTTGAGGATCTCCTGCACCAATTCCGCGTTCGGATCCCCTGCCACGAACTTGTTGAGAAGCAGCTCGCTGTAGCCGTTGATGACGCACAAGAGGTTGTTGAAATCATGCGCCACGCCACCCGCCAAACGGCCGATCGCTTCCATCTTTTGGGCCTGGCGGAACTGCTCTTCCAGTCTTTGCTTCTCGCGCACGTCCTTGGCCATGAAGGACAAGAACGCCATCTGCCCGTCGTGGTCGTGATGGGCCAGGACCAGGAGCGAGATCGGAATCAAATGGCCGCGGCGGTTGTGAAACTGCGCATCGCCGGTCCAGACGCCGTTGCGGGTCGCGCGCGGTATCGCTTCGTTCAAAACGACGCGCTGGCTCTTCATAGGAAAAAAGTCGGCGACCTGCAAACGCGCCAGATCTTCACTGGGGCCCACGCCCAGCATCTTCCGGCCCGCGCGATTGAGGTATTGCAGTTGCAACGTCGGTCCGACGACGGCCACCAGGTCCGTTGTGGCCTCCAGAATGGTCACTAGCCGGCCTTGCGCGTCGCCGGCGAGATGTCTTTCCCAAACCAGCGACAGCACATTGGCGGCGGCGTGCAGAAACTGCTGATCCTCGGCGCTAAAGACGCGTCGCTCCCGGGTTTGTACGGTCAAGACGCCGACTTTCTTGCCGGACATGGGCAGGGTAATGCCGCTCGTGAAGCGCGGTGTTCGGTCGCCAATGCCCGCGCTGAAGCGCGGGTCGTCGCCAAGGCACTCGACAATTACCGGCCGATTCTCGCGTTGCGCGAAGAGCGCCTGCATTTCGATGTCGCGATCCAGCGCGTGCAAGCCTTTGCCGTCCACGAGCGAGACGATCTGGGAGTTGCCAATCACCTGCAGAAGTTCGCAGGCGTCGGCGCGCAGCGTGGTGCGAACGATTTCAAGCGCCTTGGCGGTCAAGATCGGCGCGTTCAGCCCTTCCAAGGCGAACTGAGTGACCTCGGCCAGGGATTTGGCGTAGGAAGGCGTCCCGGTCATTATTCTCGAATCTTTCATTCCCAGGGAGGGGGGAGGCCTGGGCTCTGGTCCATCCATGCAAGCGGAGTACGACCCAGTCACCCAAGTATAAGTCGCAAGCGGACAAGAGGAAAACGAAACAGCCCGGAAAGCCGAAAAAGCCGAAAACCGCTGCCAGATAGAGACTTAGATTCGCGTGACAGCAGACTTTTTTACAAATACCAAAGGGGGAGCCAGAAGCAACGCTGTGATTCGCCTCAGCTGCCGCAGGCGTCATGCGCTCCTTTTCAAACTCCATACGCCCAAACCATAAAACACGATCCCGACTGCCAACAAGATAGCGCACGGGATCAGCATGTCCGCCAGTGCGAAGCCCCGCCAGATGGCGCCTTCCAATGAATAGATGCCCCACTTTACGGGGCTGTAGTCGCTGACCGACAACATCCACGCCGGCATGGCGATGAGCGGCACCATGCCGCCGCCGATCATGGCCAGCGGCATCATGATGCCCCAGCCCGCGCCGGCCACCCCCGCTTCGGTCTTGCCCAGCGTGCTGACGAACATCATCAAGCCCGTGAAGCACAGCGCGGTGCTGGCGACCGCCAACGCCAGATGCAGCGGTTGGCCCAAACGCACGCCCAGCACGAATCCGCCCACTGCCAAGAGAAACAGCGTCACCATCGAACAGGTCAGGAAGCAAGCCAGGCCCTTGCCGGCGAGTAACTGCCCGAGCGAAAGTGGGGCAGTCTTAAGGCGCAAGAGCGTGCCTTGGGTGCGCTCTTGCACTATGGAAATGGAGAAGCTGGCGACGCAGCCCATCAGCGCCCACAGTATCGACGACGGAAACGAGATTTCGAAGGAGTTGCCCGGGCCACGCCGCTCGCCGGAGACTTCTACCACCTGGATGTCGAGCATCTCGCGGCTGCCGCCTTCCTTTTCGCCGGCCTTCAGCACATCGCCGAGGAAGCGATCCAGATCGCCGAAAAAAGTGGAAAGCGCCAGTTTCAAGAGCGGCGGCGTCTTCGGGTCCTTCTCCAGCATTTGGATAGACTTCTTCATCTCCACCTTCGCTTTGGCGGGGTTCGTGAAAAGATCTTTCAGGTCGGAGAAGACGGCTTCGGCAATCAGGCCTTTAATGAATTCTTTTTCGATGGCACGCGAGGGATCGATGCCGAGTTCGAGCATTCTCGACCCGCCGCCGAAAAAGCCGCCGGGGTTGTCGAAGCCGCCTTTGACGATCAGGTAGCCGGCCCGCTTGCCGCGTCGGACCTCGTCGCGTGCCTGCTCCAGCGCCATGGGCTCCGCCTTGATCGCCGGCGGCTTGTCCTTGACCTTCGCCGAGCCGAGCCTCTCCAAAAACGCTTTCGAACCGGCGGAGTTTTCCTCGTCGATCACCGCGATTGCCAGCGACCGCGCCCCTGGATTTCCTTGGCCGGAGAAAATCGCCCCAAAGAACAAGGCAAACATGAGCGGAAAGACGGCGATCCAGAATAAGCCGAAGTAGTCGCGGCCCAATAACTTCAAGTCTTTGATCGCCAGCGTCCAGACATTTCTCATTTTGTCACTCTTCTCGATCTTTGTGTTCCCTATGTGTCTTTGTGCCTGTGTGGTTCGTTCCCTCGCTCGCGCGTCGGGCTAGTGTCACTGTGGTTCGTTCCCTCGCTCGCGCGTCGG
>JAKEHV010000355.1 GCA_022614915.1 Gemmataceae bacterium | reverse complement strand
TGCCGAACTTGAGCACTTGCCGCCAATCGAGCATGCCGGCGATTTCGATGCGGGCGACGACGGCGGCCAGGCTTTCGCCGCGAACATACTCCATGGCCACCCAGCAATGGGGACCGGTCTTGCCGGCGCCGAAAACTTTGACCAGGTTCGGGTGCCGCAAAGGCAACACCGATTTCAGCGCTTGCACGAAGCGCTCCACCGCTTCTTCTTTCTCGGAGTAGGAGGGGTCCAGGACCTTGAGGGCGACGGCCAGATTGCGGCGGGTGTCGCGGGCGTGAAAGACGTAACCGGTCTTGCCTTTGGCCAACAGCGCGCCAACCTTGTAGTGCGACAGGGTGTTGCCCGAAAGCTCTTGCGCCCAAGGAGCGGTGACCTTGGCGCCCACAGGCTGGGCAATGGGCACGCCTTGAGGAGTCGCCGGCGGCGGCTCAGACAAATCGACGACGAATTGCAGCCGCGTGTTGCCGATGCGGATAATGTCGCCGGGCAGCATGTTGTGCTTGGCGACGCGTTTGCCGTTGACGAAAGTGCCGCCGGCGCTGTCGAAATCTTCCAGCCGAATCAGGTCCCCGTCCGGCTGCAACTGGCAATGCACGCGCGAGGCATGCGGGTCGATGAGGTGGACGGCGGCGGCTCGGCTGCGGCCTATGTGCATGACTTCCGAGCCAACGTCGAAAACGCTCCCTTCGTCGGGTCCGGCCAACACGACCAGTTTCTTCGACATGCCGAATTGCTCCACGTGTGACGAGGAATGCCAAGGGCAGGATACGGGTTGGCCGGCGCGCCGTGAAGGGGTGAGAGCGGGGCACGCTGGTGCATGCACGCTACTTGCTATCGGTCCGACTGTGCCGCTGTTCCCTTTTGTGTATCCGCCGATGCCGCAGCGCCAGCGGCAAGCCGGCGACCATGGCGGCGGCCGCGTAGTACAGAATGACGAACAGCACCTCCCGGCCGATGTGCGGATTGCCGGCGAAAAGCGAGGCATAAAGCAACAGTGCGAGATTCATATTGCGCATCGTCGCTTCCATGCCGGCGGCCATGCGGTCCACACGCGACCAGCGCATGATGTAGAACGGGACTTGCACGAGCTGTTGGCCCAGTACGCAAAAGACGATGATGGCGAATTGCGCGCGCCAGCCATAAGCGCCGGGCTCGATGCGGCCGCTGCCCAGGGAGCCGACGACCATGACGGCCACGATGACGAGGCCGAGGCGCACGCCCCATGTGGCAAACAGTTCGCGCAAGTAAGGAAAACGCGGACAAAGAAGCATGCTGACGCCCAAGGGCAACAAGAGGAAGAGGACCACTTCGCGAATGATCTTCTCGATTGGCAAGTCGAGATCGTCGGCCAGTCCCGCGGTCAAGAGCCGTAGAAGCAACGGCACTGTAACGATGGTTAAGAGAGTGGAGACGACGCTGAGGACGATGGCCAGAGCGACGTTGCCGTGGCCGAAGTAGGTGAAGATCTTGGCCAGTGTGCCGCCGGGCATAGCGGCGACGAGGATGAGGCCGACGGCGATGCCGGCCTCGAGATGGAAGAGGCGATTGACCGCGAGGGCGACGAGCGGCATGACGAACAGGTGGCCGGCCAGCGCGACGAGAAAAGAACGCGGCTGGCGCAAGACGTGCGTGAATTGCGCCAGGTGCAGCTTGGCGCCCATGGCGAGCATGAAGGCGACGAGCTGAACGGCGGCGAAGATGTATTCGTAATCGGGATAGAGGTCAAACATGGAGTCGCATTCGCTACAAACGAAAAAACCCGCAGGATTGCTCCTGCGGGCGGGAGGAGTCGTCGCTCATTGCCAAGGGAGCGACCGATCCATTAGGGCTTGTGGGACGCTGGTATGGCGGTGGGCAGGGCGGCGACCGCCGCGCCGCGGACGGCGTTGGCAGCGGCCGCTTCGACCCGGCCGGCCAGGTCTTGCAGCTCTTTGCCGAATTGCACAAGCTGCGCGTGCATGCCGTCGCGTTCTTGGGTGCGCGTCGTAAGCTGTTTTTTCATCTCGTCGCGCTCTTTCACCGCGGTCTGGAGTTCCTCCACTTTCTGATTCAGCTCCGCGCGCTGGGCTTCGAGCTGGCTGATTTTCTTGCGGTTGGCGTCATTTGCGCTGGTGATGACGCGGTAGTCCTCCTCCAACTTGCTGTAACGCGCTTCCAATTCCCGTATCTTGGCGTTGTTGGCGCCGTTCCGTTGGTGCGTGCAGCCCCACAAGCCCAATGTGCAAAGAAGCATGGCCACGAGCAGCGCGGTGCTGGTTTTCGGCATGGGAGGAACTCCTTGAATAATCGTGTTATCAAGTGCGCTGGGTAGAGGAGGAGAAATCGCCTGCGGCCGGGGGGGAGTTGTGGAGTGCCATATTGCCCTTTTTGCCTGCCCCCCGCCGTGGACAGACTTTATTTCGGCAGAAGAGTTAGCCGGACTTGATGAGCTTGCCCAGGTTTCGCACACAGAAGAGTCTTTGGAATCGTGTCGGCTTTCGCAAATTGCGCACAATCCACGAAGCCGATTCGACGCGCTCGGCAGGTTCCTTTGACAAAAGTGAATGGGCTCTGTGCAGTTGATGATTAACGATAGATGGATTGCATCGTTGATGTGTGTCTGCACTCAAGTAGGCTTTAGTGCAAACACTCTCACACTGGCCGCGTAATCGTTGACGTTGTAACGGCTTAGCAGATCCGCCAGCCGTTGGTGCATTGAGGGCTCGCTCATGACAGACGGCGCGCAGCAACTTGCCTCCGTCAGTGGCAGTGCGGAAGAAGTCGATGGAGCGCAACAACCGCTTTGATTTTCGATCTTGGCATAGGCATTAAGATCGGCCCCCGAATCGATCACTTCCACGGCAGCAAAGCCCGCTTCTTTTAGACCGTTGCGGTATTCTTCGATGAGAATGGCTCCCGCGATGCAGCCGACATAGGCCATCATGTCGCCGCCGATTTCCGCCGGCAGCGGTTTCTTCAAGGCGATATCGCTGACCGTCAGGCGGCCGCCCGGCCTGAGGACGCGCGCGATCTCGCGAAAGACCGCTCGCTTGTCCGGCGCTAGGTTAATTACGCAATTGCTGATGACGCAGTCCGCCGAGGCATCCGGCAGCGGCAGCGAGTCGATCGTTGACTGATGAAACTCGACGTTGCCAAGCGGCTTCGTGCGCGACCACTTTTGGGCATTGGCGCTGGCCAGCGCCAACATTTCCGGCGTCATGTCGATGCCGATCGCTTTGCCCTTTGGCCCTACTTTTTCCGCGGCGAGAAACACGTCCAGCCCGCCGCCCGAGCCCAAATCGACCACGACCTCGCCCGGCCTGAGACTGGCAAACGCCGTTGGGTTGCCGCACGAGAGGCCCATATTGGCCTCCGCCGGTATGGAAGCCAGCTCCTGCGCGCTATAGCCGAACGCTTGGGCGACGGCCCTGACGCCTTCCCGTTCGCTGGAAAGCCCGCTGCCTGCGACCGCCCCGTACTTCTCACGCACCGCCTGTTCAATATTCGATTGCACTCGAAACTCCTCTCCTTTGTGTCCTTTGGTGTTTTTCGCGGCTGAGTTTACGGTCCCGCCGAACCCGGCACGACGCGCGTCAAGTCTTCGCCGAGAATCGTCGGGCACCAGTACTTTTCGATGTGCTCGATCACCAATTCCGTGCCGCGCGCGTGGCTAACGTAAGGCGGCTGCCGCGGGTCGTACATGGCATCGGTCAGGTCGCGGGCCAGGACGACGTTCTTGCCCAGGCGAACCATTTGCCGGATGCCGAATGGCCTGCCCAGCACGCACATGTTGGTGTGCACGCCCATGAGCACGATGTTGTCGATGCCCTCCGCGTGGCAGAAGTTGTAAATCTCCTCGCCGCTGTCGCTGACGCCGTCGTAGCCGATGATGTCGAGGGCCGGATGCTGCCTGCTGAATTGCCGGACCTGGGCGCCGACCACGGGATCGTCACACGAGCACTTGGAAACGTCGATGGGGATTTCCGGCTCGCGCTTGGGGTCGAGGTAGCACCACTTGGCGATGGGCACAGGCGGCTTGGCGGCGGGCGCTTGCCGCATGCGTTGACGATAAGGCGTGTCGGCGTACATATCGACGGTTCCGCTGGGTGCGTGGATGATCATGACGCCGTGCTCGCGGGCGGCGGAGATCACTTGGTTCATGCGCGGGGCCATGACGCCGACGCGCTGCGCCGCC
>JAKEHV010000354.1 GCA_022614915.1 Gemmataceae bacterium | reverse complement strand
TTGCGAAGCGTCGAGTATCCGCCGGCGCTTTCGTTTTTGCAGAGCTGTTCGACCACGGAATAGACCTCCGTCTTAGAGATCGTGCCGCCGGTCGGCCATTCGGTGTTTCCTGTGTCCGTCATTTTTTCCGGATACTTGATGCGGATCGGATAGTAGCTGTCGTTGCCGGAACCGGACAAGGTGGCGACGGCACGGGTGTTGGGCGCACCGTCCGTTTCAAAGATCACCAAGCGCGACGCCCCTTTGCGACCCAAACCTCCCGCATGACCGCGATATTGCGGCTGCGGCTGACTGTAGAGGCGGAGATCGGTGCCGTTGCTGAACATATTGTAGGCCAGCATGAATCCCATGCCGGGGGAGGTGCCGCCTTTGGCCCGCGGCACATTGTCAAAGTCCGGGTCGTACGGCGTGATTTCCTTGGCGGTGCCGGTGATCGTGGACGGCGGGAACCACAGCGAATCCTTGAGTTGCTGATAGTTGCGTCCGAGCGGCACGACGGCTTTGTTGTGCTGGCCGGCGCCGGTCGCGGAAAACTTGGGCGAGCTGAAGAATACCAGGCCGATGAAATCACTCGGGTGGTTCTTCTTGATGTCGTCGATGGCGGTCTGAATGCCGACCTTGCACGCCCAGGCCTGCGCTTCGTGGACGTTGCCGGGCCACCAGAAGCGCGCCGTGTTGTAGTTGCCGAGATAGTCGATAAAGGTTTGCGGCCCGAACCATAGTTGCTGCCGCGGCCGGTGCGGATTGTCGTTGTAGTCGATATACGTCGGCATCTCCGTGAGGAAGCTCATCTCGGTACCGGCCGGCAAGGCGTTCCGCAAGCCGCCGCCGTTGCCGTTGCTGAGCTTGAAGCTGATGACGCGGCCCGTGAGGGGGTCCACGATCACGGACGTGACATAATAGAGCGAGGTCGGATCGTTGGCCATGCGGACGTAGGCGCCGTTCTGGATATCGGGGTCCACCGCCAGGTCATTGACAAGAATGTCGAGGAGATAGCCGGCGCCGGCGGCATACGCAAGCGCGGCAGTGCCGACTTGGTGATTGTAAAACTTGGCAAGCTCGCTATTGACGACGGCGGCGTCGAGACCCTTGCCGGCACCGTTGTCGATGCGGATGCCTGTGACCTTTCCACTGGTGAGCGTGGTGCTTGTGATGCGATAAAGCGTGTTGTGGCCCGCAAAGCGTACGAACCACTTGGTGGCGGCAACGTCCGGGTCGACCGGCAAGTTCTTGATTGCGATGTCGCTGGAAAAGCCGGCGCCGACGGCGTAGCCGCTCGAGTTATTGATGTTGCCGGTGATCTTGAGCATCACGTCGGGCTTTTGCTTGATTTGTTTGGTTCCCCAGGCGTAATAGTCGCCGGGGCCGATGAGCGCGGTGTTGGGCACACTGGAAAGCGAAGAGCCCGCGGGATTGCGGTTGAGGGCGGAATAGCCGCCGCTGGTGTTGCGCTGATAGCCGACCATGGTTCCTTGCAGCGCGGCGGCGGTGGTGTCCGAGTAATGTCCGAATATCGGAAAAACACCTTCCGGATTCATGGAAACGGTGCGCGGCCTATCGCTCGCGCTGACGTAGGCCTTGCCTGCATCCAATGGGATGCCCGGCACGCTCTGGAAACGCATCGAGCCGGACAGGTCCATGATGATGACCACGTCGCGCGGCCGGTGCACGCTCACCGCGGTGGCCACTGTCAACGAGGGCGACCGTGCACAAAGCGACAAATGCGAGAACCGATCCCTTTCGACGATTGGGGCGAAGGCAGCGCCGCATGAGTAAGGCTCCTACTCCACTGAGTGAAAAAATCGCGTCAGGCCTGTTCGAATACCGCTGCCGGGTCGCAGCCAGCAAAGGCAGGAGAACGACGGGGGAAGGGCAGACGTCGGAGGCGGGAAGACTGCAAACAATCTTCCGCAAATATAGGTCAGGAAACGCGCGCGTGGCGTATGAGGTCACGGAATTGGGATGTGACAGAAATCTGCTTCCCTGACTTAGAAACTCGCCACGATTTGGCCAACTCGAATGATGACTTGGCCAAATCGTTGCGACAGCATAAGTCGTTATTACATAATACTTTATAGTCATGAATGCGCACGATTTGGGGGACTTTCTCAACTTCGATAACCGGTGCGGACAATGTGTTCTGACTGTTGGGCTGCGCGCAATCGATGTGCTTTCCGCAAGTCTCTACCGCGCAAGCGGTTAATGGATTGCATTGCGCGCACGCCCAACACACACACACACACCGAAAACGTCCAGTACCCCCCCGCTCTTTAGTGCTCTCTGAGAAAGTCCCACGATTTGGCCAACCCGGAAGGCAAGGGGGCCACGCTCCCGAAATGGGCGGCAGTCAATGGCCAAGCGTTGAAACAGACCGGCGACAGCGTACATGGATGAGCGACAGATACAAGAAACAAATGCGGCGTTGGCAGCCGGCTCGGGTCGAGTGGACCTGACCCTCGAAGTGCGCCGCCCGCTTCCGACTGCCCAGAGCGACTGTTCGAGCTGTATAGCCGCGGCATGAAGCTGGACGTAACCGACTGGCCACGCCTGATCGAACGGACCCAAGGCGCCAGCGGGGCATTCATCCGCGAGCTGTTGCGCAAGGCGGCCGTCTTCGCCGCCGAAGAAGACGGCGCCGGGCCGCTCGTCGTGCGCGATGGGCACATGGACGAAGGGCTGGCCGAACTGCTCATTGCCGGCGGACCACTGACGAAGAGCCTGCTGGGCGCGACGACGACGCCGAATGGTAGCGCGTGAGATTCGTGAAAAGGCTCTTGCGATCGGCCGAGAGTTGTCCTTGAATTTGACGACATGCTTGTTATCTTGAGTGCGGCGAATGAAATCGGATTCTTCGGGGCCAATATGAGTGGAAATGACACTTTCGTGTTTTGCCCGTACGATGGCATCGAGTTGCAGGCGAATTCCTCGTCGAACGCGCAAGAGAAACGTTGTCCGCGCTGCGGGTTCGTCGATTACGGAAACCCAAAGGCCTGTGTGGCCATTCTAATCATGCGGGGCCGAAAACTCTTGCTGGCCAAGCGCGCAATCGAACCGCAAAAAGGAATGTGGGATTTTCCGGGAGGTTTCGTGGATCGCGCCGAGACGGCCGAAGAAACCGTTGTCCGCGAAGCCCAGGAAGAGCTGCAGGTCTCGGTGGAAGTGCAACGTTACCTCGGATCGGTGCCGGACGTTTACGGACCTCGCGGCACGCCCACTTTGAATTTGTGTTTTACTGCGAAGATCATTGCCGGAAAGCCGGCGCCTGCGAGCGATGTTGCCGAACTGAGATGGTTCCCCATGGACGAACTGCCCAAACGGATGGCCTTCGCACACCAGCACGTCATGGTCAGTTGGTGTCGTCGTCGTGCAAAGAGGACTCCGAGAACGCTCCTTCCTAGCCGATCGCGCTAACGAGGCCGCTTGATGAGCCGCCCATCCTTCCATTACGACGTATGCATCTCTTACGCCAACGTTGACCCGGATCAAAAGCTGGCCTACCGCTTAAAGGAGACGCTCCAAAAGGCCAATTATCAAGTCTTTTGCGACGAAAACCTCGTCGGCAAAGACGTCCCGCGCGTGCTCGCCTCAGTCTTTGGGAAAGAGTCGCGCTATTGCGTCGTCCTTGCATCCAGGGCGTATTTGAAAAGAAAGTGGACGCAATACGAGCTGACAGCCATCCGGCTGCGCATCGTTAGACAGAAAGGAAAAGACTATCTGTTTCCATTGCAAGTCGAACGCAGAGTGGAGCTGCCCGGACTGGAAAACATTGGCTGGGCCAACAACTTTCATGAACTTGAACAAAGCTTGCTGAGGGCGCTGAAAAAATCCGACCAAATCATAATTGAAGGCGCGCCTGCATATGCCCAAGAGGTTCTTCGCTATCAGCCCAGACACGAAAGTTTGCAACCCATACTGGCTTCCTTGGCAAACTTTGAAACAAATCCGAAGGAGTTGATTCCTCCGAACGGCGAATCGCTGCGCGGCTGGCTCCAATCATCGAGTAGACTGAAAAAACCAGTCGCCGTCACTCTGGTCGCCGGTGAATCTCATAGTGACAATCGGCTGAACGTTGTGCAACGCAAACCGAACGACGGCATGATGACGAGTGCCGGATCGTGTGACGCCGTCAGCGGCGCCAAGGCCGCTATGAGCTTGTTCGCCAGAGCACGCTTGCCGCTTCGGCGCCTGCAATTCGAGGCCGTTTTGGACGAATGGCCCAAAGCAGCGCGGCTGGCGCGAACTTCCCATCTCATTGTTGTTGGAACCGGTGAAGTGAACTTGCTGGCACATTTCTTGAATCGGCTTGGACATCAGTACTCCTTTGGACAGCCCAATAATCCGGACCCGACTACTTTTCGGTACTTTCTCAACGTCGCCGATTTTCCACAATACTCCCGATCGCTGGGAGGAGAGGAGCCTGGTCACTTCGGCGGGGTACTATTGTTGCGGAATCCATGGAACACGACATATCGAGTGTTGTGGATCGCTGGTCTTTCGGGCATCGCTACGACCGGTGGCTGCCAGTTGATTTCCACTGGCTTCGCCACGCCTGCAAAACCGCCTGGCAAAGCCATCGGTCTTGTGTACCGAGCGCATGGCGGCGGAGGCGATGTTACCTGCGACGTGCTGCACCAGTTGATTCGAAAATCCAAGCGAGCCGTTGAATGGATCTAGCTGTGCGTTTGGGGCTACACGCTGGAAGGCATCTACATTATCGTCGTCTACGAGCAAATCAACGCGGACACAATTCGGGTCGTGACGGCGTATGAGGTTCCCGAATCCCGGTAAGGTTCACCATGACCAAGAAAATCGAACGGGTGTTTCGTTAGGGCCGTTTGTCGGCACAAGAAGTCGCTCAAGATGAGGAAATTCGCCGCAAGGTGGCAAAGGAGTTTCCACCCGCTCCGCCCAGCAGCAACGCCTCGGGGCGGCTCAGCCAAGCGCTCAAAGACGCGCTTAAGGCCAGCGACAAATCGATGTACCAGATTGCGCAAGAAGCCGGCGTCTCGCAGATCGTGGTGTCGCGCTTCCTTGTCGGCGAACGCGACATCCGCGTGGCCACCGCGGACAAGCTGGCGGAAGCGCTTGACCTCAAGCTGGCCGCAGCTTCATAACACTAGCCCGACGCGCGAGGGAGGGATCCGGCGAATTAGTGGGCAGGAAGTCCTTGAGCCGCAAGACGTCGTGGTTGGCATTCGCAAGCGCGGTAGCCACTGATGTCGGGACACAGTGGTCGAGGAACAAACGAAGGCCCATCACGCAGCCTCAAAGTCAGCCAGGTCGCGGGCATAGTCCAAACAGGCGGTGATGTCTGCCGGCGTCAAGTCGGGAAACTCGGCGACGATCTGGTCGGTCGTGGAGCCTGCGGCCAAGTAGCCCAGGATCACGGCGACCGGGAAGCGAGTGTTCTTAATGCGTTTGCCCTTGAGCACATCCGCGCTACCGACGATCCGATCTTGCCAGCGAACTGCCATCAAGTAGCGACATTAGGTTGCGAACAATCATTCAAAAGTCAATCCACCAATTTGAAGCGGAAACCTGGCGGTTCAACTCGGTTCTCATGCGCAGGAGGGTTGCTCATTTCGTAATCAACATAAGCTTCGTTCCTGAAAAGCGTGAAAAGCCAAAAGAGAAAAAGGACGACTATTCCGACAGACCCCAAAACGATTCCTCGCATAGCTGGTCGATTCGGCCTCTCCTGACACAAGGCAATTGCCGCCAGCACTATGGCTGCAAGTCCGCAAATCAAAGCGAGATAGTTCAAACAAATCGGCACAAGCATCCGCTCTGAGACATGAAGCCCGGCCGCGTGCGGAAACTTGTCGAGATCGCTCAGTGTCAGCCACATAACGAAGTGGAGAATGCAGCCGACCCCGCAGATTCCCAAGGACGCTGCGCCGAGCACTAATGATATAGATCCGATAGCCGACTTTCGGCCCTCCGCCCCAATCGGCATGGCTGTCGGCAGGACCGGAAGGACCAGTGGTGATTCATCGGTGGTCGGGGAGTGGGAACAGTTATTTTTGTCCCACAAGGGCACTTTGCTTGTTTGCCCTGATGCTCAACTTGAACCCGATGGTGTCTGCCGCAAGTTTGGCAGGTGAATTCAATCATCGTCATTGGAACACTCGATTCGCAGACTTGCCGCCAAAAAGCTCGATTCAGCTCCAAGTCCACTCGCCATTTCTCGACAGATTCTGCACGAAGCCCAGGGAGCCGGCCACAGCGGCCGTCCATATCGGCGAAGGATTTCATGGCCGCATCGCCACGCCGTCGCTAAGCTCCAATGGGCGCGAATCGAAAATCAATACAAGAGAGGCCAATGGCAAGAAACAGGCCGACATGCCGCCGCCGACTGTTCCAAGTTGCATGCCTTTTGCATAAGGCAGAGGAATTCGCGGTGAGATGGCGGCGACACCGAGTTGCACCGTGCCCAAGCCCCGGCGGGGCGACAGCCAGTAGCCAGGGGTGCGAACCCCTGGAACCGGCCGGAGCGAGATGCCCAGCCCCGGCGGGGCGACAGTGCGGTGTCATTGACCGCGGCACTATCGCCCCTCCGGGGCTTCCGGTGTTTGTCGCCGTTCTTCCAGGGGTTGACACCCCTGGCTTTGCACTACCGCCCCTCCGGGGTTTTGGGTATTGACGCACCGGGGCTGCATGGTCACGGAGCCAACTCACTGCCCTACTGCTCGTACCGCTTGGCGAGAATGGCGCCGGTGCTTGGATCGATGACGTAATGCGGACCGCCGCCGTTCATTACCGGGTTTTTCAGCTCGTAATCGACATGCCAGCCATCCGCTTCAAGAACGATGCCGATTCGGTAGGGCGTCAAGTCTCGATAAGCTCGCTCCGCATAAAGGCGCGCGATCTTGAAAGCTTCATCGCTGGCCAGGCGCCGTCCTCAGGGTTTGGCCGCACGGCTCGGACGATTGACGCGCACATGCTGATCGGCCACGGAGGAAATGCCGGCCAGTGCCGCATCAATGCGAGTCGCTTGGCCGTCAAAATCCGGATCGTCCGTTATTGAGATGATTCCCGCATGGTGAGCAGAACGTTTGTGCAATGGAATGAAATGTTTGCGGTTACGTGTCAAGATGGCACGGCCAAGACTGGTCGCAAAGGAAAGTTGGTCGGTGTCTGCGATGGCCTGGTTCGCTCGTCCCGCCTCCAAAGTTGTAATGACGTCGTGGCCAAGCCGGCGAAGCCGTTCCACAACGGGGAAGGGAAAGTCCTCGTCGGCATAAAGCTGGGCCATGACGCTCAGGCTTCCTCGTTAAGCCGGATCGCTTCCTCGATTTCCGCGGCGTGGCCGGCATAATAGTCCCAGGCCGCGTCGAGATCGTTCTGCGTCAGGCCCTGGATCACTTCCAAAATGCGCTCGTCCGAGAGGCCAAGTTGCCGGTAATGCACGAGTCCATGCACCGTGATCCGGGTGTTGCGAATGCAGGCGTCGCCGCCGCAGACGTTCGGGGTCTTTTGCACCCAGCTCTTCTTGGTTGTGTCCGTGGCCATGTTCGGCGCCTCCTTTGCCGGGATTATACCAGAGCGTGCCCGAGTTTCGAAGTCCTGCTCAACTCGTCGTCAAGCACGCCCGCGTAATTTGCCGCATAGGACTGAATGCGAAGCGCCGATTGGCGCTCAGCGGCCCAGCAAGCCGCCGGAGCCGAACATGTAGTGGAACTCGGCGGGGGCGCGGATGACGAGGGCCATGGTGGGTTCGTGGAAGGTGATGGCGCCGCCGCCGTTGGCCGCCCACAGGCCGGGCTGGACGGTGTTTTGGATGTTTTGCACGAGCTGGGCCACGTTTTGCAGCATGATGGCTCGGTTGACGAACGGGCCCCAGACGTTGCTGATCGGGCCGACCAGGTCTTCAATGGGATAGGTGCGCACGACCATCATTTCGCGGGCGCGCTGGTGCGTGACCACGGTAATGACGCCTTCGCGGAGCACGTAGGTGAGCTGGCGGTCGTTGAGGATCTTGCGCAGGATCGTGCGGACGGTGACCTTGTTGAGCTTCAGCGTCACTTCTTCCTCGTAATCAACCCCCGCTTCCTTGAGCGAGCTTTCCTCGACGACGATGGGTTGGCCGGTCTTCTCCGAGATGTAGTCGAACACTTCGCGCAGCTTGGCCTTGCTGAAATCGATCGACATGACGGAGTTGAGCGCTTTTAGAAGAGCTATTTCTTTGTCGTTAAGGCGGTTGCCGACGATCTTGGCGCGGTTTTCGGTCAATTGCTTCCAGTACTTGGGGTATTCGACGCCGCCTTCGATTTGCGTCGCCGACGCTTGCAGTTGCCCCATGATGCCGGTGTAGCGCTGGCCCTGCGTGTCGCGCAGGCGTTGGGCGGCGGCCAGGTTTTGCGCGGCGTTGCCGATCGTCTTGACGGCGGTGTCGTTGACAGTGGGTCCGGCGGGGGGCTTGTCGCGCTTGGCTTTGTCGGCCAGTCGCTTGGCTTCTTCTTCCTGGACGAGTTGGCGGGCGCGGACGAGCTGGCTGACTTCCTGGATGCGGGTCTGCACGCGGCGGCGCAGGACGGTGCGGTCGTCGTCGGAAAGCTCGCGCGAGTTGTTGACTTGCGTCAGCGCCTTTTCCAGCAGGGTCTTGGCGCGCTCGGGGTCCGATTTCTCAAAGGCCCGCGCCTGCGACAGCGCGAAGTTGACGTCCGTTTTCAGCTTTTGCACGGCGATATTGTCGCGCTCCACGATGTCTTTCAGGTCGTCGGCAAACGCGGCGGCCGGCACAATCAACACAACCAGCAAAGGCAGAATCCGCAGCGACATGGCTAGGCTCCTTTAGTAGGACAGGTTTTCAACCTGCCCTGCGACGCGCGCAACTTCCCCATGCACTGTCAAGCTTACCCGTTCGACGCCCGTGTTGCCACGGAATCCAGCCATTTTTTTCCGTTGCCGAGAGTGCAGGTGACTAAGAAAGCGCAGGGATTCCCCCGCCAGACTAATAAAGAACGCTGCCGCAACCGCTATCTTGCGCGCGAACTGCCCCAAAGCTTCCGAGCGAGATTAACCCGTCCGCATGTCCGTTTCGGAGTGGACCAGTCCTCACCAGGAATATCAATGCCGCGCTCCACTCTCCGCGCTCCACCCTCCGCGCTTCACGGTCTGAGCCGCAACTCAGGTCATATTGACCCCTTGCGCCCGCGGACTTACACTGACTTTTCGGAATCCTCCGCATGCCGCGCTGCTCTTGCGCGCCGGCCAGGGACAGGTATCATGAGCACCGAAACGAAATTGGAAGCCACATTCTGGGAACGCTTTACAGACAAACTGAGCGCTTTTAGCGAAGGCGTCATGGGTTTCCTGGGGAGAATGTTCGGTTCCAGCAATGAGCGCATGATCCGCTCCCTGGGCTACCATCGCCCCAAGAACGCAGAAGAGCACTCCATCGTCGCCGGCTCGATCCTTCATCAAGTCAACGCTCTGGAAGAGCACATGATGGCGCTGTCGAACGAGGAACTCAAAGCACTGACGCCTGCCTTTAAGGAGCGCCTGGCCGCCGGCGAAACGCTTGAACATATACTCGTGGAAGCCTTCGCCGCCTGCCGTGAGTCCGCCCGGCGCTTCCTCAACATGCGCCATTACGACGTGCAGATCATCGGCGGCGTCATCCTGCACCGCGGCAACATCACCGAGATGGTCACCGGCGAAGGCAAGACCCTGGTCGCGACGCTGCCCGCCTATCTCAACGCCCTGTTGGGCAACGGCGTGCACATCATCACGGTCAACGATTACCTGGCGCGCCGCGATTGCGAGTGGATGGCGCCGATCTATCACGGTCTGGGCATCACCGCCGGCTACATCCAAAGCGACATGGAGGCTGAGCCGCGCCGCAAGGCTTACGATTGCGACATCACCTTCGGCACCAACAGCGAGTTCGGGTTCGACTACCTGCGCGACAACATGAAGCCGGCGCGCTGGGGCGACCCGGATTATCCGACGCGTGTTCAACAAGTGCAGCGCGGTCTCAACTTCGCCATCATCGACGAGGTGGACAACATCCTTATCGACGAAGCGCGCACCCCGCTCATCATCTCCGGTCCGGCGTTCGGCGACCTCACCAAATACGCCAAAGCCAACCAGATTGCGGTGCAGCTTTCCGAATTGGAAAAGAAGGCGCAGGCCAAGCTCAAGGAATTGGGCCATGGCTTGAACATTCCCGATCACCCTTTGACCGACGGGGAAGCCGAGGAGGCCGAGGAATATAAGTCCCGCAAACTCAAGGCCCACGAAGAGGACATCGACGTTACCAAGGTCATTCCCGGCGAGGACGACAAGAAAAAGGAAAAGCGGCTCGGCTACTACTTCGAAGTGAAAGAAAAGGAACGCACCTGCCACTTGACCGACGAGGGCATCCGCAAGGCGGAGGAGTTGGCCGGCGTCGAGAGCTTTTACACCGCCGGCAACATGGAATGGCCGCACCTCATCGACAATTCGCTCAAGGCGCATCACCTGTATCACAAAGACAAGCAATATGTCGTGATGCTGCACCCCGAAGACAAGCAGATGGCCGTCATCATCGTCGATGAGTTCACAGGCCGCTTGATGATTGGCCGGCAATGGTCCGACGGCTTGCACCAGGCCGTGGAGGCCAAGCACGCGCGTGAAGGCGTGAAGATCAAGGAAGAAACGCAAACGCTGGCGACCATCACGCTGCAAAACTACTTCAAGCTTTACAAGAAGCTCGCAGGCATGACCGGCACGGCCATGACGGAGGCCAGCGAGTTCTGGAAGATCTACAAGCTCGACGTTATCGCGATTCCGACCAACAAGCCGCTGGTCCGGCTCAACTATCCGGACATGATTTTTCTCACGGAAAAAGAGAAGTGGGACGCCGTCGTCAACGAAGTCGAGCGCATTATCCGCTACGACGTCGTCCGGCTGAACGACGGCAGCGAGTTGGTGGGCTCGATCAAGCACGAAACCGAGGAGACCATCGACCTGGTGTTGAAGGACACGAACCAGAAGCAGACGATCCAAGTTGCGGACATCG
>JAKEHV010000046.1 GCA_022614915.1 Gemmataceae bacterium | reverse complement strand
AGCGGCAACGAGGACTGGTACCTGACGGACCGCCTCGGCTCCGTGCGCGACATCGCCAACTCGAGCGGCAGCGCGATCGACCACATCGACTACACCAGCTTTGGACAAATTTACGCCGAGAGCTCGCCCTCAAACGGCGACCGTTACAAGTTCAGCGGCCGCGAATGGGAGAGCGAATGGGACGCGCAGTACAACCGCGCTCGCGTTTTGAAGAATGGGCGGTGGATGAGTGAGGACCCGATCCGGTTGCGCGCGGGCGATCCAAACTATTATCGGTATGTCTTTAACTCACCGTCCAACGCCACCGATCCAAGCGGGGAACTGTTTTTCTTGATTGTCGTGGTTGCTGTGCTTGGTGGTGCATCGGGAGGGGCTGTTGAAGGCGTTAGACAAGGGATTGAGAGAGGAGAGAACCCAGTTGTTAGGGGTTTCCAGGGTGCACTGATGGGAGCGGGTGTTGGCGGGCTCCTTGGGATAACGGTGGCAACTGGGGGCAAGGTCGCCGTCTGGGCAGGAATTCGTATTCGGATAGCTTTGGTAGGCGCAGGAGCCGGGGCAGCGCTGCCGCGAACAAGAGAAGTGATTGAAAGGCAGTTGCGAACTCTTCAGCAAGAATTGCAGAGAATCCGAGACGCTCTCGAACGTCGCGCTCATAGGCCATTTTTAGAATGGAGGGATATGCAAGATCGTTTGGCGGACCTCGAGAAGCAAATCGATGATCTCTTACAGGAGTTGCTGCCGTTGTTGCCGCGTTAATGACGAACTTCACAGCAAGGCAACTGATGGGATACCGGAGAAGATTGGTGGAAAGCCCGTCATGTGGTTTAGAAAGAAGTAGAGGTGAAATGTGTCAGGAAAGAAAGAGAACATGAGTGACCTGTACGAGGGACTTTTGCGCGAAAAAGCAAAAATACGCCAGTTGCAAGAAGAACTGAACTCGCGATTTCGAACACTGGCCGGACCGAATCTTGATCGAATGATCCACAGTAGGGAATTCACTGAGACTTGTTTGCAGCACGGCGACAGCAACGAACGGTGTGCAGCAATTTGCTTGATGGTGGATCACTGGAACGCGCCAAGGGAGTTCGATAATCGCCTAATCGATATGGCAACTCAAGACATCAGCCCGGAAGTTCGAGCAGTGGCAGCCCGCTGCTTGGGAACCAGGAACAAGAAAAACGACGATCGACAAGTGGGAACGTTTCTTGCAAGGATAACAATTAACAGCGAAGAGCATCTAGCTGTGCGGGAAGCTGCATATCGGGCACTGTTCCTGATCGCGGCTATCCCAATCGAAAAATGGCCTCCACTCTTGGACTTTTGCTTTCCCGAACAAATCGAGTGGAATGTCTTGAACAGATTCCTCCCTGCCGAAGAAAGACATTAGATCGCTACGGAGAGACTGAAAAGGTGTCAGGACCCGATTCCGCTCGCCCGCCGGCCAGCTCCTGCAAAGCCGCGATGAAATCGGCAACACCCAAAAGTTCGGGTACAACAATCGCGGCTGGGTCACGCAGTTCACCGACGCCCGCGGCAAGATCAGCACCGCCGCGTACGACAACGCCGGCAATCAAACCGGCTTCACCGACCCCCTCAATCACACTTGGGAAAGGTGAAAAGGTGTCAGGACCCTTTATTCTTGCATCGGTCCTTCATGTTCCGTAGCATATCGCGCATGGGCAGACCTTTACGCGTGGCGCTGGGCGGCTATGTTTATCACGTCCTCAATCGGGGCAACGGCCGGGCTGCCATCTTCCACAAGGACGGCGATTACGAAGCCTTCGAGCGCGTGCTCGCGGCCACGCAAATGCGTGTCGAGGGCGTGCGCTTACTGGCCTATTGCCTCATGCCCAATCACTGGCATCTGGTCCTGTGGCCGAGAAACGACGGCGAACTTTCGGACTTCATGCACTGGCTGACGTTGACGCACACGCAGCGCTGGCACGCGCATTACCAAAACGTCGGCGAAGGGCATCTCTACCAGGGACGATTCAAGTCGTTTCCCGTCCAGGCCGACGGACATTTTTTTTCGCTGTGCCGTTACGTGGAACGCAACGCCTTGCGAGCCGGGCTGGTCAGGAAGGCCGAGGACTGGCGCTGGTGTAGCCTCGGCCGCAGCGCGGTGGGCGCGGAGCCCTGGCGGCCGCAGTTGAGTGCAGGCCCGCTAGTATGGCCGGCGAACTGGATCCAGCTGGTGAATCAAGCTCAGAGCGAAGCCGAGCTGGAAGCGCTGCGCCGCAGCGTTGAGCGTGGCCAGCCGTACGGCACCGAGGTTTGGAGCAAGCGCACGGCGGGGCGTTTGGGCTTAGCGAGCACGCTGCGGCCGCGCGGCCGGCCGAAAAAGGGCGCTTGAAAAAGGGTCCTGACACTCCCGCGAGTCGCCGCACTCCAGATGGTTTGCGCCGCATTTGCATTTGGCCCATTTGTAACCCACATTTCTCTGGGCTTCAAACAGTTTGACTCCGGGGAAAGTCCATGCGCGTTGCAGTCATTGGGGCCGGGCCGGCGGGAATTACCGCGGCGTATCAGCTGGCCAAGCAAGGAGTTGCGGTCGAGGTCTTCGAAGCCTCCGAGCACGTCGGCGGCCTGTCGCGCACCTTCGAGCTGTGGGGCCAAAAGGTCGATCTCGGCCCGCACCGCTTCTTCAGCCAGGACCCGCGCGTCAACGAACTGTGGCTCGAAGTCGTCGGCCAGGATTACGAAATGGTCGACCGGCTCACCCGCATCTATTATCGCCGCCGCTTCTTCGACTATCCGCTCCGGCCCGGCAATGCCCTGTGGAACATGGGCTTTCTGACCGCGACGCGCTGCCTGGCCAGCTACTTCAAAGAAAAGATCAAGCCTTCCTTCTGCGCCACAGACAATCAGACGTTTGAATCCTGGGTCGTGGGACGATTCGGCCGGCGCTTATTCGAGATGTTTTTCAAGTCCTACAGCGAGAAGCTGTGGGGCATTCCCTGCCACGAGTTGGACGCCGATTTCGCCGCCCAGCGCATCAAGAAGTTTTCGCTGGGCGAAGCGGTCAAAGCGGCGCTGGGTCTTTCCAAAGGCAAGCACAAAACACTGGTCGATCAATTCGCGTACCCGGTTGGCGGCACCGGCATGGTTTATAACCGCATGGCCGATAAGGTCCGCGGCTGGGGCGGACACGTGCATCTGCGTGCTCCGGTGCAGCGGGTTATGCACCACGAGCGCCGCGTCCACGCCCTGGAGCTGAAAGACGGCCGCATCGAGCCGTTCGACCACGTGGTTTCCACCATGCCGCTCACCTTGATGGTGAAGGGACTCGGTAACCTGCCGACGGACGTCGAACAGGCCGTTGATAAGCTGCGTTTCCGCAACACCATCGTCGTTTATCTGTTGGTAAAGGGCAGCAACCTATTCCGCGATCAGTGGCTCTACGTCCATTCGCCGGACCTACGCACGGGACGGGTCACCAATTTTCGCAACTGGGTGCCGGAATTATACGGTGACTCACCGGATACGATTCTGGCGTTGGAATACTGGTGCTACGACGAAGACGCGGAGTGGCGCGAATCGGACGAGGCTTTGATCGAACGGGCCAAACGCGATATGCAATTTACCGGTCTATTGGGTGGCGCTCCAATTCTCGACGGGCACGTGGTCAAGATTCGCCGTTGCTATCCCGTCTATGGCCGCGGCTACAAGCAGCACCTGACGCCGGTCGAGCAATATCTGCGCACCTTCGACGGGCTGTCGGTCATCGGCCGCTATGGCGCTTTCAAGTACAACAACCAGGACCACAGCATCCTGATGGGATTGCTGGCGGCGGAGAACATTCTCGACGGCAAGAGCCACGACCTGTGGGCCGTCAACACCGACAGCGAATATCAGGAAGCAGCGCTGATCACCAAGACGGGATTGCATTACCCAGACCGGCCGGCGGTCGCGGAGAAACGCGAAGCGGTGGGGGCCGGCGTCTAGATTCACGTTCCGTTTACGTTTCGCGCTCGCTTTTCGTTTAGCGTTCGCAGAATGCCTTCCTTGAGCAAGCGATTTTGCGAACGCTAAACGTGAACCATTCATCTCAGCGAATCGCAATCGGCCTCAGCGCGAAGCCCGCCGCCGTGCCGCGAATCTTATTCACCGCGCACACATAGCAAAACTCATAGACCCGGTCGCGCGCCAGTTCCTCCAGGTTATGCAATTCGCCGATGTGCACGCCCTGTTCGATCAAGAGATAACGGTGCACGGGGATGAAGCCGCCGGCGCTGTCCATCGGGCCGGGTCCCCACTCCAGCCCGCTCGTGTCGGAACCAATCAAAATCGCGCCTTTCTGCTCGACCAGCCATTTCGCGGCAGCGAGGTCGATGCCGGCGCTATCGTGCTGGCCGACTTTCTTGTGATCCGCGCCATTTACGCCCCAGTATTTGCACGTGCCGGTGCGGATCATCACCGTGTCGCCCGGCTGAATCTTCGTGCCTTGCGCTTCGGCGGTCGCTTGCAGCATGTCCGGTGTGATGCGGAAGTGTTCGGGCAGCGCGTCCACTTTGCGGAAGCCGGCCACGTCGAGGAGGACGCCGCGCGTGACGATCGGCGGGATGGTGGTGGCGTCGCACTTGCGAATGCCGAAGTTGCCGCCCCAGTCGGCCTCCTTGAAGCCGTTGTACCAGTGGTTGTCGTCACCGCGGGTGATGTGGCCTAGGCCGTCAATCTGCGTGCCGACATTGTCATTCATGAAAAGGGCACAGCTATGCCAGGCGATTTTCTCGGGGTTTTGTTTGGCATCGACGGCGGCTTTGAAGTCACCCTGGCGGCGCACGCCCTCAGGCCCTCGGTAGGTGAGGATGACGCCGGGGCTGTGGCCGGGCCACTTGTATGACTCTGCGTCATAATTGACGCCCAGGTCGTAGATCTTGCCTGTTTTCACCAGGCCGAGCGCCGCCTTGACGCTGCCTGGCGTCATCGCGTTGAGCGCGCCAACCTCGTCGTCCGCGGCCCACGGTCCCCAGCCTTTGCCTTTGGTCCAACCTTTGACGCCTCCTTCGCCGCCGCCGCCCGCTTGCACGACCGCCGATAATTCACTCCTGGCCTGTGCCGTCCGTCCTGACAGCGTCCAGCCCAAAACAAACGAGCATGCCAAACCGGCGACGACAAAAGTCCAGCCCAACACGCGCATGTTGCACCTCTTTGGGGAGTGCGGCGACTCGTCGCCGCTTTTGGGTTTTTGCAGATTCGCAAAGCAAGCAATGCGATACTACGCTGCCACGTGGCGAAAGGAAATCAAAATCAGGACGCTCTGCGATACCAGTTGATGGTCCGTT
>JAKEHV010000045.1 GCA_022614915.1 Gemmataceae bacterium | reverse complement strand
TGTTAGCCGCCGCTCGTAAGGTCAGTCCTTTACCAGTATTCCGGTCTGTACTCGATGACCGAAATAAAATTCCCATCGGGATCTCGAAAGGAGACAACGTCTCCAAAGCCATGGTCGGTCGGCCCGGTCACCTTCACGCCGCGGGCGGATAAGCGTTCAGCCACAGCCTTCAAGTCTGAGGTGCTGAAGGTAATGATCGGGCTCTGCGCGTTCTGGGTTGGAACTCCCGGCCAACCACTGTCTGTGGAGTGGATGGCGAAGTGAACATCGCCGAGAGAGTAACCGTAGTGCAGAGGCATGCCGTCGTGCACCTCCGCTTCAAGAGGCAGGCCAAGGGCTGCTCGGTAGAATTCGCACAGTTTTTTCGCATTCGGGCTGATGAGCAGAATGGCGGTTACATCATCGATCAACTTCGTCGAACGCGGCTTGCGAGTTGTCGTCGCCTTTCTGCCAGCCGCGCGGCGCTTCTGAGTCACCGCTGCTTTCTTGGCTGACGGTGCCATTCGTCTATTCTCCTTGTCAGATAGTTGCTCGGGTTAGGGCCGCGGCGGCTAACTGGTGATTAGCTTAACGGACGCCAGTTGACCTATGATAGCGCGGGTTGAGCGATTTCGGTGCGCCGGTTGGCTATGACTTTGCCCGTTGACCTATTGCGGACATTGGAACCCTGCCCAGGCTGTCTGTCAAGTTTTTCACTTGCACGTAAGATATAAACTTAAATCGGATCATCCTCCCGTTTCTTTTCCGCGCCCGGCAGCCAGAAGCGGAGCGCGTCGCCTTTGCGGCCGGTAGAATTAGTTTTTGTTCTGTTGGCTACATACCAGCGGTTCGGCCGCTGTGCTCGTCACACTATTTCTTGGCTTCGAGCGCGGCATCCACCACCGGCAATTCAAAGGTTGCCGGCGCCGCGTTGCCCTCTTTTCCCCCTCGGACAAACAGCGTGATCTTTGCCATGCCCTTGCCTGCCTCTTCGGGGATCCGCACGGGATCCATCGCCATGATGTCGCTTCAGTAGATCCCGAAGTTGATTTTGACCCTGATCGGCTCGCCGCCCGCGACTTTGGCGGGAAACTCGATTTCGCCCAGCAACTCGGTTTCGGCGTACAACTTGCCGTCGAAGATTATCGCGAAGGCACCATTGCCCAGACCGCGTGTGCCCAGGGTGGCCCAAAGCGACTGGGATTGGCCTCGGATCAGGGGATGACGGGTCCGCAGATATCCCGCCAGAGGACCGGCGAAGTGCACAATCGGAGCGTCTTGCGGCCGGTCGGCAAACTGCAAACGGAACCCTCCGGGGACATACTCGTGACGGTGGTCGTATGTTTGTGTTTGCACGCGTAGCATATAAATGCCGGCGGAATGGCTTACCTCCAGTCCGGTATGCTTGGTCTTGCCGTCAGGCTCAACGATGTCGCCGACCTTCCACACGCGGTATTCGTCGGCGGGTTGAGCGCCATACTCCTGCGCGATCTTGTCTTGAGGCTCTCCGGCCTGGCACTGTTCACGCTTGTCCGTCAGGTCGCCGTTGCCGTTCTTGTCCACATAGAGAACATCGCCATCCTGGACGAGCCAGACGCGCGACTTCGCTTCCGGCCCAAACACTACGAGACAATACTTCGGCTTGTTCTTGTAAGCGGGCTCCTTGGCGATGGTGCGGTCGATCTTGGTCAGATCGGCACCACGGGCGGTTACCGCGCTACCGCTTGCCAAGAGCAGCGCGGAGATGAAAGAGAGCACTCGCATCGGTTTCTCCTGCGGAGCGAAGTGACGTTGTGCATTTCTCTCCATCTTGAACGCGGGGCCATTGCAGGAGAGGTTGAGTGAATTCATGTGTCAGCATAATTACTGACACATCGTAAAACACACGATGTGTCATGAAATTAACTTGAAGAAAAATCTAGACTTACGTCAAAAACTGGAGACTACTCAATAGGTCTGGGCCAGCGGTCCTCAATGTGTTTGCGTGTGTGTGTGTGTGTAAAACGCGCACGCGCAAGGCAATCCATTGCCAAAGCACCCAGGGTTATTGCGAACTTACCATTCTTCAGCCTATGTCCATTTCTGTCAATAAGTTGCGCTTTTGCAAAAATCTTCGGGCAACGCCGTAGAATAACTAAAAGAGTGAATCCTTGCATCATCGCTGGGCCCTGGCATGAACTCCGCGCTGGATGCGCTTACTGATACCTGGTCGAAGCTTCTCATGCAGTATCTGATGTGGATCGACGGCGTGGGCGGCTTTTTGTTGTGTCTTGGGCCGCGCATCACCATCGGCCAAGCCAGCGCGGACAAGCCGCCGGACGTGGCGTTGCTGGCGGACGTTTCGCGGCATCACGCCACCATCCAGCGCGACGCCGAGGGATACTTTCTCGAGGCGATCCGCAAGGCGACGATCAACGGGCAAGCGGCGGAGAAAGCGCTTTTAAGGCCGGGGGATCGGATCACACTCGGAGCGTCGTGCCAGTTGCTGTTCACGCAGCCGGCCGCCATCAGCGCTTCGGCGCGGCTCGACGTGGTCAGCGGTCATCGCTTGCAGCAGCCGGTGAACGCCGTGCTCTTGATGGCGGAGACCTTGGTGATCGGCCCCGCGCCGCAAGCGCACGTGGTCGCGCCGGACCTCGTGGAGCCGATGGTGCTCTACCGGATGAAGGACGGCATCGCACTACGTTGTTCGGGACCGATTCGCGTCAACGGCAACGCGCATCCGGAGCGCATGCCGCTGCCGGCGGGCGCGCAGGTGGTGACCGACGGATTGTCCTTTGCGTTGGAAGCGGCAGGCAAGTCAGGGGTCAGGGGTGGCATATGAAATTCACATACGCCAACGGGCAAAAGCCTCTGGATGGCTTCACGATCAAACACGGCATCGGCAAGGGCGGGTTTGGCGAAGTGTATTTCGCGCTGAGCGACGGCGGCAAGGAAGTGGCGCTCAAACTCATCCGCACCAACCTGGACGTGGAGTTGCGCGGCATTCGCCAGTGCCTGAACCTCAAGCATCCAAACTTGGTGCATTTGTACGATTTGCGCACAGACAAGGACGGCGATACCTGGGTCGTGATGGAGTATGTCTCCGGCGAGCCCATGAGCGCCATCCTGGCGCGTTACCCGGACGGCTTGCCTGCCGATTTGGCCGGCCAATGGTTTGCAGGCTTGGCCGGCGCCGTCCATTATTTGCACGACCAGGGCATCGTCCACCGTGATCTCAAACCCGGCAACATCTTTCTCGAAAACGGCTGCATCAAGGTCGGCGACTACGGACTTTGCAAATTCCTCGCCGGCAGCCAGCACCTGGGTCAAACCCAAAGCGTCGGCACCGTGCATTACATGGCGCCGGAGATTTCGACCGGCAACTATAACCGGCAAGTGGATGTCTATGCCGCGGGCGTCATCCTTTACGAGATGCTCACAGGTAAAGTTCCGTTCGACGGCGAGTCCGCCGGCGAAATCCTGATGAAGCATTTGACCGAGAAGCCGGACCTTGGCAAAGTGCCGTCCGACTTCGTGCCGATTCTGAACCGCGCCTTGTCCAAGAACCCGGCGCATCGCTACAGCTCGATCGCCGAGATGGCAAAGGACGTGGCCGCCGAGATTAACGCGCAGTCCGCGCCCGTGGTGCTGCCTGCAGGCAAGACGGCGTATGCTGCCAGCGATTTGGCTTCGACAGTCGTGGCTCGCAAAGAACCGGAGACGCTGGCGCATCCCGGCAGCCAGCAGAAGTCAGCGCAGTTGGCCGGCGCTGTGCTGTTGGCGAGCTTTCTGGCCTTAGTGTTTTCGTTCTTACTTGGCATTCTCTTCAAGGAAGGCGACTGGCAGTCTATGGCGCCGGTCTTTTTCCTGACGACGCTGGGCAGCGGCGCGGTCCTGACTATCAGCCGATTCTGGAAAACTCCAGTCGAGGATTCGTGGACGCGACGCCTCGCGCTCATGGGCATTGGCGTCGCGCTGGGCGCCGTCGGGCTGTGGCTCGACGGGTTTCAACTGCCCTGGTTCGGCAACGGCCCGGCGGACTCCATGCGGCCGCTGGTTTCGTCTGGCGAGGCAAGCCGGCATCCGGTGTTCGGCCTTTTGTATCCCGATAACAGAACGCTGCCGGTGTTCTTCGGCTATCTCAGTTATTTTGGCTTGATGTTTTTGGCGCTGCGCTGGTGGAAGATGGGCGAGGAGAATCGAGCGCAGCGCTTTAGTATTCAGGCAGTCGGGGCCACTGCGTTTTGGGCGTACGTGTTGTTGTTTCTCTTGCCGGCGGCGACGCAGCGCCAAGAGGCGTTTTTGGCGCTCCTCTCGACCTCGGCCATTGTGCAACTGGTCAGCCCGTGGACGCCCAAGACGCTGGAGCGGAACAAGCGGTTCCGATTGCGTTATGCGTGAAGCCCTTTGGAGTGCGGCGGCAGGTGTTTCATGTACCCCATGCGGCTGGTAATGGCCTTCTGGTGGAGCCTCGCCTTGTTCTGGCTGGTCGCGCGCGAGCTGCCGGCGGAGCAAAGCGCGGAGAACCCGCCGTCGGCGCAAGCCGACAAAGGCTGGCCACGCGAGGTGTTCGGAATTGGCCAGACCTACGACGAAGCGCGCAAAGACGCGGCCCATATTCTCGTCAAGAAAGCCGCAATGCACTTGCGCGAGCAAACTCCTCCCGTTATCGCTTGGCAACCGACGCCCGAATACGTGGAACAGAATCTGTTCGACGGGATCGGTCAGCAGGGCCCGGATTTCGAAATAAACAACATTATTCACCGCAAGACCTGGAACTTCCCTGTCAAACCGCTCGACCTCGCCGCGATTCGCTTGCTCGATCATGAAGCCGCCCGTCAACAACGCTCGGAGCATCGGACGCTCTTGTTCACTCACGTCACGGCCGGATTGGCCCTTGTGCTGGGTGCCTTTCTCGCATACCTGCGCCTCGACGATTGGACACACGGCCGCTACCGCCGCCTTTTGCAGATGGGTGTCGCCGCTGTGCTTGTCGCGGCAGGAACCGGATGGTGGCTGTGGCTGGCAAGCTAGGAGTCCCCTGACTCCTGTTTCTATTCTTGCTCCCTTTCGGTAGGATGAAGCCATGTCCTCCGAAAGCGACCGCCTCCTTATCCAGCAAATCCGGCAGGGAGACGCCCGGGCGTGGGAGCATTTGATCTCGCGCTATGAAGGCCGGCTGCTCGCCTTTGTGCAGCGGCGGCTGCACGATCGCGCTTCCAGCGAGGACGTGGTGCAGGAAAGCTTCATTGGTTTCTTGACGAGCCTGCCCAACTTCGACGACCGCCGCGAGCTGCAAACGTACCTGTTCACGATCGCCTCGCACAAGCTGACGGACCATTTGCGGCGCACGGGGCGGCATCCTTTGCAGAACGCCACGGAAGAAGCGCTCAATCTGAAGTTGGATGACAATCCCGCGGCATCAAGCTTGGCCCGCAGCCAGGAACGGCGCGAGCTGGAAAGCCTCGCGGTTGCCCAAAGCCTGGGTGCGCTTCTGGAGACGTGGCGCCAGCAATGCGATTACGAGCGCATCAAAGTGCTCGAGCTGCTTTTTGTCAAAGGCTGGGCCAATCGGGACGTGGCCTCCATCTTGAAGATCAGCGAACAACAAGTGGCCAATATCCGCTTTGCGGCAGTGAAGAAAATCAGCGAGCAGATTCGCGACGCCGGTTTGCCGGCGGATGTGTTTCCTGAATTGCAGGGGTAATTTTTTTACCACGGATTACACGGCAAATCACGGATAAGATAGGAAGAAAATGGTTGATAGTTACTCTATCCGTGTAATCCGTGGTTAGAATCAAAAAACAAATGCCGACAACCGTTACGCGCGAACAGCTGTCCTCTTATCTCGACGACGCTTTGGACGAGCCGGAAATCGCCCAGGTCGAGCAAGCGCTGCGTCAGTCGGAGCCGTTGCGCAGGCAACTGCGCCAACTCCTGCAAGAGCGCGACCGCGGCGAACATTCCGTCGGCGCCATCTGGCGGCGGCAACGCCTGACCTGCATTTCGCGCGAGCAACTCGGCAGTTACTTGCTCGGCGTCTTGGAAAGCGATGCCAAGCACTACGTGGATTTTCATCTAAAGACGATCGGCTGCGCGTTTTGCGCGGCCAACTTGGCGGACCTGAAAACACAGCAACAAGAAGCGGGCCAACAAACGCAAAAGCGCCGGCGACGCTACTTCGAATCCAGCGCTGGCTTGTTGCGCGACCGGCGCAAGTAGTTAGCCGACCCCGGCCGGTTCGGGTTCACGTGGCAGTGGCGCAGGCTTGGCGCTTAACTTCTGCGGCAGAAAATAGAACGCCAGTCCAAGTACCAACAGCCCAAAGCCGATGAGGGTTTCTATCGGCTTGAATGTGGCTGCGCCATACACCATGTAGCCGCAGCACGCACTAAACAGGATCGGCAACACGGGGTACAAAGGCACACGGAACGGCCGATCGGTGTCCGGATCCTTGAAGCGCAGCACGATGAGTGAAACGCCGGTGAGCAAGAAGAACAGCCAGAAGACGGCGGCGGTCGTGTAGATCATGTTCTCAAAGCCGGCGCGAACCGTGAGAAGTTTATCGTCCCCGGCTATGAGGTTCACTATTCCTGTAACGCCGACGAGAAATGCGATGCTGATCGCACCTTGCGTAACTAGCGCGCGGACCGGAGTGCCCCAGCGGCTGCTCCAATCACCAAGCCGGCGAAAGAGCCGATGGTCGGCGCCAAATTCAGAATAGATGCGGGCTGTCGTGAAAATCATGCCGTTTATTGCGCCCAGTGCGGAAACCATTACAAGCACGCTCATGATGACCGCGCCGTGCTCACCCAGCGCCTGAGCGAGCGCAAGCATGGCAAATCCTTTCGTCTTGGCCCCTTCCCATCCGAGCACCAAGAGAACACCGGCATTGAACGCCAGGTAAACAATCGTCACCGCCGCGGTTCCGAGCAGCAGTGCGCGCGGCAAGTTGCGGCGCGGCTCCTTGACCTCAGACACAACGTATGCGGCTTCATGCCATCCCGAATACGTCCACAGGACAAGGATCATCGCGGTCGCGAACCAGCCAGGCTCGACGGGGTACGGTGAAATCTCGAGCGGCGTCACGGTGCTGCCCCAAAGGAGTCCGACCAGGATGACCGAGCCCAAGCCCATCACCTTCAACAAGGTTAGTAGGTTTTGCGTGTGTTTGCCGAGCGTGACGCCAAGAATGTTGATGCCGGTCAATAACAAGATTGACAGTACAGCGAGCAGCAAGGTCACGGCCTCACCGAAGCGGAAGAGTCTGCTCGCGTAGTCCGCGAAGATGTAGGCCACGCCGCCGATGCTGCC
>JAKEHV010000353.1 GCA_022614915.1 Gemmataceae bacterium | reverse complement strand
CAGCAAGCCGAGGAGGAATGTTGCGACGCCTGGGTGGTGTGGATGATGCCGGGAGCAGCTCGGGGCTACGCTCTGGCTTTGGTCGAAACCGTGGATTTCTTATCGGGTGCGCGGGCCGCGCTGCCGCCGGTGGCGAGCGGCATCGGCCACGTGCAGCTTTTGCAAAGGAGATTGACCATGATACTGCGTGGAAGAACGCCTCGGGCTTTGACCGTAGGCGGAACGCTGGCGCTGGTGGCGCTGGGGGCTTTGCTGTTGCCGTTTGTGCCCGTTTGGGGACAAGCCCCGCCGGGAGGTGGCGGCGAACCGCAAGCCCAACCGCCGCGCCAAGAGAACCAAGAGATTCAGCAAAAGCGCGAAGAGCTGCTGCGGGCGCGTCAGGAAATCCACCGCGCCCAAGAAGATCTGGAAAGGCTGCGCCTGGAACTGGAACGCAAGACTAAGCAACTGAACGAGGCGATGGAGCAGCTGCGCCGCGCCGAAGAACAAACCCGACCGGGCAAGGAAAAGCCAGAGCCTGGCAAGGCCCCATATGGCTCCGGTGGCAAAAAGGAAAGGCCCTTCGGCTTCGAAAAGAAATTCGAGAAGCCGATGACCGGCGGCGCTGGGTTCAGCGGCGGCGGCGGGTTTGGCGGCATGATGGGCGGAGGCCTTAACCCCGGCGTCGAGCGCCGGCTCGATGAACTCGAACGCAAGATGGACCGCTTGCTCAAAGCCTTCGAACAAATGCAGAGCCAGCCGCGGCCCGGCGCGCAGCCGAAGGGCCGTCCCCCCGGCCCAGGCGGCCCGGGCGGATTGCCTCCTGGCGGCTTCCCTGGTCAGGGCGGCGTGCCTCCGGGAGCGGGTGCAGGCGGCGGCTTCCCAGGCGGCGGCATCGCCCCACCCGGGGGTCTACCGGGCGGGCCGGGCGGCGGCCCCCCCGGCTTCTTTCCTCCAGGCAAGGTAGCCCCGGGCGGTGCGCCTCCGGGTGGTGGATTCCTACCGGGCGCGGCTCCGGGCGTAGCGCCAAATCCGGTTCCGCCCCCTGAAGTGCCAATGGACCCGAATCCGCGCCGCAAGACGCCCAATCCTCCGGCTCCAGAGGGTGTGCCGCCGTCCCCGGCGCCTTGAGGCTAGCCGACTGTTGTGGGGCGCACATACCTGTTAGCATCTATTGCCGAACTCAAAATCGAGCCTGTCGCGTTGTCTTGGCGCGCCAGGCTCTCTTCGTTGCTCGCTAGACTTTCGCTGATCCGAACACTTTCACTGATCGCGCCGGTGTCGTGACAATTTCGTGGCAAAGCAAGCTTGTGCTTTGGCAACCGCGTCGCTATGGTCGATGGTTGGGAAGATGGATCTCGCCGGCACGAAGGACACCGCCTTTCACTCTTTCCTTTCTCGTAGCGAGGAGCTTCCCGTGCACCCCGACCACGAAGACCGCTTCACCGTCTATGTGCGCTTCGACGCGCCGCATGTCCAATGTCCTGAAGACATGGAGAAAGCACTCGCCAGTTTTCCCGACTTCGAACGCGCCCATCGCTATCAACTCGCTTGGCTACGCCGCAAACCTTTCCCTTGCGTCATTCGCTTCAACGGCGCCACCGGCGGCGGCGACTGATCGAATGAACTTTGTTTTTGCGTAAACTAGCTCGTAGCCGCATTCGCAAGATTGCGGGTCATGGCCGGCTCACCGGAATGCATGCGAATTCCGCTACCAACGAAGGACGATCCATGCACTCGACCATCACGCGCCGCGGCTTTGTGCAATCCGCCGCCGGTTTCGCCGTCGCGAGTATCGCCGCCGACAGCCGCGCCGGCGAAAGGCGGCGACCCAACGTCGTCCTCATTGTCGGCGACGACATGGGTTGGACCGACATGGGCTTCATGGGGCACAAGGAAATCCGCACGCCCCGGCTCGACCGCCTGGCGAACCAAGGCGCCGTCTTTCCACACGGCTATGTGCCCACTTCGCTGTGCCGGGCCAGCCTGGCCACGCTTTTGACCGGCCTCTATCCGCATCAGCATCGTCTGTGCTGCAACGATCCGCCCAAAGGTACGGACCGCGCCGAAATGCAGCCGTTCATGAAGAATGCACCGGCGCTGCCGCGGCGATTGGGCGAAGCCGGCTATCGCAGCCTTCAGACCGGCAAGTTCTGGGAAGGGCATTTTTCCAACGCCGGCTTCACGCACGGCGAAACCACGAACGCCGACCGGCACATCGCAACGAAGACGCCGCAGATCGGCCGCGCCACCATGCAGCCGATCTACGACTTCATCGATCAAAGCGGCAAAACTCCGTTCTTTGTCTGGTACGCACCCATGATGCCGCACCGCCCGCACAATCCGCCCGAGCGTCTCCTCCAGCGCTATGCGGTCGCCGAGCGCGACATCCACATCGCCCGCTACTTCGCCATGTGCGAATGGTTCGACGAAACCGTGGGCCAACTGCTCGACCATCTCGACAAGCGCAAGCTCGGCGACGACACGCTGGTGATCTTCGTCAACGACAACGGCTGGATCACGCCGACCGCCAAGGAGGACCAAAAAAGCCCATTCGGCTCCGAGCGCGGCAAGCGCAGCCCGTATGACATGGGCATTCGCACACCGTTTATTCTGCGTTGGCCGGGGCGGACCCGCGCGGGCCGCTGCGACGACCTCGCGCTCACGATCGACCTGGCGCCGACGATCTTGCAAGCTTCTGGACTGAAGACACCCGCGCGTCTGCAAGGACTTAGCCTGCTAGAGGTAGCCGCCGGCAAAGGCAAGCTCCAGCGTTCGGCGATATTCGGCGAAATCTACGTCCACACCGCCACCAAGCTGGGTCAACCGGATATGGACGTGACGCATCGCTGGGCGCGCGAAGGCGACTGGAAACTGATCCACGACGTACGCAAGAACCAGTTCGAGTTATTCAACCTATCCAACGATCCACACGAGCGCACCAACCAGGCGGCCAAAGACCCGGACCGGGTTGGCAGGTTGAGGAAACGCATCGAGCATTGGGTAAAAGATAGGTAAGCGGCCAAGTGACTGGGATGCGCCAGAATCTGTAGCTGCATCCTTCAGGGTGCGGAATGTCCGCAGTTGCCTGCGGCTACGGTTTTGACGAGCGCTCTAGGTTATTCCGCGAGCCGGTTGCGAAACACGCCGACGCGTTCGCCGTTTTCGCCTTTGCCATGGATTTGTTCGCGCAGGCGCTGGACGGGGGCCAGGCTTTCGCGCATGTTGGTGTCGCGCTGCAGGCGTTCCAGCTCGATCTTCACTTCTTCGCGAATGCGGTCGAGGCGGGTGCGCTCGCGGGCCAGTTCGGCGCGCTCGCGCGACAGTTCCATCTCCATCTCGCGGACCGCTTGGTCCAGCTCGGAGTTGCGTTCGCGGAGCTGCTCGATTTCCGCGTTGAGATTGCCGCGGTCGGTCTCGAGCTGCTGGCGGAACTGATTGAGCTCGGTCTCGTAGTTTTCCAGATCGGAGGCGCTGGCCGGTTTGTGCGTGATCTTGTCGCGCAGCTCGTCGATCATTTTCTCCTTGTCTTCCAGAAGTTGGCGCATGAGTTCGACTTCGCCGCGCAGCTCATCGGCGCCGCCTTCGGCAAGCGGCACTTGCGTTTGGCTTTGTTCCATTTCGGCCAGGCGTTCTTCACGCTCGGCGAGGCGCTCTTCGCGGTCGGCAAGCAAGCGGCGCAGTTCCTCGTTTTCCTGGACAAGCGCCTCGTTCTTGGGCGGCAGTTGCTGCTCCGCGCGTGTCTGTTCCTGCATGCCGCGCAGCTCGTCCATCATCTTGAGAAGGCTCTCTTGCTGCATCCGCAGGGCGGCTTCCGCTTTGGCCAACGCTTGCTGTTGTTTTTCCGAGGCCTTGCGCGCTTCCGGAGCACGGCTCGAATCCTCGCGCATGCTATTGACCTCTTCACGTTCCTTGCTGAGCGCTTTCTTGTCGCGCTTGAGTTCCTCGGCTCGAGCTGCCACCTTTTCCTTCGCTCGTTGCAAATGGTTGGCCCAGGCCTGGAGCTCGTCACTGCGCTGGTCCAGCGCTTCGCGCTCGCGCGCAAGCGCCGCTCGTTCGCGGTGCAGCTCGTCCCGATTGGCCGCCGAGTCCTTTTGGCTCTTTAGGCGCTCCATTTGGGCCAACGCTTCTTGGCGACGCTGCTCCAATGCTTCTTTTTCCTTCACGAGCGCAGTCCTTTCTTTTTCCAATTCGATCGTACGCGCCGCCAAGGCCGACTTTTCAGTCTGCCGGCGCAATTCGTCGGCCTGCGCCTCGCGCCGGCGCTGTTCCAAGAGTTCTTTTTCTTTTGCCAGCGCGGCGCGTTCTTTTTTCAATTGCTCGGCATCCGGGCTTGGTGGCGGGGCAGGGGCCGGCGCGGGGCGTTTGTCGCGCGGTTCTTTCGCCAAGGCGGCCAGCCGTTGCTCTTCCTGCTGGCAGCGGTGCTGAAAATCCTGCCAGCGGGTATGAATCTCTTGCTCGGCATCTTGGAGCCGCTGCGCCAAATCCGCTTCGATGCGTTGCACGCGGGCGCGGTGCTCTTCCTGTTCCTTTTCCAGTTGATCGTGGCCTTCTTGCAGCTTTTGTTCGGCTTGTTCCAATTGGCTGAAGCGCTGCTCAAATTGCTTCAGTCTTTCGCGCAATTCGGATGACTTGCGGTCGACGTCATACGAACGCCCGCCGCCCCCGTTGACGTTTTCCAAATGGCGAACGCGTTTCCGCAGGCGCAAGGCCGCGCGGGCCAGCTGCTCGCGCGAACGCCGCCAGTGTTCCATGCGCTTTTGGTCCAGTCGCTTCGCGGATTCCTGGCCGAAATTGGCTGGCAGGCGAATCGCAAAGCTGAACGGCCCAATTTGCAGCACGTCGCCGTCGGCCACGATCGTCAGTCGGGCTGGGTCGCCGTTGATGCGCGTGCCGGTGCGGCTGCCGCAATCACGAATGCGGATCCCTTCCGGCGAGCGATAGATGAGGCAATGGAGATTGGAAACGTCCGGTGCTTCAAGGCCAATGTCGCAGGTGCGCGCGCGACCGACACAGATGACATCACGATCCAGGGCGCGTGGCTTCTTATCGATGCCGCCAAACAGAGGCACCAGCGCCGGCTGGGTCGCCAAATCCACTTCACGTTTGAAAGTCATGGCATGCCGCTTTTGACGGGAACATCCCCCTAAGGGAAGCTTAGCTCACAAAGTCAAGAAAAAGGTGCTAAATGTTCGGTATTGCTATGGGCTCAAGTTGCTGCAGCAAGCATCAATACGGCCTGCATTTATGACCAACTCCACATTTTTAGTTCTTGGCAAGAATTTACGTCCGGATCGTGGTAGTCTGGCGTTGTGACAGCGGACGCGACTGCAGTTTCGCTTGGTCTGGAGTGCTAGCAACAACAAAGAAGTTCAAAAAGGATTTTCTTGATTGACGATCAGCGCTGGCCGAAGTTATACTAGTTGTAGTTGCCTGCCAGTACGCTGTTTGCGGCGAGTGCATTACCCCGCCTGCTGTGAAAACCTGGTTTTTGTAAATCGGATTTTCCTTTCCCGCCGGACTTCGCTCCGCTAGGATGCCTCTGAACACTTTCCGTATGCATTGGAGGTTTGACCATGCTCGTAATTCCCGGCGATCGAGGCAAAGCGACTTGCGACGGTATGACGCGCCGCGAACTTTTGCGCGTCGGCGGCTCAGCTCTACTGGGCCTAACGCTTGCCGACATCTTCAAGCTTCAAGCCTCCGCCGACCCGCCCGCGGCCAATGGCGGTCCGGGCTGGAATCGCGCCAAAAGCGTGATCATGATCTACCTCCAAGGCGGCCCCAGCCACCTGGATTTGTGGGACCCCAAGGACAACGTGCCGGAACGCGTGCGCTCCACCTTTAGCGCTATCAACACTTGCTTGCCCGGAGTGCATTTCACCGAGCTTTTGCCGCGGCTTTCCCGCGTGCTCGACAAGACCACGCTGTTGCGTACGGTCAGCTACACGCCGGTCGGTTTGTTTAATCACACCGCTGCCATTTATCAAATGCTCACCGGCTATCAGGCCGACGCGGTCAGCCCGTCGGGCCAGCTGGAGCCGCCCACCCCGCGCGACTATCCGCACTTTGGCTGCCAGATCGCAAGGCTCAAGCCGCCGACCGAACCGACGCTGCCGTTCGTGATGATGCCGCGACCTTTGCAAGAGAGCAACGTGGTGAACAAAGGCGGCACGGCGGGCTTTTTGGGCCGGGCCTACGATCCGTACTATTTATTCCCGCCAGGCGACGACATGGATTTGAACAAGATGGACCGCATCTCGGTCGACGACTTGGCGCTGCGGCCGGAGATCTCCAACGACCGCCTGCAACGCCGCGGCCGGCTCCGTGACCAGCTTGCCGCCGGCATGCCCGATTTGGAACGCGCCGTGGCTCGTTACGATCTGCCGACCTATTACACCGCGGCGCTCAACCTCGTGCTTTCCGGCCGGGCCCGCAATGCCTTCAACCTCGAACAAGAATCCACGCAAATCCGCGAGCGCTATGGCCGCAACACCTTCGGCCAATGCCTGCTGCTGGCCCGCCGATTAGTCGAGGCCGGCACGCGCGTCGTCGAAGTGAACTGGCCCAAAGTAGCCAATTCCGACAACCACTCGTGGGATGTGCACACCGATCTGCCCAGCCGCATGCGCCGCCAATCAGCGCCCATGCTCGACGCCGGTTTGTCCGGCCTCATCACCGACCTCGACGACCGCGGCCTTTTGAACGACACCTTGGTCATCGCAGTCGGCGAATTCGGCCGGAGCCCGCTTCGCGGCGTCAGCACCTCGGGCAACAGCAACAGCGCCGACGGCCGCGACCATTGGCCGTATTGCTACACCGGCCTCATCGCCGGCGGCGGCGTCAAGCGCGGCTTCGTCTGGGGCCGGTCCGACAACACCGCCTCCGCCCCGCTCGACAACCCGGTGCACCCGCGCGACCTGTTGGCGACGATCTACCACAGCGTCGGCATCAATCCACACCAGATCATGTACAACCACCTGAATCAGCCGCGCGAGTTGGTCCAGGGCGAAGTGGTTAATGGAATCCTTCAGTAGTGTGGAAGTCAGAAAAAACCCGTTTACGTTTCGCGTTCGCAGTATCCCACGCTACTGCAAAAGATGTAGCGAGCGCGAAACGTAAACGGTTCTCTGAACCTACTACTCCACGCGGCAAGCAATCAAGTACCCATACGCCCGCAGTCCTGGCCACCACCACGGGCAGCGCAGCCTCCCATCGTGCTTGTGACTAACCGGTCTCAACTCGACGATCGAGAATCCCGCAAGCCGCAACTCCCGCCTGATTTCACGACGAGTAAAAAGGTGCATATTCATGCTAGCCGCTCCGTCGTGCGGCGGCATGAGGAAGTCGCCGCGGAAACGATTTCGCCACAGCAATCGCCGGCCACGTCGGGTCCACAGATGAAACCAAAAGTTGTGCGCGTGCAGCACGAACATGCCGCCGGGCCCGAGCAAGCGGCGCACGTGCCCCAAAAAACGCCGGCGATTCTCGACGCCTTCGATCAAACCAAGCGTGCTGAATAGACACGCCGCATAGTCGAAGGACGCGTCCGCCAAGGCATCCAATTCCACGAGGTTTGCCTGCAAGCACGGAATCGCCAGTCCATTTGCCTTGGCTTTTGACTGCAAGATGCACAGCATTTCGGGTGACAAATCGACCGCCAACGGACGAAAGCCCCTCTCCGCAAGCGCCAAGGACAAACGCCCCGTGCCGCAGCCCAGGTCGATAAGCCGCGCTGGCGTTTGGCAATGCTCCACCACGAATTGGATGTCTTGGTTAGTGAGGGGCGCAGTTGCCAATTCGTCATCGTAGCGGCGTGCATTGGCGGGATCGTGGCAGTAATCCCATAGAGCACGGGAAACGCCCGGCGGCAGTCGCCAATTCGGAGGCATGTCTTACTTCAGTTCCTTCACTTCGAGCTTGCGAATTTTCACCACGCTGCCGACGTTGTGCTGCTGAAAGGCGAAGTGTCCGCTCTTGAACGCCTTGGATTGATCGACGTACTCGTACAAGAGCTGGTCGTTGACCGTCACCCAAATGCGATTGCCTTGCACCTTCAAGTGATAGTTGAACCACTCGTCGGGCTTGTGCAACTGCTTGAAGATTTTCACGTGGTTGTAGATGCTGCCGGTGCGGACCGGGTCGCCGTGGGTGGCGTTCACCTGGGCCTCATAGCCCTTGGGGAAACCGGGGCCGTATTGGGTGCGAAAGTAGAAGCCGCTGTTGCCCTTATCGTTGATGAGGATCTCGGCTTTGACTTCGAAGTTTTCGTAGTCGCCGCGCGGGCTGAAGAGGTGACTGACTTCGCCGTCGCCGACGATGACGCCGCCTTCGACCTTCCAGGTGCTGTTTTGGGCGTTGCCCTTGCCGCCGTAGGAAATCTTCCAGCCATCGAGGTCGCGGCCGTTGAAAATGGGGACCCAGTCGCCGGTTTTCTTTTCGCCGGCGCGGGAGGTAGAGAGGAACGCCGACAGACCAAGAATCGCTACAACTGCCTCCGTGAGAAAGAGACGCCGTTTCATGGGAGAAACTCTCCTTAAGTGGAAACGATTGATAGGGTGAGTGTGTTATAACCCAACGGCGCAGAATGAAAAGGAAAAACACGCGGCTTGCGTTTCGCGCTCAATGCGCGCCTTGCTGCGGCGTGGGATCCTGCGACCGCAAAACGCAAGCGGACCTCGACGCTAAGCTATTTCTTCACCCACACGCCCGCCTTCATCACCGCCTTCACCTTTTCCAAACACGTCAAATCGCGCAACGGATCTCCCTCGACCACGATCAAGTCAGCGCGTTTGCCCGCTTGCAAGACGCCGCGATCATTCAGAGATATTGCCTTTGCCGCCGTCGCGGTCGCGGCTTGCAGAATCTCGTGCGGCGTCAGCTTGTGCTCGATCTGGGCCGTGCGCAAGCCCAAATCGAAGCGCTCGATCGGCGTCAGGCGCACGCCGGCGTCGGTGTGCAGAGTGTACTTAACGCCAAAGTCCATCATGCGGCGTTCGCATTCGAAGCGCATGTCGAGCCGGCGAATCGGCCCGGACGTGTCCAAGCGAATCTCCTCGAGAAATGCCCGCCGCGTCGTGCCCGAGACGGTGATGCCCGCGTACTGCTCCTGGTCGATCATGCGACGGGCCAGGTCCGGGTCGAACTCGTAGCGCCATTCCTCGACGCGCCAATCGCAATGTTCGATCGTGCGGTAGCCGGCGGCGACCACTTCCGGCAGGGCGGCCCGGCTCAGGACATGAGCGGCGGCGTGTTTGCCCGCGGCCCGCCCGATTTCCACGATTCGCGCCAGCGCCTCCGAGCCATATTGCGCTTTCATGGGATCGGACGTCGGCGTCATGTTGCCGCCCGTCGCCATCACCTTCAAGAAATCCGCGTCTTCGGCCAGCATGCGCAAAGAGGCGGCGTCCACTTCTTCCAGCGAGTCCGCGACCAGACCGAGCCAATGGCAATGCCCGAGCGTGGTCGTGATCGGCATGCCGCAAGCGAGGATGTCCGGCCCCACGACGTCGCGCCTCCGAATGGCGTCGCGCACTGCTTGCACTACGGCGTTCTTGCCGCCGCAGTCGCGCACGGTTGTGATGCCCGCGCGCAAAGCGGCCTCCGCGTTCGCCAAAGCGCGTTGGAATAGTTCGGCGTCTGTCTCGCGCGTCACTTGCTCAATGATCGCTTCGTTGGTCGCAAGCGCGGAAAACACGAGATGCACGTGCGTGTCGATGAGGCCGGGCAAGATCGTGCAGCCGGGAAAGTCGTAGCGCTCGCCGGTGCAGGTCGCAGGCTGCGGCATGCCGCGCTCGACCGCGTCGATGTGCGTATCGGAGACGCGCACCAGCGGCCGAACCAGCGTCGGCCCCCCGCTACCGTCCCACAGGCGATCGGCGGTAATAAGGCAGGAGTTCATCGCCAACCATTTTGAGCCAATTGCTGGTTGCGATTCTACCCTATTCGTCATACATTGGGGCCACCCAAAAACCATCCACAGGTGAAAAACATGATACGCCGCTTTGGATTGGCTCTCGTCGCCTTGGCCGCCTGTTCCCTGCCGTGCCAAGCCCAGGACGCACTTGCCCCCATGAAGTTCAACGACGTCCGCGAAATTGCGCCCGGCGTCTTCTTCCGCTACTCGGCCATCAGCGCCACGGACAAGGCGGTCGTCTTCGGCGGCAGCAACAACATCTGGGTTGTCTTCGATGAATACGTCGTCGTCTACGACGCCAACTTCCCCAAGGAGGCCGGCGACGTCATCGAGGCCGTGAAGAAGACCACCGACAAGCCGATCCGCTATGTGCTCGACTCGCATCACCATGGCGACCACGCTTATGGCAACGCGATCTTCGCCAAAGCGGGGGCCAGCATCGTAGCGCAATCCAATTGCGCTCGCCTCTTGCGCGTCGACGGGCCGCAACAATTCGCCGACGCCGCCAAAGGACCCACGGGCCGCAAAGACGTCGCCGGCAGTTTTCTGAAAGTGCCTGACATCATCTTCGATGAAAAGCTGGTGCTCGACGACGGCAAACAACGCGTCGAATTCCTGTTCTTCGGCCACGCCCACACCGCCGGCGACGGCTTCATGTATCTTCCCAAGCAAAAGATCCTCTGCACCGGCGACGCCTGCACCAACGGCCCCTTCAACTACACGGGCCACTCCGATACCGCCTCTTGGATCAAAGTCCTCGATAAAGCAATGCAGCTCGACGTTAAGATCGTTTGCCCCGGCCACGGTCCGTTGGCCGGTCCCGACGTCTTGCAGAAACAGCAGCGCTATTTCCGCGAGCTGCGCGAACAGGTGCAAAAGGGCATCGACGCCGGCAAGGAGTTTGGCGACATCCTCAAGAGCATCGACATGCCCTGGCACAAGAAATGGACAACGATCGAAGCGAATACGCGCAAGGCGGAAACGCAGCACGTCTACGATGAGCTCTTGGGCCGCGTGATGCCTTGGGACCTGGTCGAGGATTTCGGCATCTACGAAGGGCCGTCGCCGACGAAGAAGACAGCGGGTTGGACGTCGCCGAAGAAGGTCGTGTTGCCGAGCTTGATGCCTGCCAAGTTGCTGGAGCTGAAGCGGATCGCGCCGGACGTGTTGTTCGTGCCTGTGAAGGATGCGGACGAAGCGGCGCGCGAAGCGGCGGACGCGGACGCCGTGCTCGGCTTTTGCACAAAAGACATTGTGAACGCCGGCAAGAAGCTGCGCTGGCTGCAGGTGGGCAGCGCCGGCGTCGAGAATTACATGTTTGACGAATTGGTCAAGAGCGACATCGTCCTGACCAATACCCAGCGCCTTTATGGCCCCAATGTTGCCGATCAGGCCATGGCGCTGCTCTTGGCCCTTGCGCGCGGCCCGTTGCAGAAAGGCCCCGCCGATTGGAAAGCGCTCAAAGCCTCCGGCAAGCAGATGGAACTGCACGGGCACAACATGCTGATTGTCGGCTTGGGCGGCATCGGCTCGCAGATCGCCAAACGCGCTCACGGCTTCGGTATGCGCGTTTCGGCCGTCGATCCTAACCCAGCGCTGGTCAAGCCTGACTTCGTGTTCAGCCTGGGGCGGCCTGAAAAACTGATGGACTTGTTGCCGGGCGCCGACGTCGTGGTGCTCGCCTGCCCGCTGACCGCCGAGACGCGCGGCTTGTTCGGCGCCAGCCAATTCGCGGCCATGAAGAAATCGGCGTTCTTCATCAACATCGCGCGCGGCGGCCTGGTCAAGAGTGACGACCTGATGTCCGCTCTCAAGTCCGGTCAAATCGCGGGCGCAGGTCTGGACGTGACCGACCCGGAACCGTTGCCGCAAAACCACCCGCTGTGGCAAGTGAAGAATGTCATCATCAGCCCGCACATCGGCGGCCAATCCGACGGCGCCCGCGACCGGCAATGGCGGCTGTATCGTGAAAACGTGCGCCGTTTCGTCGCCGGCGAGCCGCTCTTGTGCGTCGTCAACAAGCAAAAGGGCTATTAGTTCCCCATCTGATTCATCGTTTCGCGCTCGGAGCATCCCATGCGAATTACATCTTGGCTCGCGGCTCTTGCGGTTGGATTATGTGTCACCAACTCGGTGCGCGCTGGAGATCGGAAGCCGCCCAACATCGTCATCGTCCTTGCCGACGATCTCGGCTGGGGCGATCTTGGCTGTTACGGCAATCCGGTCATCAAGACGCCGAACCTGGACAAGTTCGCTCAAGAGGGCATGCGCTTCACGCAATGCTATTCCGCCTGCCCCGTGTGCTCGCCGTCGCGCTCAGCGATTCTGACCGGGCGCACTCCCTATCGCAACGGCGTCTTCACCTGGATTCCCCAAGGCAGCAACGTCCACCTGCGGCCGAGCGAAGTCACGCTGGCAACCTTGCTGAAACGTCTAGGCTACGCGACTTGCCACGTGGGCAAATGGCATCTGAACGGCCTTTTCAACTCCGCGAAGCAGCCGCAGCCGAGCGATCACGGCTTCGACTGGTGGCTGGCGACGCAGAACAACGCCGGCCCGAGCCACCAGAATCCGAAAAACTTCGTCCGCAACGGCAAAGCCGCCGGCGTGATGGAAGGCTTTTCGTCGGAGATCATCGTCAAGGAAGCTATCCATTGGCTAAAGAAGGAGCGCGATCCCACCAAGCCGTTTTTTCTCAACGTCTGGTTTCACGAGCCGCACCTGCCCATCGAGACCGATCCGCGCTTTCAAGAGTTGTATCCTGACCTGGTGAAAAGCGATTCCGACAAAGCACAGCACCACGGCAACATCACGCAATTGGATCACGCCTTCGGCATGCTGATGCAGGCGCTCGCGGACCTCAAACTGGCGGACAACACTATCGTCATCTTCACCAGCGACAACGGTCCCGAGGGCGATGGCCAAAAGGGCCGAACGCGCGGCTCGACCGGCGGACTGCGCGGCCGCAAACGCTCCGTCTACGACGGCGGCATCCGCGTGCCGGGCATTGTGCGCTGGCCGGGCCACGTCCCGGCAGGGAAAACGAGCGACCAGCCGATCATCGGTTCGGACTTTTT
>JAKEHV010000352.1 GCA_022614915.1 Gemmataceae bacterium | reverse complement strand
TGCAGCGGCGGCTCGGCCTCGGTGCCGCACGCCGCCGTCGTCCTCTGGCATAAGGACGGCACGCTGCACAAAGACGCTTGCACCGGCGACGGCCCGGTGGATGCGGTGTTTCAGGCCATCGAGCGCATCACCGGCGTCAATGTCACGCTCAAGGAGTTTCAGGTGCGCAGCGTCACGGTGGGCGAAGACGCCCAGGGTGAAGCGCAGCTCGAAGCGGAATACGCCGGCCGGACGTTGCGTGGCCGGGCCGTCAGCACCGACATCATCGAAGCCAGTGCTTTGGCGTTCTTGCAAGTGATCAACCGGGCGCTTTTGCGGGAGCAGATGAAGATGAATCCTCAGACGGAAGCAGTCAAGGTTTCGTAGCGGAACTCGCAAGAGTTCCGGTCAGCCCGAATTCGTAGGTTCGAAACGGAGTTTCGAGGAAGTGCGTTCCCAAACGGAGTTTGGGAACGAGATGGAAACGTAATGGTTTGGCGATTTCTCCTTTGGGTTTTGGATTTGTTTCGTATTTCGATATTCGAGATTCGGATTTATTGCGACGTCGCTACGTAGGAAACGGATGTCCTTGTGTCCCCTTTGGAAAAGGAGTTCCAAGATGATCAGCCGCATGTTCGTGATCGTGGCCGCCACGGGGGTCTTCACGCCCAATCTCCCGGACCAAGCAGTGGCCCGCGTGGAGAAAAAGGCGCAATTGGAACAGGAGGTGGCCGACATCAGCGGCTATTACACCTGCAAAGGGGTCGAAACCGGCGGCAAAGCGTATAGCGGCGTCGCCGTCATTTCCAAGAAAAACGAAGTCTACATGATCCAGTGGATGGTGAACGGCGGCTCGACGTTCACCGGCATCGGCGTCCGCCAGGGCAACATGTTCTCAGCCAGTTGGGCGTTGCCGAACGAGCGCGGCCTGTTGCGCGGCCTCAACACGTACAAGATCGAGTCCGGGCCGCGCCTGGTCGGCCGCTGGGCCACGCTTCCGGGCGCAGGCTACCTGCAAAACGAGACGTTGACTTTTCTGAAGCATTTGGACGAAGACGCGGACGAGTAGATTCTTCAACACCAACCCGACGCGCGAGCGAGGGATTTTCAACGCTAGCCCGACGCGTGAGCGAGGGATTCTCTACGCCCATAACGCGTCAACGACGCCGTCGTAAAGCTCGATGGCGTGGAGCAGGCGCGCCTCGGCCAACCGGCACAGGACCGGATCCGGGGCGCGCACCAGTTTCAGCGCCGCGTCAATCTTGAGCGCGAAGCGGCAAAAAGCCTCGAAGGCGCCGAGCGCTGCCTCGCATAGTTCGCAAAGACCGGAAAGGTCCACCACCAGGCGGCCGGGACAACGCGCCGCCAAAGTTAAGAGGTGCGCTTGCATTTCTTTCACCCTGATCGCGTCCGCGACACCCTCCAGCACACACACCAAGCCAAGCTCGTGGTCGAAAAGGTCCATCCGCAAGGGAACCGTCTTACGGCATTCCACGCGTTGCCAAGAACGGGACGCGAGATGCAACGTAGTTTCCATGTCTTGCCCCTCTTTCCGGTTGTTCTGGCGGGTGACGCCCTCGCTGGCACGACGGGTTGGTTGGCGTGGGTGACGTCCATCGCCCTCGCTAGCGCGTCGGGCTAGTGTCTCTGCGTTTTCCTAACGCCCTGGCTGTGGCCGTTTGCGCGCGATTTATTGATTACTTATTTTTGGCGTGTGGCTTACAATGCTTGTGGAGACGAAATCAAAGATGTGAAAATGGGCAATGATTCTCCTCCTCCGGTCCCGCCCATAACCAACGTCGACGATCCCGTGCGCCGCGTCCATTTCCGGCTATGGCAGATCGTCATGACGGTGTTCACTGTGGTGATCTGCGGCTGGTTTTTCACCATTCACGTTGCGGCCGGCATCATCGCGCTTTTTGCCGCCAAACACGTGCTCGTGGCGGTCTATGCCATGAACCTGCGCACCCATGCGGGCCCGCCGCCGCCCAAGACGCCGTGATTTGGAGTGCGGCGCTTTTCCGCCGCTTTTTTTGGAGTGCGGTGACTCGTCACCGCTTTAGGATTTTCGGGTTTTCGACGCGCGGAGGTGTCACTTGATCCTCCAAGACAACGGCAGCATGGAGTCTTCCAAAAACCCTAAAGCGGCGACGAGCCGCCGCACTCCAAGATGTCGCCTCGTCAGCATTTTCAAGAGCCGCCGGCTCTGGGCGATCGCGGTCTGTTGCATGGGAGTAGTTTTTGGCTTAGTTCTAATGGATCATTTCGTCTGGTATCCCAATTCACCGCGCGGCAAACTTGACCTCGTCCAAACGGGAATGTCATACGAAGAGGCAATAGCAATTGTTGAGGACTTGGAAGACTTGGAAGAGCCGATTCTTCCGGGGAGCCGAGTAGCGATCGTTGAAACCTGGACTCCCGAAGGTTACGAGCGACATTCGATATCTGGTGACAAGAGTTATGATATTCAGAGAATTGCAGTTTTGAGGCGAAGTGGTTTCACGGACTCTCCTAGGACAATTGACGTTTTGACGGCAGACGGGTTGCTTTGGATCGATTGCGACAATACAGGTCGAGTGGCTACGAAAGGGTTCCTTGGGACCGCACCGCGAGGCATTCTGCCGCGCATCCGGTCCTGGCTTGGCATTTGACGCAAGCGAAGCGCGGAGGTTTCACGTGATCCTCCAGGAAAACGGCAGCATGGAGCGTTCCAAAAATCCTAAAGCGGCGACCAGTCGCCGCACTCGGAGAAGTCGGCTCGTCGCCATCTTCAAAAGCCGCTGGCTATGGGCCATTGCGCTCATTTGCATGGCGTCGCCTCTTGGCCTATTCTTGCTACACCATTTTCTCTGGTACCCCAACTCGCAGCGCGGCAGGCTCGATCGCATCCAAATTGGCATGCCGAAAGTTCTCTTCCACGCGCTCGAAACGGAACTCCGATTCTGACCGACTGCCAAGCCGGACAGAATCGGAGTTCTATCCCACGGTCATGCCGGAATGCTCGTTCGTGGCGCAAAGAGCGCTTGTCGCAGGCTGTGAAGCGCGTCCAGCAGCCCGGCAATCGCTTCCGGCCGATGGTTGGCGTTGATTTGAATGCGCAGAACGCCTTCGTGGTGCGGCACGGCAGGGAAGATCACCGATTGGACGTAATAGCCTTGCTCGAAGAGGAAACGCCCGGACCAAAGCGTGTCCGTTTCATCGCCGATGAGGAGCGAGACGATCGGCGTGACGCCGCCCTGGACGATGAAGCCCAGCGCACGGACGCCGGCCAGGAAGGCTTGGACGTTGGCATCGAGCCGGCGGCGGATCGCCAGGTATTCCTCCGAGTTCACGATGTCCACGGCGGCGCATATGGCTTCGAGATACGGGGGCGGGATGGGTCCGCCGAAAATAAGCACGTTGGAGTGGATGGACAGCATCCACAAGGTTTCGCCGTCGCCGGCCACAAAACCGCCCAAGCAGGAAAGCGCTTTGGAGAGCGAGCCGACGACCACCGTGTTTTCATAGCTGCCAAGCGCGTCCAGCACGGTGCCGCGGCCTTGGTTGCCGAGCACGCCGGTGGCGTGGGCGTCGTCAACGTAAAGGAAGCCGCGCCGCGCCAGGGCGACGTCCTGAAACGCGCGCAAGGGGGGCAGCTGGCCGCTCATGCTGTAGACCCCGTCCACGGCGATCAGGGCATGGCGATACGGCTCCAGGTCGGCCAGGACACGGGCGAGGTCGTCGGCATCGTTGTGAGCAAAGGTTGCGGTGCGCGCGCCGCGCGCCGAGGCCAGCTTGACGCCTTCGAAGATGGAGTTATGGGCGAAACGGTCGGTGACGATCACGTCGCTGCGGCTCACCAGCGCAGGTATGGCCCCGTGATTGGCCAGCGTCACGGAGGGAAAGATGACGGCCGCCTCGGCGCCCAGCCAGGCCGCCAGTTTTTCCTCCGCGATGAAATTGGGCCGGGCGCTCGCGAAGGCCCGCGACGTGCCGTTGTGCGTGCCCCATTCCTCTAGGCCGCGCGTCAGCGCGCTCCAGAGCCGTGGATCTTGATCCAGGCCGAGGAAGCTGTCCGAGCCGAAATTCGTCACCCAGCGGCCTTCGATCTTGACGGTGCGTTCGGCGCCGACCGTTTCGGCCGACAGCCCTTTCATATGCAGCGACGCATGCTCCAAGGCGATGCGCTCGAAGATCTGCGAAAGCCCCTTTTTCCTCAATAGTGACACGATCTGGCGAAGCGGCGTGGTCATCGTTGCTGTCTCTATGGAGCACCAAATTGCGAGCAAAGGGCGCAGTTACAAGGTTTCATCGGTTGCCGGCTTGGGAAAGAAGCGGCGGAACGGGCGAAGAAAAACGCGGCGTGGCCGCCCCTATGGAACCGTTCGCCCCTTCGCTACATTTGGACCTTTTGGCAGAAGTCCATTGTTCCCGACAACCCGAACTAGTCCAGCATTGTTCGCATTTTGCGCGAGCGCGACAGGAACCAAAATCGGGGCGAGCATGCGATAATCTAGGCAAGCCGAATGTGTACGCCCGGGGCGCTGCGCCTGCGCCATGGAAGAGGCCTCTTGCCATGCTTGTGTCTTTGTTCGCGCTCCTTGCTGTGGGCGTTTCACCGCCCGCAGATAGCGCCCCTCGCCCCCTAGGGGGAGAGGGGTCGGGGAGTTGCGGCTCCTACCTCTATCAACCCTCCTATTGCTTGGATTTCGAGTTGCGCGGCCCGGCGCGCGCGTACCAACCCCAGCCGGGCGACATCATGCTGTCGACCGACACATCGATGTTCTGGAAAATCATGCACAACCTGGCCGGCACGGGGCATCCGACGCATTCGGGCATTGTCTTTACCCGGCCGGATGGTTCGCTGGCGATTCTCGAAGCGGGCCCGCACGACACCTACCGCTGCCGGGTGCTGGATTGCATGCCGCATCTGGAAAGTTACGCGGCGGTCGGCCGCGTCTGGTTGCGGCGGCGGACCGTGCCCTTGACGGCAGACCAATCAGCGAGGCTGACCCAGTTCGCCATGGCCAACGACGGCAAGCGCTTCGCGCTCGGCAGGCTCGGATTGCAATTGACGCCCTTCCGGACGCGCGGCCTCTTGCGCACCGCGCACGTGGGCAGACCGCAAGGCCTGCGCCAAAGCTACTTTTGTTCCGAGCTTGTGATGGAGTGCCTGGTGGCGGCCGGCCTGTTCGACGCCGATGCGGCCCGGCCCTCCGCGACCTATCC